>DATINY010000066.1:0-11823 GCA_035473755.1 Streptosporangiaceae bacterium
GAACGGGTCGGTCAGCGCGCCGGTCATGGCGTCGATCACCTGGCCGTCCTGCATCCGCTGGCCCCAGCGCAGGCCCGGGACCCAGTACTGGCCGCGGCTCATCGACTCGGCGCCGCCGGCGACGGCGGTGTCGCAGTCGCCGAGCCTGATCGCCTGGGCGGCGGACACGATCGCCTGCAGCCCGCTGCCGCACAGCCGGTTGAGGGTGAACGCGGGTGTCTCGACGGGCAGGCCCCCGTTGACCGACACCACCCGGCCCAGGTACATGTCCCGGACCTCGGTGTGGATCACGTTGCCGAACACCGTGTGCCCGACCTGGCCGGGCTCCACGCCGGCCCGGCTGACCGCCTCCCGCACCACGGTGGCACCGAGGTCGCAGGGCGGGACCGCCGCCAGGCCCCCGCCGTACTTGCCGATCGCGGTCCGCACGGCGGACAGCACGAATACGTCACGCTGGTTGTTGTCCACAGATCCTCCGTTCACATGTCCAGGCCGCCGTTGACGGCCCAGATCTGCCCGGTGATGTAGGCGGACTGGTCGGCCGCCAGGAAGCAGACCACCCGGGCGATCTCCTCCGGCTGCCCGAGCCGGCCCAGCGGGATCTGGCTGCGGATCCGGTCCATCACCTTGTCGGGGATGGTGGCCACCATGTCGGTCGCGACATAGCCGGGGGTGACCGCGTTGACGGTCAGCCCGATCCCGTCGCCGGCCGGGCGCTGCGCCCGGTTGAGCTGGAAGACGGCCTCCTTGGCCAGCGATTTGGTCAGCCCGAAGAGACCGGACTTGGAGGCGGCATAGTTCGCCTGGCCGATGTTGCCGGTCTCGCCGATCACCGAGGACACGTTGATGATCCGGCCGGTGCCGCGCCCGAGCATGTGCTCGAGCGCGTTCTGGGCCAGGAAGAACGCACCAGACAGGTTGACCGCGATCACCTTCAGCCAGTCGTCGTCGGTCATCTTGGCGACGGTCCGGTCGATCGTGATCCCGGCGTTGTTGACCAGGATGTCGAGCCGGCCGTGCTGATCGATGACCTCGCTGATCACGCGACGGCAGTCATCGGCGTCGCCGATGTTCCCCTCGTGCAAGGTGATCGTGCGGTCGGGGTGGCCGTCCGTCATGGCGGATAGGAACTTGCCCGCGCTCTCCTGGTGCCGCCAGTAGCCGGCCGCGACATCGGCGCCCTGGCCCGCCAGCTGCTCGCAGATGGCGGCCCCGATGCCGCGGGTCCCGCCCGTCACCAGCGCCACGCGGCCGTGGATGGTGCCCATCCCGGCTGACTGGGTCTGCTCGTGATCGGCCATTGCCCGGTTCTCCCTTCATGCTGGGGTGCCGCCGCCCCGCGTGATGGCCGCCGCATCGCCCCGGCACACGGGAAGGAACAGCACAGGAGCCATGGGCTCCGGAATATTGGACGCTATGCCCCGGCCGGGTGGCAGCGAACCCGCCGTTGGTCCCGTCGGCCAGGACCGTAAGGCCTTACCGCTGCCATGGTGTGATCGCTGATGGTGGTGGGCTCCGTGATCATGCGGTGGCTGCCGGGACCTCTTGCCCGCCGTGGCAGCGTCCTGCTCATCCTCGGGTGCGAAGCGGTGCCGCCTGGTCTAGATTTGACGCAGGCTACTGACCTGGCGCGGACTTCGGTGTGGCCCACAGCAGGGGCGGCCGCCAGGGAGCTTGTGAGTGCGCGGGCGTTCGGCGTGATAGCGGTACTAGACCTATCCGGCCAACTATGCTGGCCCAACCCAACCTGTTGAACAGGACTGATGCTCACGGAAATCGCGAACAGGGTCAGATGGTGACTCAGGATGCCAGGAAGGCCACGGCGCACCCGGCCACCGCGCCCGGCCCCACGCAGGTGTTGCTCATCGAGGACGATGATGCCGATGCCCTGCTGGTCGAGGAACTCCTGCTGGACGCCGCGGCCCCCATCGCCCTGCGCCGGGCGCGGTCCCTGACCGAGGCGAAGCCGCTCCTGCCCGGCGTGACGTGTGTGCTGCTCGATCTGGGCCTGCCCGACACCGGGGAACTGCAGGAGCTGCGGGGGGTGCGCTGGCTGACCGAGCACGTGCCCGAGCTGGCCGTGGTGGTGCTGACGGGCGTGGCCGACGAGCACCTCGGGGCGGAGGCAGTGCGGGCCGGGGCACAGGATTACCTGGTCAAGGGCCAGGTCGACGGGGCACTGCTGAACCGGGTCATCCGTTATGCGATCGAGCGCCTGCGCTCGGAAGAGGTCCAGCGCCAGCTGCGCGAGGCACAGATCTACGCACGGGAGAACTCCCGGCTGGAACGCGGCCTGCTGCCGTCTCCACTGCTGTCCGACCCGCGGCTGACGGTGGCGACGCAATACCGGCCCGGCGGGGGGCAGATGCTGCTCGGCGGGGACTTCTTCGACGTTGTCGAGGCGGCCGACGGCTGGGTGCACACGGTGGTCGGGGATGTCTGCGGGCGCGGCCCGGAAGAAGCGGCCCTCGGCGTCTGCCTGCGGGTGGCCTGGCGCACCATGGTGCTGGCCGGCCGGCCGATGGCCGACGTCCTGTCGGCGGTCCAGCAGGTGCTGGAGCATGAGCGCCACGAGGAGCGGCTGTTCGCCACGCTGTGCATGATCTCGATCGCGCCCGACCGTTCCCACGGACGGCTGCATCTGGCCGGTCACCCGCAGCCGCTGCTGATCACGCCCGGCGGGGTACGGGAACTGGCGGCGCCCGTGTGCCCGCCCCCCGGTATCTCGCACGCGCGGGACTGGCCGAGCAGCGAGGTCGAGCTCGGCGGCCACTGGTCTCTCGTCATGTATACCGACGGGCTGGTCGAGGGCCGGATCGGCGAAGGTCCTGAGCGGCTCGGAAGCGAGGGGCTGACCGACATCATTCAGGCGTTCCTGGGAAGCACACGGGTCATGCGACCGCCGGAACGCAAACAGCGTGATGAGCACCTCCTCGGATGGCTCGTGGGCCATGTGCGCGAGCTCAACGGGGGCGATCTGGACGACGACCTGGCCGTGCTGGCGCTGGGATTCTCGCCCCTGGATGGCCGGTGAGCGGCCGGCCCGGCGCCGCTTCGGTTCCGGGCGGCGCCGACGCCGGCGAGGCCGGGCTGACCCCGGCGGCCGCCGGGACCGGGCAAGATGCCGGCGCCGCGGGCCCGGCCGCCGGTACCGGCGGCGGGCTGGCTGGGATCGACTCGGACCCCGACGCCGGGCTGGCTGGGGTCGACCCGGACCGCAACGCCGGGCTGGCTGGGATCGACCCAGACCCCGACGCGAGACTGGCTGGGATCGACCCGGACCACGACGCCGGGGTGGCTGGGGTCGACCCAGACCCCGAATCGGAGCTGGCTGACATCGAGCAGGACGCGGGCCACGATCTGGCCGCCACGGGGCCGGATGCCGGCGCCGGGCTGGCCGAGACCGGGCCGCGCACCAGCGCCGCGCCGGCGGGGACCGGGCCGCGCACCGGCGCCGCGCCGGCGGGGACCGGGCCGCGTGCCGAGGTGGCCGCGACCACCCGCGCCCGCGTCATGGCAGGATGGCTGGCCGGAGGCTGGCCGCTGCGGCGGACCTTCCTGGTCGGCTTTGTGATCGTCACGCTGTTCTCGCTGGCGGCGATCGTGGTCGGCGGTACGGCGCTCGCCAACCTGGCCAGTGCCCGTGACCGGGTGGTGAACAAGATCGACCCCGCCGCGTTCCGCACCTCGCAGCTGGGGGTCGCTTACCTCAACCAGGAGACCGGGGTCCGCGGCTACGCGCTCAGCGCGCGGCCCACGTTCCTGGCCCCGTACAACGAGGGCCTCGCGCAGGAACGCCGGCAGGTCAGCGCCCTGCGCCGCCTTCTCACCGGCATGCCGGTCGCGTCGGCCGACCTTACCCGGGTGACGGCCCGGGCCGGCATCTGGCGGGCGCGTTACGCGGAGCCGACCATCAGGCAGGTGCGCACCACCGGGCAGCCCGTCACCGGCGCGACGACCAACCAGGGCAAGGCCGAGTTCGACGCCCTGCGCACCGCACTGGGGGGCATGCAGGCCGACCTGACCACCGAGCGCAGGCAAGCCGTCACCGGGCTGAACGGTTCCGCGACGACGCTCAACGCGATCTGCCTCGGGATCGGGATCTCGCTGCTGGTCATCCTGATCGTCATCGCGTTCATCCTCGAGATATCGGTGATCCGGCCGCTGTCCCGGCTCGCCGCCGACGCCCGCACGGTGGCCGACGGTGACTTCACGCACCACGTCGACCCCGGCGGCCCGCAGGAGGTGCGCACCACCGGGATCGGCGTGAACCGCATGCGCGAGCGGATCCTGGCGGAACTGTCCGCCGTCCGCGCGGCGCACACCAGCCTGGAGGCGGCGCACGCGACCCTGGAGGCCCGGACCGAGGACCTGCAGCGATCGAACGCGGAACTCGAGCAGTTCGCCTACGTGGCCTCCCATGACCTGCAGGAGCCGCTGCGGAAGGTGGCGAGCTTCGTCCAGCTATTGCAGCGCCGCTACGCGGGCCAGCTGGACGAAAAGGCCGACCAGTACATCGACCTCGCCGTCGACGGCGCCAAGCGCATGCAGCAGCTGATCAACGACCTGCTGGCGTTCAGCCGGGTGGGCCGGACGGCCCAACGGCGGGAGGAGGTTTCCTGCTCCGTCCTGCTCGCCCAGGCCTGGGCGAACCTCGGCCCGGCCGCCAAGGCCTCGCACGCCACGATCGAGGCAGGCCACCTGCCGGTGGTGCTGGGGGAGACCTCCCTGCTCACCGCCGTGTTCCAGAACCTGCTCAGCAATGCCCTGAAGTTCGCCGGAGAGCAGCCTCCCCGTATCTCGGTGTCGGCGCACCGGGAAGGAGAGCAGTGGCTGTTCTCGTTCAGCGACAATGGCATCGGCATCCCGGCCGAATACGCGGAACGGATCTTCGTGATCTTCCAGCGGCTGCACGACCGTGCGGCGTACCCGGGAACCGGCATCGGCCTGGCCATGTGCCGGAAGATAATTGAATACCACGGCGGCCGCATCTGGCTCGATACGACGGTTACGTCCGGCGCCCGCTTCTGCTTCACCCTGCCCGCACGGCCCGAGGATGCCGATGCCCATGACTGAACACGGCGAATGCCAGGCAGTGGATGTGCTGCTGGTCGAGGACGACCCGGGGGACGTCCTGATGACCAAGGAAGCGTTCGAGCACTACAAGCTGCGCAACGTGCTGCACGTGGTGACCGACGGCGAGCAGGCGCTGCAGTTCCTGCGCCGGACCGGCGGCTACGCCGGCGCGCCCCGGCCGGGGCTGATCCTGCTTGACCTCAACCTGCCGCGCCTGGACGGCTTGGAGGTGCTCGCCGAACTCAAGGCCGATCCGGTGCTCAAGGTCATCCCGGTCGTCATCCTGACCACGTCGCAGGCTCAGCAGGACGTCCTGCGCAGCTACGCCCTGCACGCCAACGCCTACGTCAGCAAGCCGGTGGACTTCGAGACCTTCATGGAAGTCATCCGGCAGATCGACAACTTCTTCGTCACCGTGGTGAAGCTGGCCCAGTGACTTCTGCGAGCCTGCGCTCCAGGAAGTCACGTTCGGCGGCGTTACCGGCGCGGGCGATCGCCGCCTGGTAGGCCAGCGCCGCCTCGCCATCCCGGCCCAGGCGCCGGAGCAGGTCGGCCCGGATGGCGTGGAACAGGTAGTAGTCATGCAGGTCAAGGCGGTCAACCAGGGTAAGAGCCGCCGCGGGCCCCTCGACCTCGGCGACCGCCACCGCGCGGTTGAGCAGCATCACCGGCCCCGGGGCGATCACGGCCAGCTGGTCGTACAGCTGCAGGATCTGCCCCCAGTCCGTCGCCGCCGCCGACGGCGCGTCGCTGTGCACCGCGTTGATCGCGGCCTGGATCTGGTAGGGCCCGGGCTGGTCGCGCCGCAGGCACCGCCGGACGATGGCCTGGCCTTCGGCGATGAGGCCGCGATCCCACCGGCTCCGGTCCTGATCGGCCAGCAGCACGAGGCCGCCGTCGCCGGTGGTACGGGCGGCCCGGCGCGACTCGATCAGCAGCATGAGGGCGAGCAGCCCGGCGACCTCGCCCTCGTCGGGCATGAGCCCGGCCAGCAGCCGCCCGAGCCGGATGGCCTCGGCGCACAGGTCCTCCCGGGTCAGGCGGTCGCCCGAGCTCGCCGTGTAGCCCTCGTTGAAGATGAGGTAGACGACGGCCAGCACGGCCCGCAGGCGGTCCGGCAGATCGGCCTCGGCTGGCACCCGGTAGGGGATCCCCGCGTCGCGGATCTTGCCCTTGGCGCGGACCAGCCGCTGGGCCATGGTCGGCTCGGGCACCAGGAAGGCGTGGGCGATCTCCGGAGTCGTGAGTCCCCCCAGGAGCCGCAGCGTCAGTGCCACCTGTGCGCCGGTGGCGAGCGCGGGGTGGCAGCAGGTGAAGATCAGGCGCAGCCGGTCGTCATGCACGGTCCCCTCCTCCGGCGGATCGCCGCGGGCATGCAGCAGGGCGGCCTGGGCGTGCCGGTCCTGGCGGGACGCCTCCCGGCGGAGACGGTCAACCGCGCGGTTGCGGGCGGTGGTGATGATCCAGCCGGCCGGGCTCGGGGGGAGCCCGGCGGCCGGCCACCGCTGCACCGCCACGGTGAACGCGTCCTGGACCGCCTCCTCGGCGATGTCGATGTCACCGAAATGGCGGGCCAGGACGGCCACCGCGCGGCCGTATTCCTCGCGGAAGACCCGCTCGATCTCCCCGGCGCCGACGGCGGCATGCAAGATGTCAGTCCCCGGCCTCATCCACGAACGGCCGCACCTCGATCGGCAGGGTGATCACCCGGGCGAGCCTGCGGCCCCATTCCAGCGCGGCGTCGAGGTCAGCTGCCCTGACGATGGTGAACCCGCCGAGATACTCCTTGCCCTCGGCGAACGGGCCGTCGGTCATGAGCACGTCGCCGCCGTCGAACCGCAGCACGGTGGCCGTGCCCGGGGAGTTCAGGCCCCCCGAGAAGACCCATGCGCCGGCCGCCTTCATCTCGTCCCGCAGCGTGCCGAGCTCGGCCATGATCTTCTCCAGGACATCGGGCGGGGGCGGGGTTCCCTCGGGCTGGTACACGCTGAGCAGGTAGGTCTTCATCTGATGCTCCTCGCAGGCGTTTCCTGTCACCCCTACACGAACGGGCAACGGCCAGATCGACAATGCCGCCCTCCCTCCGGGGCGCGGGCGGGGCCCGTTGACCCGGCCGCTGACCGGGGGCAAAACGGCAGCAAAGCTAGGGCAATGCATGGGCAATAACGTGGCAATAGCGTGACGGCCACCGTCCCTTCGTTACCATAGGTACCGGCAAATCACACATATCAGGCTCCCGGAAGAGCGGATATGACCAAGAAGATTCATGTCCACCTGGTCGATGACCTGGATGCCTCCGAGGCAAGCGAGACGCTGCGGTTCGAGGTTGACGGCAGGCCGTATGAGATCGACCTGAGCAGCCACAACGCGCAGCAATTCCGGGCGGAAATCGCCCCCTATATCCGGCATGCCCGCCGGGTCGTCAGCCACGTCCGCCGGCGTGGCCGGGCCGGAAGCGGCCCTGGCCGGCCGCGGGCCGGTGCCCAGGCGGCCCCGCTGAGCGGTGTCACCGCCGGCGAGCCGGCCGCGGCGCCCGCCGCGGCCGGGTTAGCCGGCCCAGGCTATGGCGAGGGCGCCGTTCACCACGCGGATTCCGCCAGCGACGTGGCCGCGGGGCACACTCCCGGCCCAGCATTCGGCGATGATGGGCACGCCCCGTCCTGACCGCCCCGGATACGCCCGCGGGCCAGGCCTGACCGGTACGCCCCAGGCCTCACATAGCATTCCTGCACCAGCATTTTCCCCGGCAGGCGGTCCGGCACCGGCCGCTAATCCCATGGGCAGGTTTCACCAGGGATATCCCCGGTACACTAACCGCCTACGGGACGCCGTGGCTTGAGCCGGCGCATAGCGAAGCCGGCTACCGCCCGTGGGGCGGCGGTCGCAGCGTCCTTGTTGTTGGCAGAACACGATGGGAGTCCGAATGCGCGTTCTGGTTCTCGGCGGCGATGGTTTTTGTGGCTGGCCGACCACGCTGTACCTGTCGGACCGCGGCCATGACATCACCATCATCGACAACCTGAGCCGCCGGAAGATCGACGTCGAGCTTGAGGTGGATTCGCTGACGCCGATCCGCCCGACCGGTGAGCGGATCCGGGTGTGGCGTGAGGTGTCGGGACGTGAGGTCGGTTTCATCAACCTGGACCTGGCGACCGAGTATGACCGGCTGGTGGCGGTGCTCGAGGACATCCGGCCCGAGGCGATCGTGCACTTCGCCGAGCAGCGGGCGGCCCCGTATTCGATGCGGAACACGCGCGCCAAGCGCTACACGGTGGACAACAACGTGCGGGCGACGCATAACCTGCTGACGGCGCTGGTGGCCACCGGGATCGACGCCTCCCTCGTGCACCTGGGCACCATGGGCGTCTACGGCTACGGCTGGTCCGGCTCCGCCCCGATCCCCGAGGGTTACCTGACGGTGAAGGTGCCCACGCCCGACGGCGAGCTGGAGCGGGAGATCCTGCATCCGGCGAATCCCGGTTCGGTGTATCACCTGACCAAGACGCTGGACCAGCTGCTGTTCTCGTTCTACGCCAAGAACGACGGGCTGCGGATCACCGACCTGCATCAGGGCATCGTGTGGGGCACCCAGACCGACCAGACCAGCCGGGATGAGCGGCTGATCAACCGGTTCGACTACGACGGCGACTACGGCACCGTGCTGAACCGGTTCCTCATGCAGGCCGCGATCGGGCACCCGCTGACCGTGCACGGCACCGGCGGCCAGACCCGCGCGTTCATCCACATCCGCGACACGGTCCGGTGCATCGAGATCGCGATCACCAACCCGCCCGAGGACCCGGCCCGCCCGCGTGTGCTCAACCAGATGACCGAGACGCACCGGCTGCTCGACCTGGCCAAGATGATCGCCGACGCGATGGGCGCCGAGATCGCCTACCTGCCGAACCCGCGGCGTGAGGCGGAGGAAAACGACCTGATCGTGCGCAACGACCAGTTCCTGGCGCTCGGCCTGAACCCGACCACCCTGTCGGAGGGCCTGCTCGAGGAGGGCAAGGACATCGCTTACCGCTACCGCTACCGCGCCGACCCGACCAAGATCATCGCCAGGTCGGTGTGGCAGTCGGGCATGGAGACCTCACCCGACCTCATGACCGAGGTGCCGGAGGAGTAGGGAGCCGGGGGGTCCCGGCTCAGTGGGTCGGGACCTCTTCGGACAGCTCGTTGGAGCGCCGGATCGTGGCTATCGCGTGCTCCACCAGCGCGATCAGGACGTCCCGGCCCGACGTCGGCTGGCGGGCGTCGCAGAGGACGACCGGGACATCGGTGTCGAGGTCGACCGCCGACCGGACGGCATCCGGATTGTAGCGGCGCGCCCCGTCGAAGCAGTTCACGGCGAGGACGAACGGGACGTGGTGCTTCTCAAAGTAGTCAACGGAGGGGAAGCAGTCGGCCAGCCGGCGGGTGTCCGCGAGGATGACCGCACCGAGCGCGCCGCGCGCCAGCTCGTCCCACATGAACCAGAACCGTTCCTGGCCGGGCGTCCCGAACAGGTAGACCACCAGGTTCTTCCGGATGGTGATCCGGCCGAAGTCCAGGGCAACGGTGGTGGTGCTCTTGCGCTCCACCCCGTCCAGCACGTCCACGTGCCTGCCCGGCTCGGTCAGCGGCTCCTCGGTGCGCAGCGGGCGGATCTCGGTCACCGAGCCGACCAGGGTGGTCTTGCCTACCCCGAACCCTCCGGCAATGAGGATCTTGATGCTGACCGGTACGCCTGCCCGGTCGTCAGAGGCGGCGTAGGCCATCGACGACCTCCTTGAGAATCTGCGGATCGGGCAGCCTGGCCGGTGGGATGGGGTGGTGGATGGTGATGAGAGAGCGTTCCCGCAGGTCGCTGAGGAGGATCTGGACCACTCCTAGAGGGAGATCGAGGTCCGCCGCGAGGTCAGCCACCGAGATGGGCAGCGAGGACAGCCGCAGCGCCGAGAGGTGCTCCGGCTCCAGGTCCGCCGGATCGAAGGAGGTTCCCCGGACCGCGATGATCATCGCGATCACGTCCAGCGCGTCCCCGGTCGGCCGAGTCCTGCCGCCGATCAGCGCATAGGGCCTGACCACGGGTCCTGCTTCTTGATCGAGCCAGCGGTCTTCGGGTAGCGCCATGGCAGCTCATCCCGCTCCGTCCCCGGCCGTCGCGGGCCGGGGATGCACCGACAGATGCGGCCCGACGCGCTTGACCAGGATCGCCATCTCATAGGCGATGAGGCCCACGTCGGCCGTGGCCGGGCTGAGCACGGCCAGGCAGCTTCCCTCGCCGGCCGAGGTCACGAACAGGAAGATGTTGTCCATCTCGACGATGGTCTGGCGGATGCGGCCGCCGCCGAAGTGCTGACCGGCGCCCCGCGCGAGGCTCTGGAAGCCCGCCGCCACGGCGGACAGGTGCTCGGCGTCTTCGCGGGTGAAGCCCTTCGACGCCCCGATGGCGAGGCCGTCGCGGGAGAGGATGAGGGCCTTGTCGACGTGGTTGACCCGGGTGACGAGATCGTCAAGGAGCCAGCCCAGGTCGGCATCGGTACCGGTGCCTGGATTTGCCAGCCGTTCCGCGTTGCCCACGTCGTTCCCCCTGGTCAGTCTTTGGTGCGGCGCGAGCCGCCGCCCGCGCCGCCCGCGTCCGTCCGGCCTGCTGCGGAGTCGGCGGTGATGCCCGTGTCCGCGGCCTGCCTGGACGCATCTGAGCCGGTATCCACGGGGCTCACTTCCCCGGATGCTACGGCATCCGTCGCGGCGGTGGCACCTGTGCCGTCGGGGCCTTGAGTTCCCGCCTCCGGCTCGGCGGTGCTGTCGCCGTTGCCGCCAGCGGGGTCGAAGACCGACCTGCCCCGCTCCCAGCCGCGCTGGATGGCCGACATGGTGACGCGGGTCTCTTCCGGCGACCGCTCGCGCTCAGCGGCCGACCATTCGGTCGGCGGCGGCCCGGCGAGGACCCCGAGGTCCGCGGAGGGACCGGGACGGGCGGGGGTCTCGCGAAGCTGCGGCGCCAGGCTGGCCTGGCGGACCCGCCGCGGCAGCCCGTCATCCAGGTCAGCCTCGGCTGTCTCTTCGGCTGTCTCTTCGGCTGTCTCTTCGGCTGTGGCCTCTTCGGCTGTGGCCGGGATGACGCTGCCGGGCCCGTTGCCCCCCTCCGGGGGCAGGGGCGTGAACTCGGTCGGGCGGCCGATGGTTCCCTCGTCGGGATACCCCAGCGGGGGGTAGTCGGTGCTGTCGGGCCGGTAGTCCGTGCCGT
The DNA here is from genome assembly GCA_035473755.1 of Streptosporangiaceae bacterium. Taxonomy (GTDB): domain Bacteria; phylum Actinomycetota; class Actinomycetes; order Streptosporangiales; family Streptosporangiaceae; genus UBA9676. The sequence goes on from DATINY010000066.1 coordinate 11,315, forward strand.
CCGGCCGGTAGTCCGTGGTCTCCGGCCGGTAGTCGGTGGCGTCGGACCGGTAGTCGGTGGTCTCGCTGGCCGGGGTGGTCTCCGGCCAGTCCAGGGCCGGTCCCCACTCGCCGCGCAGGCCGGTGACCGCCACCGGGATGGGCGGGGGGGGCGGGAGAGGCTGGCTTTCGTCCGGGGCGGGCCGCCCGTCGTCCGGGCCGGTGAGCTCGCGCCCGCCGCTGGAAATGGCGTGCCTGGCCGTCCTGCCCTGCGGGCTGGTCCCGGCCGGCAGGGACGCGGCGTCCTTGGTCGTCGCCCCTTCGGGGACGACCAGCGAACGCGGGATCAGCACGATGGCCGTGGTCCCGCCGTACGCCGAGGAGCGGAGAGAGATCCGGATGTTCTGCCGCTTGGCGAGCTGGCCGGCGACGAAGAGGCCGAGCTGATCGCTGCCGGAAAGGTCGAACGCCGGCGGGTTCTCCAGCTGGGCGTTGATCTCGTCCCGGTGGGCCGTGCTCATGCCCAGCCCG
>DATINY010000067.1:0-14801 GCA_035473755.1 Streptosporangiaceae bacterium
GGCCGGCAGCTGCACCAGCGCGCTGCCCACCAGCTGGCCCAGGGCCTGGCCCATGTCCCCGGTGTGCGCGCCGTAGACCAGACCGGTGGTCAGGCCGACCAGCAGGAGCAGCACGACCGGGCCGGCCACCGCGAACACCAGGTGGCTCCACGCCCACCGGATCCGGCCCACGGCGGCGGCGAGCACCGGCTCGGCCCGCTCGCCGGATTCCTCACCCCGCAGCCGCAGCGCCGCCTGGATGGCATAGATGGCGGCGGCCACCCCCATGAAACCCATCGTGGCGGCGAGGAGCGCTTTGACCAGGCCGGTCTGGCCGCCGAGCTCAACGAACAGCTTCCTGGCGGCCGCGTTGTTGCCGACCAGGGGGCCGATCCCGGCCGCGAGCCCCCCGATGACCAGGCCATACAGGGCGAAGCCGGCCGCCCAGGCCACCAGCGTGCCCCGCTGCAGGCGCCAGGCCAGCCCGAAGGAGTTACGCAGGCTCGCCCCGGCCACCGGGGGCCCCGGCCGGACCGGCAGCAGGCCGGTGCCCAGGTCGCGGCGCCCGGCGATGGCGTACGCGGCGGCCGTTACCGCGAACGTGACCAGCACCGGGATCACCAGCACCCACCAGTGGAGCGGGCCGTACGGCCGCATCTGCTGGGCCCACCCGATCGGCGACAGCCAGGACAGGCTGGCGGCCCAGCTGCCGGACGACGCCGCGTCGCCCACCGCCCGCAGCAGGTAGGCCAGCGCGATCGCGCTGGTCACAAGGCCGATGGCCGGGCGCCTGCTCCCGGCGAGCTGGGCGGCCACGGCTGTGATCGCCGCGAAGACACAGCCGACGGTAGCCATCCCGAGCCCGAACGCCAGTGAGGGGATCCAGGGCAGCCCACCCACCGCCAGGCCGATCGCCACCAGCAGCGCCACGCCCAGATTGGCCAGCAACGCAGTCAGCAGCCCCGACGTCAGCGCGGCCAGCCGACCCACCGCGCCCGCACCCACCAGCTCCAGACGCCCGGCGTCCTCATCCCCCCGGGTGTGCCGGACCACGATGAACATGCTCATCACCGCGACGCCCACGACGCCGAAGACGCTCAGTTTCCAGGTAGCCAGCCCGCCCAGGGTGTGCAGGTCGCCCGCAGGCCCGTAGATCGCGCGGGTGACCCGGTCGGCGCCCGCGCCCTCCGCGAACGCCTGCAGGGACGCGGCCGTGGGATAGAGCTTCTTCGTGCTGACCACGCTGACGTAGGCGAACGCCGCCAGGACGTAGACCCAGGCGGCGATCATGATCCGGTCCCGGCGCAGCGCCAGCCGGGTCAGGATGCCCGTGCCGGCCAGCTCCGCGCCGGCCAGTTCCAGGCCGGCCGGTCTCGCGGCGGCCTCGGTGGTCATGACCGCGCCTCCTCCGGCCCGTAGTGCATGAGGAACAGCTCCTCCAGGGTGGGCGGCTGGCTGACCAGGCTGCGCACCCCGGCGGCGGTCAGCCGGCGCAGCACCTCATCCAGCGCGTCGCTGTCGACCTGGCAGCGGACCCGGTCGCCGGTCACGTCGAGGTCGTGCACGCCGGGCAGGCCAGCCAGATCCGGCGGCGGGCCGGCCAGCTCGGCGTCGATGGAGGTGCGCGTCAGATGACGCAGGTCGGCGAGCGCCCCGCTCTCGACCGTCCGGCCGGCCCGGATGATCGTCACCCGGTCGCAGAGCGCCTCGACCTCGCTCAGGATGTGGCTGGACAGCAGCACGGTGGTCCCGCTCTGCCGCAGTTCCTCGATGGTCTCCCGGAACGCGGCCTCCATCAGCGGATCCAGGCCCGACGTCGGCTCGTCCAGGATGAGCAGCTCGGCCCCGGACGCGAGCGCCGCGATCAGCGCCACCTTCTGCCGGTTGCCCTTGGAGTAGGCGCGGGTCTTGCGGGTCGGGTCCAGGTCGAATCGCTTCAGCAGCAGGTCCTTGCGCTCGCTGTCCAGCCCGCCGCGCAGCCGGCCGAGCAGGTCGATCACCTCGCCGCCGGACAGGTTCGGCCACAGCGTGACGTCGCCAGGCACGTAGGCGAGCCGCCGGTGCAGCGCGGTGGCCTCCCGCCACGGATCGCCGCCGAGCAGCCGCGCGGTGCCGGCGTCGGCGCGCAGCAGGCCGAGCAGGATCCGCAGGGTCGTCGTCTTGCCGGCGCCGTTCGGCCCCAGGAAGCCGTGCACCTCGCCGTGGGCCACGGTCAGGTCGAGCCCATCCAGCGCGCGCGTCTGGCCGAAGCTCTTCACCAGGCCGGCCACTTCGATTGCCACCGTCATGCTTCGTACCATACACTAAATTCAGAAAGTCATGAAAGTTCAGAACGAACCTTCCCATCCGCCGCCTGCCCATGGCCACTGCGGCGGGGCGCGAGGAGCGGGCAGGCCGCCGCGGGATGTGCCAGGCGAAGGAGCCGGGCCAGCGCCCGGGGCCGGCGGGAGCGAAAGGGTGCCGACACGATGACGCAGCAGGCTGTGGAACGCGACGAGCAGGCGGTCCGCCCGTTCATCGAGCGGTTCGCTTCCGTCCTCGTGGAGGCGGGCGTTCCGCCGATGCCCGCCCGGGTGTTCGCCGCCCTGCTGGTCACCGACTCGGGGCGCCTGACGGCCGCCGAGCTCACCGGGCTGCTCGGGGCCAGCCCGGCCGCGATCTCCGGCGCCGTGCGCTACCTGGAGCAGGTCGGCATGATCGGCCGCCAGCGCGAGCCCGGCAGCCGGCGCGACGTGTACCTGCTGCGCAACGACCTCTGGTACGAGATCTCCCTCGGCCGGGACCAGGTGCTGGCCCACTGGGCCAACGCCGCCAGGGACGGGGCCGAGATCCTGGGCCCGGACACCCCGGCCGGCCAGCGTCTCGCCGATTCACATGATTTCTTTGTCTTCCTCCGGCGGGAGCTGCCCGCCCTGCTGGAGCGCTGGCGGGCCCACAAGGCCCAGGGCTAGCCGCCGCCACGGCCAAGGCCCGGTCAGGCCGCCCTCCCCGGCTTGCCCCGCTGGCTCCATGGCGGTAGCCCGGCTGCCCGATGGCCAGAAAATTTCTGGGCCGCCGTGTCGATCCGGCAACGGCCCGATCGAAGCACCGGTAGAGGCGGCCGGGAGCCGGCCGCACGTGGTCCTGGATGAGGAGAATGCCATGCGGAAGATCGCTGCGGGCCTGTTCGTATCGGTGGACGGCGTCGTGGAGGGCCCGGACACCTGGACCGGCCCTTACTTCAGCCCGGAGCTCGGCCAGCTCATCGAGTCGATGATGGGCGACGGGGACACCCTGCTGCTGGGCCGGGTCACCTACCAGGGGTTTGCCGCTGCCTTCGGCGGCCAGTCCGGCGGGATGGCCGACCGGATGAACAGCTTCCCGAAGGTGGTCGTGTCGACGACGCTGGACCGGGCCGACTGGCAGAACTCGACCCTGATTGGCGGCAACGTCGCCGAGGAGATCATCAAGCTCAAGGAGCGGCCCGGCCGGAACATCAACATGAGCGGCAGCGGCACCCTGGTCACCTGGCTGCTGCGCGAGGGCCTGCTGGACCAGCTTGACCTGCTGCTGTTCCCCGTCGTCGTGGGCCACGGCAAGCGCCTGTTCGCGGGCGAAGGCAGCCCGGCGGGGCTCAAGCTCGCCGGGTCGCAGACGTTCAGCACCGGGGTCGTGCACCTCACCTACCAGCGGGCCGACGGCTGAGGCCGCCGACCGGTCTGGGGCCCCGGCCGGTGCCCTTGACTGGCTGGCACAGCTCCCCGGCTGATTCTGAGCCCGGCGGTAGGCGAGAATCTGGAGGTGACTGAATCCCGCCCGGTCGTCACCGCACCCGAGCACACCGCGTGGACGCGGAACCTCCAGACGCCGCTGCGCCGGTTCCTGCGCACCCAGACCGGCAGCGCCGCGGTGCTGCTCGGAGCGACGATCGCCGCGCTCGCGTGGGCGAACCTGAGCCCGGCGTCCTACCAGGCCGTGTGGCATACCCAGCTGTCCATCCATCTCGGCGGCGCGGGCATCTCGCAGGACCTGCACGCCTGGGTGAACAGCGGCCTGATGACCTTCTTCTTCTTCGTGGTCGGGCTGGAGGCCCGGCGCGAGTTCGACCTGGGCGAGCTGCGCGAGCGCAGCCGTCTGACCATGCCGGTGCTGGCGGGCCTGGGCGGGATGGTCGTGCCGATCGCCATCTTCCTCATCTTCAACGCCGGCCGGCCGTCGGCGCACGGCTGGGGCACGGCCATGTCCACCGACACCGCGTTCGCGCTCGGGATCCTCGCCCTGGTCGGGCGGCGGGCCCCGGACCGGATGCGGACCTTCCTGCTCACGTTCGCCGTGGTGGACGACCTGGCCGCGCTCGCGATCATCGCGATCTTCTACAGCCACCACATCTCGCTTCCCGCCCTGCTGGCCGGGCTGGCCACCTTCGCCGTGGTGTTCGCCGTCCGGGCGGCCGGGGTCCGGCGCGGCGTCGTGTACCTGGCGCTGGGGGTGGTGGCATGGGCGGCGTTCCTGCGCTCCGGCGTCGATCCGGTTGTGGTCGGCCTGGTGATGGGCCTGTTCACGCAGGCGTACCCGGCCGCGCGCGGCGACCTGGAACTGGCCACCGAGCGGTTCCGGCTGTTCCGCGAGCAGCCGACGCCGGAGCTGGCCCGGGTGGCCAGCATCACCCTGTCCGCGTCGATCTCGCCGAACGAGCGGCTGCAGGAGACCTTCCATCCGTGGACGAGCTACGTCATCGTGCCGCTGTTCGCGCTGGCCAACGCGGGCGTCCAGATCAGCGGCCCGTTTCTCGCCCAGGCGTTCACCTCACCGGTCACCCTCGGCATCCTGGCCGGGTACGTGCTCGGCAAGCCGCTCGGCATCTCCGGCACCACGTTCCTGGTCACCTGGCTCAGCAAGGGCCGGCTCCGGCCACCCGCCGGCTGGGCCTCGATCATCGGGGCGGGCACCATCGCCGGCATCGGGTTCACCGTCTCGCTCCTCATCGCCTCGCTCGCCTTCACCGGCCCAGAGCTGGCCGAGGCCAAGATCGGTGTGCTGGCCGCGGCGCTGTGCGCGGCGATCCTCACCTCGGCCGTGTTCCGGGTGACCGGGCTGCTCCCCAAGCGGGCACGGCTCCGTGCACTGCTCGGCACGTCAGAGGTGATCGTCGACCTCGCCGTGCCGGTGGATCCCGACCGCGACCACATCCGCGGCCCCATGTCGGCACCGGTCACGGTCGTGGAGTACGGCGACTTCGAGTGCCCCTACTGCGGCCGGGCCGAGCCGTCCGTCCGTGGGCTCCTCGCCGACTTCGGCGACGTCCGCTACGTCTGGCGCCACCTCCCGCTCTCCGACGTCCATCCGCACGCCCAGCTCGCGGCCGAGGCGTCGGAGGCCGCGGCGGCACAGGACTCCTTCTGGGAGATGCACGACCTCCTCCTTGATAACCAGGACGCGCTGAGGCCGGCCGACCTGATGCGCTACGCCGGCCAGATCGGGCTCGACGCCGAGCAGTTCGCCGGTGACCTGCGCAAGCACAACGGGCGCGGGCGGGTGGCCGAGGACGTCGACTCGGCCGATCTGTCCACCGTGTCCGGCACGCCGACCTTCTTCATCAACGGCCAGCGCCACTACGGCGCCTACGACATCGCCACGCTGTCGGCCGCCGTCAAGGCCGCCCGGGCGCGGGCAGCGATCTCCGCGTAGCTGGCCCCGTCCGCTTGCGCCTTCGCCCACGGCGGCCCGCCCGGGTACCGTTGGCGCACAGTTCCCGTGCGAGCGGGGATGGATGACCGCCATCCGCCGGTTACTACCAGGTGAATGGCTGACGGCGTAGGAGGCAGTGATCATGGTGCGAGATGCGGGGGATCTCTACGAGGTGGGCCCCGACGCGCCGGAACTGGATGGAGCAGTGATGCTCCACTACCTGGACGGATTCATCGACGCGGGTGCGGCCGGCCGCCTGTTGACCGCGCATCTGCTGGGCAGCCTGGAGCATAAGGCGGTGGTGACGTTCGACGCGGATCGCCTGATCGACTACCGGTCCCGCCGCCCGTCGATGACGTTCGACAAGGACCACTGGGAGGAGTATGAGGCGCCCGAACTGGCCATCCACCTCGTGCACGACCCAACGGGAACGCCGTTCCTGCTGCTGACCGGGCCCGAGCCCGATCATGAATGGGAGCGCTTCATCACCGCCGTGCGGTCGGTGACTACCCGGCTGGGCGCCGAGCTGGCCGTGGGCTTCCACGGCATCCCCATGGGCGTCCCGCACACCCGCCCGCTCGGCCTGACCGCCCACGGGACCAGGCCCGAGCTGGTCACCGGCTCCCGGCCGATCGTGGACCGGCTGCAGGTGCCGGGGAGCGTGGCCTCGTTGCTGGAGTTCCGGCTCGGTGAGGAGAACCGCGCCGCCGTCGGTTTCGCCGTCCACGTCCCGCATTACCTCGCGCAGGCCGCCTACCCGGCGGCCGCGGTGACCCTGCTGGAATCGGTGACCCGGGCGACCGGCCTGTCGCTGCCGGACGAGGCGCTGCGGGAGGCGGCCCGCCGGACCGACGAGGAGATCGGCCGCCAGGTGGAGGCATCCGAGGAGATCGCGGAGCTGGTGCAGGCGCTGGAGCGGCAGTACGACGCCTTCGTCGACGCCGCCGACCGGGAGGGCCTGCTCGCCGACGAGGCGGAGAACATGCCGACAGCGGAGGAACTGGGGGCGCAGTTCGAGCGGTTCCTGGCCGAGCAGCAGGGCCGCACCGACCCGCCCGATGCGTGACACCGGGCACCTTGCTTACCCCGCCCGGGCATATCGTGGCCACATGCTCTTTCCCACCTCACTCGTCGGCAGTTACCCGCAGCCCGACTGGCTGATCGACCGGGAACGCCTCCGGCACCGGTTCCCGCCCCGGGTCCGGGCCCGCGAGCTGTGGCGGGTCGGCCCGGAGTACCTGGCCGAGGCGCAGGACGATGCCACCCTCCTCGCCATCCGGGCACAGGAGCAGGCCGGCGTGGACATCCTGACCGACGGGGAGATGCGCCGGGAGAGCTACTCCAACCGTTTCGCCACCGCGCTGGACGGGGTGGACATCGACAATCCCGGCACCGCGCTCGATCGCAGCGGTCACCCGAACCCGGTGCCGCGGGTCACCGGGCCGGTCAGACGGCGTCATCCGGTCGAGGTCGAGGACGTGATGTTCCTGCGCGCGAACACCGGCAGGACCATCAAGATCACCGTTCCCGGCCCGTTCACCATGGCCCAGCAGGCGCAGAACGATCATTACGCCAGCACCGAGGATCTCGCGCTCGGGTATGCCGAGGTGGTCAACGAGGAGGTCCGGGACCTGTTCGCGGCCGGCGCCGACATCGTTCAGCTTGACGAGCCCTACCTGCAGGCCCGCCCGGACGAGGCGCGCCGCTACGGCGTCAAGGTGATCAACCGGGCGCTGGACGGCGTGACCGGCACCACCGCCGTGCACCTGTGCTTCGGCTATGCGGCGATCATCCACGACCGCCCCGAGGGCTATTCGTTCCTGCCCGAGCTGGCCGCCGCGGACTGCGACCAGGTGTCGATCGAGACCGCCCAGTCCGGCCTGGACTGCTCGGTGCTCGGCGAGCTGGACGGCAAGACGATCATCCTGGGGGTGCTCGACCTAGGCGACCCCACGGTGGAAAGCGCCGAGCAGGTGGCGGCCCGGGTGCGCCGGGCGCTGCCGTACGTGCCCGCCGAGCGCGTCGTGCTCGCGCCGGACTGCGGGATGAAGTATCTCCCCCGCGACTCGGCGTTCGGCAAGCTGGCCGCCATGACCTCGGCGGCCGCCGTGCTGCGTGGCGAGGCCGAGGCGTAGGGCTAGGCGGGGCGGCCGGGGGGGCCCTGGGTCCGGGTCCCGGCGGCCGGTCGCCCCCGCGCGTCAGGGTGCCGATGCGCCCACGGTCAGCGTGAGGGCCACCAGCGCCGCCGACGGGACGAGGGTGCTGGCCGGGGCAGTCGGTGACGCGGAAACCGTCGGCGACGCCGAAACCGTCGGTGTCGCCGAACTGGACGGCGTCGGCGTCGGCGTGACCGATGGCGTCGGCGTCGCCGAACTGGACGGCGCCGGCGACGGCGATGGCGATGACTGCCGCGGCGGCGCGGTCGAACCGGACGACGGCCGGGAGCGGGCGATCGGACCCGTCGGGGTGGTCGCCGTTATCCACGGGACGTTGGGGGCGGCGAACGCCGGGGGCGAACTGTGGGAGTGGGGCTTCGACCTCACCGTGACCTCGGGCAAGACCGACGGCGCCGGGGCCGCCGCGTACGGCGTCGCACCGGCGGCGGTGGCGTGATCCCCCGCATGCGGCTTGAGCACGGCGGAGCCGAATAGGACTCCCCCGGCGAACAAGGCCAGGGCCGCGACCCCGGCGGCCAGGGCCCGGGTCTGCGGCCGGTGGTCGGCGTGCGGCGGGTCGAGTGGCTCGGGAAATCCAGACCAACCGAACGGCCCGGCCCGGTGGATCACCCCTGCCCGGTAGGCCGACGCGGCCGGGCCCATGTCGTCGATCAGGTAGAACAGCTGGTCGCGCAGCCCGGGCGGGGGCAGCGCCACGGGCAGCATGCTGAGGAGCATCGCCGGGTTCAGCTCATGGCGCCAGCGGTCGCCGCACTGCTCACAGTGCTCGGTGTGCCGGCTGATCCGCTTGCGGAGCAGGACATTCAGCTGCCCGTCCCAGCGGGACATCATGGCCGCCAGCTCCGGGCAGGACTCCTGCCCGGTGCGGGCGATCAGCAGCGCTCCCAGCGACGCCTCGAACCGCGCCCGGGCCCGGGACGTCAGGGCCTCCGCCTGGCTCACGCTCACGCCGAGGACGTCGGCGAGATCCTGCCCGGCCAGGTCGTGGCGCAGGTTCAGCTCGACGATCTCCCGGTCGCCGGCGCTGAGCGCGGCGAGCGCGGCGGCCGTCGCCGCGCGCAATTGCGCCCGTTCGGCGTCCGCCGCCAGATCAACCGTCTCGTCGGTCAGCTCGTCCGCCGCGTCGGGCCGGGCCGCCAGCGCGCGGGCACGCAGGCGGTGGCGGCATTCGTTGCGGGCCACGGCATAGAGCCAGGGCCGGAGCTGGCCGGGATCGCGCAGCCCGTCCAGCTCGGCGGCGGCGATGATGAACGTGTCCTGGACCGCGTCGTCCGCGTCGGAGGGATCGCCGAGCAGGCTGCGGCAGTAGGCATGCAGGGCGGGAGCATACCGGTCGTAGACGGGCGCCAGCCCGTCCGCCCGGCGCTCAGCGAGGGGCGCCACCATCTCTGTGTCCCGCATGCGCCTACGGTATGCCCCGTGGCCGCTTTACGGAAAGATTAACCGGCACAAATAAGCTCTGTACCGGTCAGCGAGCCGGTGGGTAATGAACGATGACGGTCTGAAGGCCGGGATCAAGGGCCAGCCGGCTCGCGAACACCCGCAGCGGGGCGAGCACGGTCAGCCGGACGGTCACGGTCTGGCCCGGTGCCAGCGAGCCGGTGCGCGGCCTGATGGCCAGGTCGAGCGGGTCCGGGTTGCTGATCCGGAACGAGGAGATGGGCCCGCCCTGCGCGGTCAGCGTGAACGACCCCACGTAGGCCAGCCCGGCCGGGTTCAGGTGGAGCGTCACCACCGCCGGCGACGCGGCCAGGGTGCCGGCCGGGGGGGCCGGCGACGGTGACGCGGGCGGCCGCGAGCTGGCCGGAGGCACGGATGGGCGGGTGTGGATGGTCACCGCCGAGGCGGTTGCCGCCGCCCCCGGGACGAGGGGGGTGCGCACCGGGGCGGTGGGACCGGCGGACGACGTGGGGGTCGCACTGGCCCGGGCCGGGCCCGATGGCGTCGCGGCCGGCCCGGCCACCGCCCGGCCGGGAGAATGCGGCGCGGGTGACGTGAGCATTCCCGAGGCCAGCAGGATCCCGCCGGCGATCACGGCCAGGGCCGCCGCCCCGGCGCCGGCCGCCAGCACCCAGGTCACCGGCCTGCGGGCCGCGTGCGGTGGATCGAGCGGCATGGGAAACCCGGACCGGCGGAACGGCCCGGCTCGGCTGATCACCCCGGCCCGGTAGGCCGTAGGGACGGGGCTGGCGTCGCTGGCCAGGTCAAACAGCTGGCCGCGCAACCCGGCCGGGGGGACGGCGGCGGGCAGCATGCTGAGCAGCATCGCCGGGTCCAGCTCGTACCGCCCGCGCCCCCGGCAGTTCTCGCAGTGCTCGGCGTGCCGGTTGATCCGCTTGCGCAGCAGGGCATCCAGCTGCCCGTCCCAGCCGGACATGATGGCGGCCAGCTGGGGACAGGACTCCTGCCCGGTGCGGGCGGTCAGGAGCGCTCGCAGCGACGCCTCGAACCGCGCCCGGGCCCGCGCCACCAGGACCTGCGCCCGGCTCACGCTCACGCCGAGGACGTCGACGAGATCCTGCCCATCAAGGCCGTGGCGCAGGTTCAGCTCGACGATCTCCCGGTCGCCGGGGTCCAGCCCGGCGAGCGCCGCGCTCACGATCGCGCGCAGTTCCGCCGACTCGGCGTCCGTGCCCAGATCAACGGTGTCGTCGGCCGATTCGCCCGCCGCGGCGGGCGGGACCGGCAATGCCCGGGCGCGGAGACGGCGGTGGGATTCGTTGCGGGCGACGGCATAGAGCCAGGGCCGGAGCTGGCCAGGCTCACGGAGGCTGCCCAGCGCCCCGGCGGCGATGATGAACGTGTCCTGGACCGTGTCGCCGGCGTCGGCCGGCCCGCCGAGCATGCTGCGGCAGTAACCGTAGAGGCCCGGCGCGTACCGGTCGTAGGCCGCGGCCAGCCCATCCCCCTGGCCGTCCAGGATCGCGCCCACCAGCTCCGCGTTGTGCATGCGCCCCACCGTAAGGTCTGGGCAGGCCGGCCGGACGGGGAATCGGCATCGGGCTCGCCGCCCGTCACGCCTCCCCGCCGCCGGCCCCGGCGGGTGAGCGCCGGCCACCCCCCACCCGGCAGAGGGAAGCCGCTGGGGCGTCGCGGCGCCCGGGCCAGGTGAACAGCCGGGGACACTGGCCTATCGCTGGGGTGTCTTCACGCCGGGACGGTATCCCGGCATGCTGGGCTGGTGGCTTTCAGGGAGCGGGCTGCCGTCGGGACGCGTGGGCCGGGGATCGTCGGCGAGGTGCTCGCTGCCCTCGCCCGGCCGGAGGGTAGGACCAACCCCTATCCGCTGTACCAGCGGCTGAGGGCAATCGGGCCGACCGCGACCGCGCTGGACGGGACGCTGGTCGTCACCGGCTACCGGGAATGCTCGATGCTGCTGCGCGACCACCGGCTGCACAAGACGCCGGAGCGGCGGCTGGCCTCTTCCGGCTACCCGCAATGGCAGGATCGGCCGGCCCTGCGGCTGATGTTCAGCAGCGTCATGATGCTCAACCCGCCTGCCCACACCCGGCTGCGCCGCCTGGTCGCCGCCTCCTTTACCGCGCGCCGGGTGGCCGGGCTCCGGCCGGCCGTGCAGCGGATCGTGGCCGATGCGTGTGAGCAGATCGCCGGGGACGGCGACTTCGTCACCGGGTTCGCGGTCCCGCTGCCGGTCACCGTCATCGGGGAGCTCCTCGGCATCCCGGCCGCCGACCGGCCGATGTTCGCCGATCTGGCCCGTGACTGGAGCGCGGTGCTGGAGGCACTCAGCCCGCAGGTCGTGGACCGGGCCGACGCCGCCGCCACCGTCATCGCCGATTACCTGTCCGACCTGGCCGCGCAGCGCCGCGAGCATCCCGCTGACGACCTCATCTCGGCGATGGCCACCGCGGATGGCGGTGACAAGCTGACCGCCGACGAACTGGTGACGATGGCGGCGCTGCTGCTCAAAGCCGGTTCCGAGACCACCACCGGGCTGCTGTCCAACGGCCTGGCCGCGCTGCTGGCCCACCCGGACCAGGCGGCCCGGCTGCGGGCCGAGCCGTTGCTGGCGATCCCGGCGGTCGAGGAGCTGCTGCGGTATGACTCGCCGGTGCAGGTGCTGTCCGGCCGCTGTGCGCCCGATGATCTCACCATCGCCGGGTTCGATCTTTCCGACGGCCAGCGGGTGCTGGCCATGCTCGGTGCGGCCAACCGGGACGCCGCGGTGTTCTCCGATCCGGACCGGCTCATCCTGGACCGGGCGCAGCAGGCGCCGCTGTCGTTCGGCGGCGGGATCCATTACTGTCTGGGCGCGCCGCTGGCCCGGCTGGAGGCGCAGGTCGCGTTTCCCGCGCTGCTGGCCCGGTTCCCGCGGCTGGCGCTGGCCGGCGAGCCGGTCTGCCGCGAAGGGGCCATGGTGCACGCCCACGCCAGCCTCCCCATCACCGCCCGCTGACCAGCCCGCGCGTACGCCGATGGCCCCCGGCCCGGGCCGGGCTCAGCGGCCGACGGCGGCAGGCAGCCGGGCACCCGCCGCCGTTCGGCCGGCCAGTTCGGCCAGCCAGGTGAGCGCGGGCACGCCCGTCAGCATGCCGTCCGGGAGGCTGAGCGCGGGTACCATGCCTTCCGCGCCCGACAGCCATCCGTCCCGCCACTGCCGGATCCGCCCGCATCCGGCGGCGGTCAACGGCACCCCATCGGGGCTGATCGTGCACCCCGACAGGCGCGGCAGCGCGCCGGGCGTGGCGCGGTGATGGATCCGGGACGGCAGGTCCGGGGCGGCCAGCTGCTCGCTGCGCGTCCCGGCCGGGTACATCAGGGCGCAGACCAGCTGCCGCACCGCGTACGGGCTGCTGAGGTGCCGCCGATTCACCCAGATCTCGGAGAACAGGCTGCGCCGCAGGTCATCCTGCACGCCGTCGGTGACCGCCTCGGCGCAGGCGGCGACCGCGGCACCCGTGTTGCTGATCACCGACGGGGCAAGGCCCGGTGCCTGCTCGTCCTCATCGGCGATCAGCGCGAGCCCGGCGAGCTCGCGCTGCCAGCGTTCCGGGTCGAGGCTGCTCGGTGTGCCGGTGAGCGCCAGGGCGCGATCACGCTCGACCGCACGCCACTCCACCTCGGCCTGGCCTAACCGGGCCAGCTCATCCACCCGCTGGCTCGCCAGGTAGGAGTAGGGGCAGTTGAAGTCGCCGTAAACGATCAGTTGCATCCGGGACCTCCCGGAGGAAGCGGGCGGGGGGAACGTCCGTGCGGCGGAACTGCGCATGCGGGCCGGGAAGCCGGGTGGCCGGCGTTCTCCCGGGCCCGCCATTGGGCCCTCATCATAAATGGCCGGCCAACAATGGCCCGCGGAAAAGGCAAAGAACGGTCGTGACCTCGGGTATCCGGGCACCGGCCGGCCGTCGGCCGCGCACGCACCCGGCGGCCCGGGGCTACCGGGCGTGGACCACCGCCCCGTTCACGATCGTGAGGTCGACCTGCGCGAGCGCGATCTCGTCGGCGGGCTGGCCGAACAGGTTCCGGTCCAGGACGACGAGATCGGCCTGCTTGCCGACCTCGATCGAGCCGGTCTCGAGCTCGGCATGGTTGACGTAGGCGGAGCCGATGGTGAAGGCCGCGAGCGCGGTCGCGAGGTCGATCCGCTCGGACGGCAGGAACGGTTCCTCTACCCCGGTGCCGGCGTAGGGATAGCCGGGAGCGACCGTCCGGTTCACCGCGGTGTGCATCTCCCACAGCGGGTTCGCGCTCGACACCGGCCAGTCGCTGCCGAAGCACAGCTGCGCACCGGATCGCGACAGGCTGCCGAACGGGTACTGCCAGCCGGCCCGCTCCGGGCCGAGGAAGGGCAGCGTGAGCTCGGTCATCTGCGGCTCATAGCAGGCCCACAGCGGCTGGCAGTTGGCCATCACCGAAAGCGCCCGGAACCGGGGCAGGTCATCGGGGTGGACAACCTGCAGGTGGGAGATATGGTGCCGGCCGTGGCCGGGCCCGTTGGCGGCGAGGGCGGCCTCCGCCGCGTCAAGCGTCTCCCGGACCGCGCGGTCCCCGATGGCGTGGAAATGCACCTGGAACCCGCGAGCGTCGATGGCGGTGACCGCGGCCGTCAGCTCCTGCGGATCGAAATAGCTGGCACCGGCGCCCGCTGTTGCGTGGCCATGGGCGTCGAGGTAGGGAGCCAGCATGGAGGCGGTGAAGTTCTCGCAGACCCCGTCCTGCATGATCTTCACGCTGGTCGCGCGGAAGCTACCCGGCCCGGCCCGGCCGGCCTGGGCGGCCCGGGCCCGGCGGTCCGCGAGCCCGTCGAGCTGCCCGATCCCGGCCCCGCGCTGCCACCAGAGCGCCCCGGCCACCCGGGCCGTGAGCAGCCCGCGCCGCTCGGCCTCGAGGTAGGCCTCGAAACAGTCGGGAACCACCGCGTAGTCCCCGACGATCGCCTCCTGCCAGCCGGTGATGCCCAGCGCATGCAGGTAGCGCTGGGCCTCGCAAATGCCGGCTACCTGCTCGTCCAGGCCGGGGCGGGGCACGACCCGCTCCACCAGGCCCATCGCGCCCTCCTGGAGGGTGCCCGACGGCTCGCCGCGGGCATCCCGCTCGATCCGCCCGTCGGCCGGGTCCGGGGTGCTCGCCTCGACCCCCGCCAGGGCGAGCGCGCGCGAGTTCACCCACGCCGCGTGAAGGTCACGGTTGGCCAGGAACACCGGGCGGTCGGGAACTGCCCGGTCGAGATCTTCCTTGCCTGGCACCCCACCGGGGAACACGTCCATCGACCAGCCGCCGCCGGTGATCCAGGCGGCGGCGGGGTTGCGTTCCGCATAGCCGCGCACGGTGGCCAGGTAGTCGCCGAGGCTGTGCGCCTCGGACAGGTCGCACCGGATCCTTGACAGCCCGCCGGCCGAGGCGTGGATATGGGAGTCGGTAAATCCGGGCAGCAGCATCCGGCCCGCCAGGTCGATGACCTCGGTGTGCCTCCCTATGAGCGCGGACACCTCCGTATCGGTGCCCACCGCGACGATC
>DATINY010000068.1:0-1868 GCA_035473755.1 Streptosporangiaceae bacterium
CTGGCTACCATGCTCCGGCACCGGGGGATTGCTGCCGACCTGGCCGACCAGGTGGCCCAGCAGATCTCCACCAGCCCGGAGGAAGCGCTGGGCATGCACGTCCGCGAAGAGCTCGGGGTGGACCCCACCGACCTGCCCTCACCGATCACCGCGGCGGGAGCGTCCCTGGCCACCTTCGCCGTCGGCGCGCTCATCCCGCTGCTCCCCTACCTGCTCGGGTACGACTCGCTGTGGGCGGCGCTCGGGCTGTCGGCGGTGGCCGCGTTCGTCGGCGGCGGGCTGGTGGCCCGGCTGACCGACCGGCCGTTCCTGCGCGGCGCGCTGCGCCAGCTGGTGCTCGGGGCGGTCGCGGCCGGCATCACCTACCTGATCGGCCACGCGGTCGGGGCGGAGGTCCACTGACGGCGGCTCCGGCGCGGGCACGCGGGATGGCGGCCAGGCCCCTGGCCGGCCAGGTCACAGGTAGTCCTCGCGGTGGGTCACGCCGATCACGGCCTCGCCGCGCACGAACCGCAAGACGTTCTCGGCCGCTTGGCATGCCCCGAACTGAAGGGCGCCATCGGTGACGCCCGAATTGTGCGGAGACCCGATCACGTTGGGCAGGTCGAAGAACGGGTAGCCGGGGGAGAAGCCCGAGCCCGAGCCCGGCCCCCCCGCGCCCGGCTCATGCCACCACGTGTCGATCCCGGCGCAGAACTCAGGCTGGTCCCGCAGGTGCTCATACAGCGCACGCTCGTCCACGATGGCCGCCCGGCCCACGTTCACCAGGATCGCCGTGGGCTTCATCAGGCCCAGCTCCCGCGCGCCGATGAGGCCCCGGGTGGCGTTGGTCAGCGGGAGGGCCATCACGAGCGCGTCCGCGGCGGCGAGCACCTGGTCCAGGTCGGCCAGCGTGCCGATGAACTCGACCGGCTCGCTGGTGCGGCCGGAGGTGTTCACCGCATGGATGCGCGCCCCGAACGCCCGCATCAGGCCGGCGGTGGCCTGGCCGATGCCGCCGAACCCAAGGATCCCGCACACCGCGCCGTCCAGGGTGAGCACGCGTTCCCACATCTTGAACTCGCCCCGGGCGAGGTCGGCATGCCGCTGCGGCAGCCGCCGGGCCAGGGCGAGCGTCGCCGCCATGACGTACTCGGCCATCGGCTTGGCATAGGCGCCGACGTTGCTGGCCAGCATCAGCCGCTCCGGGATGGCGGCGAAGTTCACCGCGTCGGCGCCGGCCGACAGCAGCTGGACGAACCGGAGCCGGGGCACGTCCTGCCAGGTACCGGCGGGCAGCTCTTCGCTCAGGTGCCATCCGATGAGCACGTCCGCCTGGCGCATGGTCTCCCGGACCTCGTCCTCCGGGCGGCCGTGCAGGAAGGCGACCCGGGCGGAACCGCCGAGCACACCCATGTTGATCCGGGTGAATTCGCCGTCCACCGGGTAGCTGACCGCCACCAGCAATTCGCGGGCCATGGGGTTGCCTTCCGTCGATTTCCCGTCTCGTCCCAGGGTGCCCCACCCGCGGCGGACGGGGCTGCCGCCCGGCGGCCAGGCCGCCATCACGATCCACCGGCCAGCGGCCGCCGTCACGACCCACCGGCCAGCGGGAGCGCGGCCGGGCCTACGCCCCCGCTGGGCATGATCACAGAGGGCAGCTACCTTGTGAAGGTATTGCGCCGCAGCGCGCCGCAGATCTGGAAGGCAGGTGCCATGATCCCCACTCACAGCCGGTATGTCGTTATCGGCGCGGGCGTCCACGGACTGTCCACGTCCTGGCATCTGGCCCGGGAACTACGGGCCCGGGGGCTCGGCTTCATCAGCACGTCGCGCGCGAGCCCCTGCTCATCCCCCACCTCCCTCCCGAGTCACTGGAGTCCATGACC
>DATINY010000069.1:0-16341 GCA_035473755.1 Streptosporangiaceae bacterium
CGGTCTGGGCCACCCTGATCGGGCTGATGGACGGCAACGAGGTCACGGCCGGCGTGGCCTCCGCGCCCGCCCTCGGCCGCCGCTGGTGGGCGGCCCGGGGTGGCGGCGCCTGGACCGGCCGGAGCCTCACGAAGGCCACCCGCTGCCGGGTCTCGTCGGTCGCCAAGCTGGAGGACGCCTCGTTCTCCTACTCCAGCCTGTCCGGCTGGGAGGAGCAGGGGAGGCTGCCCGGGTTCCTCGACCTCACCCGCCGGGTCTGGCGCACCCGTGCCTACGGCGACTTCTGGTCGCACATGATGGTCGCCGAGGGGGCGGTGGAGATATCCGCCGAACCGGCGGTCTCCCTGTGGGATCTGGCCGCGCTCCAGGTGATCGTGGAGGAGGCCGGCGGCACGTTCACCGACCTCGCTGGCCGGCCGACGCCAGACGGCGGCAGCGCGGTGGCCACCAACGGGCGGCTGCACGCCGAGGTTCTCGACCTGCTGGCCCCGGGGGGCGGCCCGCGCGGCGGGTGAGCGCCGGCTCACGACGAGTACCTGAAGGGCCTTGCCCTCGCGGCCGGCATCCCCGATGCTGGGATATGGGTCACAAAGGCACAAGCGCGGTGCCGCCAACGGCGTCCCGGCAGTGCGCATCCGGTATGCCGCTGGCCCCAACCCCGCCGAAGGTCCCCAGGAGTGATGCCCAATGAAGGTACGGGACGGCATGACCACGCTGGTCCTGACGATCGGGCCCGCGCATACGCTGCGTGAGGCCGCCCGCCTGATGTCGTCCCGCCGCGTAGGCGCGGCCGTGGTCATCGATCCGGAACACTCCGGCGTGGGCATCCTGACCGAGCGTGACATCCTCGACTCCCTCGCTGCGGGGCAGGATCCCGACATCGAGCTGGCCGCCGCGCACCGGACCATCGATGTCGTGTACGCCTCCCCCGTCTGGACCCTGGAGCAGGCCGCGTCGACCATGGTCCGGGCGGGATTCCGCCACCTGGTGGTGGTCGAGGGCAACGAGGTGACCGGGCTGCTGTCCATGCGCGATATCGTGCGCTGCTGGTCCGAGACCGGGGCCCCGGAGCGGAGCGAGCCCACCGCGGCAAGGACCTGAGAGCCCGGATCGCAGGCTGGGTGCTCCGGGCACCACCTGACGGCTGGGTGCTCCGGGCACCACCTGAGCGTCCGGGTCGCAGGCTGGGCGCTCCGGGCACCACCTGAGCGCCCGGCTGCAGGACATGCTCGAGCTGACACCCGGCAACCACGGGTCACCCTGACCCGCCAGGGCCGGGCGGCACTTGGCACCTACACCCAGGCGCTGCGTGATCTGCTCGGCGGCCTGTAAACGAAGGCACGGAGCGTCCGGGCGCAGGCAGGTCGCGTGGATCACGGGCCCGGCGCCTTGCGGCGGCGGGGCCGCTACGCGAAAGTGAGACGCCATGCGGCTCACAGGCGCTGTCGCGCTCATCACCGGAGGTTCGTCCGGCATTGGCGCGGCGACCGCTCGCGCCCTCGCTGCGGCCGGGGTACGGCCGCTGGTCGCGGGACGCGACCCGCAGCGCCTGCGGGCCGTCGCCGCCCAAATCGGTGGCATCGACCTGGCCTGCGATCTGGCCGCGCCCGATGGGCCAGCCAGTCTCGCGGCGGCCGCCCAGCGGGCGGCGGCCGCCTTGCCCACGGCGCCCGGTGCCGACGGAGCCACCGCCGGCATCGACGTCCTGGTCAACAACGCGGGACTGGGCTGGGCCGGCCCGATCGATGACATCACCGCCGAGAAGGTCGCCGAGCTCGTGGCCGTCAACCTGACCGCACCGATGCAGCTGACCAGGCTGCTCCTGCCCGGCATGGTCGCGCGGGGCCGGGGGCGGGTGGTCTTCGTCTCCTCCATCGCCGCGGCCACCGGCGTGCGCGGTGAGGCGGTCTACTCGGCCACCAAGGCCGGCCTGGTCTCGTTCGCCGAGAGCCTCTCCTACGAGCTGGACGGCCACGATGTCCGGGTGTCGGTGATCGTGCCGGGCGTGATCGACACCCCGTTCTTCGACCGGCGCGGGCGCCCCTATGGCCGGAAGAGGCCGGCGCCCCAGCCCCCCGAACGGGTCGCCCGGGCCATCGTGGCCTGCCTGGAGCACGACCGCAGCGTGTCCTACGTGCCGCGGTGGATGCGCCTGCCCGCCTGGCTGCATGGCGCGGCACCGGGGACGTTCCGGGCCCTCGCCACCAGGTTCGGCGACCCCGGCTGAGTGCGGGAGCCCCGGCCACACCTGGCGGCCGGTGAAGGAACCCGCGGGACAGGCCTAGCCCTCGCGGCGCCCGGTCAGCCGGTGGAACAGCCGGACGAAGAACTGCCCGGTCCGGCGCATGGCCGAGCGCAGGACCAGCCCCACCACTCGGACAGGCTCGCCCTCGGTGCTCGGCTGAGGTGGGAGACCGGCCGCCGCGGTGGCCGTGGCAGGCCCGGCTCCGGCGGCACCCGCAGCGTCCGCAGCAGGTCCGGCACCGGCCGCGCCCGCGGCATCCGTGGCGGGCGCGGCACCAGTTTGCCCCGGGGCATCGCCCGCGCTGGCGGCTTCTCCCTTCCCGTCGGATGCGAGCACGTTGGCCTCCAGGTTGCCGACGAACTGCTGCAGCAGCCTGGCGGTGACATCGGCCATGACCCCCCGGCCGAACTGGGCCACCCGGCCGCTCACCGTCATATCGGTGGTGATCTCCACCCGGGTCCCGTCCCCCTGCTCGGTCATGACCGCGGTGACCGTGGCCGAGGCGTTCCCCTGCCCGCGCGCGTCCCGCCCGGCGGCCTTCAGCACCGCGCGGTGGGCGGCCTCGTCCTTCTCCACGAAGGACGCGGTGCCCTTGTACTGGGCCGTGATCGGCCCCACCTTGACCTTGACCAGCCCGTGGTAGGTGTCGCCGTCCACCTCGGTCAGCTCGGCGCCCGGCATGCACGGGGCGATCCGCTCGACGTCGGTCAGGACCGCCCACGCCCGGTCAATGGGCGTGTTCACCGTGAACTCATGGGCCAGTTGCATGCAACCACCTCCGGAACCTCGCCGCGGGGATTGCGCCCGCGGCGGCGCGCTCAACATGATCATCATGACGGCCGACGGCCCGGCCGGCGGGGTTTTCGCTGGCTCTGGGCACCGATGTCCACCTCATGGTCCATCATGGGTGGTGCCACTGATACCCACGGTTACCCACGGTCACGATGGCCGCCCCACCGGCGGCCTGTTGGAGATCAAGGTGAACGCTCCCACCGCTACCCCCGGCGAGCGGAATGTGACGGCCCAGGTCGGCCTGCCAGGACGGCGGCGCTGGCTCGCGGCGATCGGCCTGGTGATGGTGCTCGCGAGCCTCCTGCCCCCGCTGAGCGTGCTCGCCCGCCGCTATGTGTTCGCCGAGTCGATCCAGTTCAGCGTCTTCGCGATGGCCGGCCCGGCGCTGATCGTGCTGGGCGCGCCGTGGCGGCTGCTGCGCCTGTCCGGCCCGGCGGACCGGCTGGCGGCCGCGCACCGGGGCAACCGGTCGTTCCTGCGGGCCGGGATCTACCTGCTCGCCTTCATTGGCGTGTGCCTGGCCTGGCGGCTGCCGCCAGTGATGGACGCGCTGGCCAGGCAGCCCGCCCTGGTCGTAGCCGAGGCGGTGACGCTGCTCGCGGCCGGGGGCGCGATCTGGCTCGAGATCGTGGACTCGCCACCGGTAGTACCCCGGCTCCCACGGCCGCAGCGCGCCGCCATGGCCGCGCTGGCCATGTGGTCCATCTGGATCGTCGCTTACCTCCTCGGGTCCGCCAGCCATACCGTGTTCCACGCCTACGGCGCCGCGGGGAGCAGCCTGAGCGCCGTCGCCGACCAGGAGATCGCGATGGGACTGGTGTGGGCGGTGGCGGGGTGCTGCTTCGTGCCGGTGATCATGGCCAACATGCTCGGCTGGCTAACCGGTGGCGAGGACGCCGACGAGGAGTTCCAGCGCGTCTTGCGGGACGAGAACAAGCGCGCCATGGTGCGGGGCTGGGGCACCCGCCCACGTCCGCGCAGGCGCCCCACGTCCTCCGCCTGACTCGGCTGGCCGCACTCTGGCGGGCCGGATGGGCTGGGCAGGTCTATCCGGCCGGGCGGTCGATGTCCACCGGCGGCAGACCGGCCACGTCCTGCTTGGTCATGCTGAGCCAGATACCGTCGTCTACCCGGGTCACGGCGCTGATCGGGATGGACACCTCCTTGCGGCCCCACAGGTGCCCCTCCTGGAGCAGCACGTGGGTCACGTGGTGGCTGCGCGGCTCGATTACGAGCCCCTGGACCCGCCCGATGTCGCCGTCGGTGGCATGGACGTGGTCGCCGCGGCGCACCTCCACCTCGCCCACGGGAATGGTGTCGTAGGTAACGGTCTGTGAGGTGCCCACCAGCTCGGGATCTATGCCGGGCGCGGCGAGGCCGTAGTACGGCCACGAGACCACCTCGTCCGGGCCGTAGGCCGCGTAGCCCGGGCTTCCCGGCACGAACTGCGTCTCCTCGGCGGGGTCGAGCCGCCCGAACTCCGCGATCGTGCAGCGGAGCCGGATCTCCCCCGCCGTGGCGTCGACCAGGGCGAGCGGGACGAGCCGGGCGAGTCCCTGGCGGTGCTTCGGCTCGATCACGAGATGGGTGACCGCCCGGGCAACGGGGTCGACGACCACCCGGGTCACGTCGCCACCGACACCATCGGTACAGCTCGCCTCGGCCCCGATCGTGAATTCCGTCATCTGCGCCACGCCTCTCCTCGTCTCGACGACCTTAGCGCGACCCCCGGCCGCTCATCATGGCGTCTGCCTGCCGCATTTGCGGACGCCAGAGGTGATCTTCGGCCGTATCTGCGTTAAAGTCGGGAGGTGCCGACGTTCCGGATCAGGGAAGCGGCTGACCTGATCGGGGTCAGCGATGACACGCTCCGCCGCTGGGCCGATGGGGGCCGGATCGAGACGACCACCGACGCCTCCGGGCGGCTGGCCGTCGACGGGGCCGAGCTGGCCCGGTTCGCGTGCGAGCTGGCCGAGCTGGGCGATCGCACCGATGGCCGGGCGGTGGTCGGCCACTCGGTGCGGAACAGGTTCAGCGGCCTGGTCAGCCGGGTCCTCCGCGACACCGTGATGGCCCAGGTGGAGATCCAGGCCGGGCCGCACAGGTTCGTGTCGCTGCTCAGCCGCGAGGCCGCCGACGAGCTCGGCCTGGAGCCGGGAGTACTAGCGGTTGCCGCGATCAAGGCAACCAACGTCTCCGTGGAGATCCCCGCCATCCGATGATCTCGCCCCGGCGAGACCTAACCGAGGAGTTCATAGTGCGCCGTTTCACCGTCATTGCCGTCGCGCTGGCGGCTGTCGCCGCCGCGGGCTGTTCCAGCAGCGGCTCGGGCAGCTCGGGCTCGAGCGCGAGCGCCAGCCCGGCGGGCGGGACGATCACCGTCTTCGCCGCAGCATCGCTGATGGGGACCTTCACCCAGCTCGGAAAGCAATTCGAGACCGCCCATCCGGGCGATACGGTGAAGTTCAGCTTCGGGCCGAGTTCCGGCCTGTCCGAGCAGATCACCAGCGGCGCGCCGGCCGACGTGTTCGCCTCGGCGGCGCCGGCCAACATGGACACGGTGGTCAGCGCCGGAGACGCGTCCAACCCGCAGAATTTCGCCCAGAACACCATGGAAGTCGCCACTCCCCCGAATAACCCGGCGAAGGTGACATCGGTGAACGACCTGGCGAAGAAGTCCGTCAAGGTGGCGCTGTGCCAGCCGCAGGTGCCGTGCGGGGTCGTGGCGGCGGAGGTATTCAAGAACGTCGGGATCACCGTGAAGCCGGTCACGCTGCAGCCGGACGTGAAGTCGGTGCTGGCCCAGGTCGAGCTGGGCAGCGTCGACGCGGGCATGGTCTACGTGACCGACGTAATGGCGGCCGGCAGCAAGGTCAACGGGGTGAAGATCTCGGCCAGCGACAACGCTTCGACGGAGTACCCGATCGCTACCATCAACAGCAGCAAGCACAAGTCCGA
Source organism: Streptosporangiaceae bacterium (assembly GCA_035473755.1). Taxonomy (GTDB): domain Bacteria; phylum Actinomycetota; class Actinomycetes; order Streptosporangiales; family Streptosporangiaceae; genus UBA9676. The sequence goes on from DATINY010000069.1 coordinate 5,996, forward strand.
AGCTCAGGCCTTCATGAACTACGTGCTGTCACCTGCGGGCCAGCAGGTGCTCACGGCCGCGGGGTTCGAGAAGCCCTGACCTAGTATCCGGAGCTGCCCGGTGACCGTCGCCGCGCCGTCGCACCTGACAGCCCGTGAACGAGCCAGGCGGGCCGCGCGGGGCGGTGCTTCGCGATCAGTGCCGGCGCCCTTGCTGGCGCCGGCACTGATCGCGGTCGGTTTCCTGGTGCTGCCCCTGGTCGGGCTGCTGATCCGCGCCCCCTGGGGCCGGATCGGCGCGGCCCTCAGCGGGGCGGACGCGACCCAGGCCCTGATCCTGTCGCTGTGGACCGCATCCGCGTCCACGTTGATCTCCCTGGCCATCGGGGTGCCGCTGGCCTGGGTACTGGCCCGGAGCAGCTTCCCCGGGCAGCGGCTCCTGCGGGCCCTGGTGACCCTGCCGCTAGTGCTCCCGCCGGTGGTCGGCGGGGTCGCACTACTGCTGGCGTTCGGGCGGACCGGGTTCATCGGCCGCTACCTGGACGACTGGTTCGGGCTGACGATCCCGTTTACGCCGGTAGCGGTGGTCATGGCCGAGACGTTCGTGGCCATGCCCTTCCTGATCATCGCCGTGGAGGGGGCGCTGCGGTCCGCCGATCAGGGCTTTGAGGAAGCGGCGGCCACCCTGGGCGCGAAACGGATGACCGTGTTCCGGCGGGTCACCGTGCCCCTGGTCGCCCCCTCCCTGGGGGCGGGCGCTGTCCTGTGCTGGGCGCGGGCCCTGGGCGAGTTCGGCGCGACGATCACCTTCGCCGGCAGCTTCCCCGGCCAGACCGAGACCATGCCCATCGCCGTGTACTACGCGCTTGAGACCGACCCCGACGCGGCGATCGCGCTCAGCCTGGTGCTGCTGCTGGTGTCCATCGTGGTGCTGATCTCCCTTCGCGACCACTGGCTGCGGGGCGGCTCACTCTCATGACGCACGGGGACGGCGATGGCCTCGTCTTCGACGCCGAGGTCAGGCGCGGCGGTTTCACCCTCGCGGTCAGCCTCACCGCGGCCTGCGGCGAGGTCCTCGGGCTGCTGGGGCCGAACGGGGCCGGGAAGTCCACTCTGCTCAGTGCGGTGGCGGGCCTGACCCCCGTCTCCGCCGGGCGCATCACGCTTGCGGGGCAGGTGCTGGACGACGCGGACGCGGGGACCTTCGTGGAGGCCTCCGGGCGGCCGGTCGGGTTCGTCTTCCAGAACTACCGGCTCTTCCCGCACCTGACCGTGGCCGACAACGTGGCGTTCTCGCCGCGCGCCCGGGGCCAGGGGAAGCGGGCGGCCCGGGCGGCGGCCAGCCACTGGCTCGACCGGCTCGGGCTGGCCGACCTCGCTGGCCGCAAACCCGACCAGCTGTCCGGCGGGCAGGCGCAGCGGGTAGCACTGGCGCGCGCACTGGCCGGGCAGCCGGGACTGCTGCTGCTGGACGAGCCCCTGTCGGCCCTGGACGCCGGGACCCGCCTCGATGTGCAGGCCGAGCTCAAACGCCACCTGGCGGACTTCACCGGGCCGTGCCTGCTCGTCACCCACGACCCGCTGGAAGCGCTGGTGCTGGCCGACCGGCTCCTTGTCCTCGAAGGCGGCCGCATCGTCCAGGAGGGAACCCCGGCGCAGATCGCCCGTCAGCCCGCCACCGATTACGTCGCCAAGCTCGTCGGCCTGAACCTGTACGCGGGCCAGGCCGACGGCGCGCTGGTGAAACTCACCGGAGGCGGGGCCTTCGTCGTCGCTGACAAGGGCCAGCACGGTGACGTGCTCGTCGCGGTCCGCCCCTCCGCCGTGGTCGTCAGCAGCCAGCGGCCCCAGCCGAGCAGCGCCCGCAACACCTGGCCGGCGAAGATCACCGGGCTCACGCTGCTGGCCGACCGGGTCCGGCTCGACCTGGAAGGACAGCCACATGCCCTGGTGGACGTCACACCGGCGGCCGTGGCCGAGCTCTCGCTGAGGTCGGGCAGCGAGGTATGGCTCACCACCAAAGCCACCGACCTTGAGGTCTACCCGCACGCCGACCGCCAGGGGGGCTGACGCGCGTCAGCCGGCCGGCCGGCATGCCGCGCGCATCGCCCGGGACGCCCTCGCCAACGGCAGCCTGGCCAGGACTCCCGGCGGCGCACCATGACGGTCCCGGCGCTCGGGCGCTGACCCACCCCGCACGGCTAAGGGACGAGGCAGGCCGGCTGGGGTGTGCCCTGCTTGCCGCCCTGGCCGGCCTGCGGCGTCCCGGTGGAGCGGCCGCCGCCCCGCGGGAAGGCGGCCGCGAGCGCGCGGGCTATCCGGTGGGCGCGCGCGGCGTAGCCGCGGGAGGTGAAGTGGATGCCGTCGGAAATGAACCAGCTGTTCTTGACCACCGAGGCCCAGTCGTAGACCCGCATGTTCGGGTACCGGGCGCAGGCCCGGATCAGGGCAGCGTTCCAGGCCATCATGTCGGCTTCTGAATACGGCCCGGTGGCGAGCAGCGATTTGACGTTGACCCACATGACCGGCTGGCTGCCGATCAACGACATCATCTGCCTGATCCGGGCGGGCCGGCTGACCACCGAGCCGATGGCGACGTCCGCGGTGTCATTGGTCCCGAGGGCCAGCACCCAGCAGCCCCGGTATCCGTCGTGGACCAGCTGCTAGGCGACGGTGTAGGCGTTCGCCTGGCCGCTGGAGGTCTCGACGATCGAGGTGCCGCCGGAGATATCCGGGATGAACCTGGTGACGCCGACCCTGGCGTATTGCGCCCCGATCCGCCGCTGCGGGTTGGGCAGGTAGTCGGGCGAGATGAGGCCGTCAGAGGTGGAGTCGCCGATGTGCACCACGGCGCGGCACGTGGTGCGGGCCGGGTCACGGGTGGCAGCCGGGGACGGACTGGCGGGCGCGCCGGACGGCTGCATGCGGGCGGCCGCGGGCGAAGGTGCAGGCATGGTGCCCGCCTCCGGGCTGGCCGATGGCCGCACCACACCGGCCAGGCCACAGCTGGCCAGGGCCACCACCCCGACGGACGCCACGACCGTGAGCCGGGTCCGCCGTCCCGCCGCGCCCAGCCGCCAGCCGGCGGATCTCGCCTGGGCCAGCCACCGGCCGATGGCGCCATGGCGGACCGGCTCCTCGACAAACCGCCACGACAGCGCCGCAACGCCGAAGGCCGCGGCGACCTGCAGGGCCCCGCGGACCAGGCTGTCCCGGCCATCGGGCGGAGTGGTCAGCACGATGATCGGGTAATGCCACAGGTAGATCCCGTAGGACCGGACACCGACCCAGCGCAGCGGCCGTATGCCCAGCACCACGCCAAGCCTGCTGGCCGGTGAAGCGGCCGCGCCCACGGTCAGTGCCGTGCCGGCCGACAGCAGGACCATCCCGCCCCGGTACAGGAACGGCGAGTACTCACCGGTGCGCCAGATCAGCACGACGATGATGGCAAGCCCGGTTATCCCGATGCCGTCAAGGATCCACCGGGCCGTTTCGGTGACGTCGCTGCCCAGGTGGCGGCTGGGCCACACAAAGGCCAGCGCCGCGCCGATGAGCACGGCGAAGGCCCTGGTGTCGGTGCCGTCATAGATCCGCGTCGGGTCATAGCCCGGCCGGTAGAGCAGCGCCATCGCCGCCGCCGAGACGGCGGCCAGCAATAGCGTCGCCGCCGCGAGCCTGGTGCGGGCGCGGCGCCGGCCGCGCGCCCAGCGGAGCCCAAGCAGCAGCAGCCAGGGCCAGATCAGGTAGAACTGCTCCTCCACCGCCAGCGACCACAGGTGGCCCAGCGGCATGGGCGGGGCGAACTGCGCGAAGTAGGAGCTGTGCTGGGCGATCAGCCACCAGTTGGCCACGTAGGCCGCGGACGCGGCGACCGCTCCGCGGATGGCCGGCAACTGGTTCCGGTCCAGCAGCGTGACCCAGGCGGCCACCACCGCCAGCATGACGAACAGGGCGGGCAGCAGCCGCCGGGCGCGGCTCAGCCAGAAGCCCGCCAGGTGCAGCCGGCCGGTGATCTCATGCTGAGCGAGCAGGAGGTCGGTGATCAGGTAGCCGCTCAGCGTGAAGAAGACACCGACGCCGAGCAGGCCTCCAGGAGCCCAGCCCAGGCCCAGGTGGTAGGCGATAACAGCCAGCACAGCCAGTGCCCGCAACCCGTCCAGGCCGGGCATGTATCGCTGACCTTTGCGGACTGGCTCGGGCACACCCTCCTCCACCTGGCCGCCGGCAGGCGCCACCACTGCCAGGCAGCGGCATCACGCACGGGCCGCTTGCCGGCCCGTCAGCCACCTCGCCCAGATGTGACGGTAATCTCCGAGCTGCCCAGTGTCACTGAGGCTCGCGGCAGGTCACCGGCCCAATCGCCCGTTGGCCCGCTCCCGCCGCAGGTCAGCTGTTGGCCATGCCGGGCGTATTTCCCGGCCATGTGCGGCATGGGACGGGTACGACTGGGACTGAGGGAGGTAGGCATGATCGGCGCGCAGGCCCTGATCCGCACGCTGACCGGATGCGGCGTGGAGGTGTGCTTCAGCAACCCGGGGACCTCGGAGATGCATTTCGTCGCTGCGCTGGACGACGTCCCGGAGATGCGCGGGGTGCTGTGCCTGTTCGAGGGAGCGGCGACCGGGGCCGCGGACGGCTACGGCCGGATGACGGGCCGGCCGGCGGCGGCACTGCTGCACCTGGGGCCGGGCCTCGCCAATGGCCTGGCCAACCTGCACAACGCCCGGCGTGCCCACACGCCGCTGCTGGCAGTGGTCGGCGATCACGCCACCTGGCATAAGCAGTTCGACTCGCCGCTGGAATCGGACATCGATGCCCTGGCCGGCGCGGTGTCGGTCTGGGTCCAGCGGCCAGGCCGCTGCGACGAGGTGGCGGCGGCCGCGGCCAGCGCGGTCGCCGCGGCGATGGCACCGCCCAGCGGGGTCGCCACCCTCATCCTGCCGGCGGACGTGTCCTGGTCCGACGGTGCCGCGCCGGTGCCCGCGCTGCCGGTCCCGCCACCGGCGCCCGTGCCCGATGAGGTGGTCGGCGCCGCCGCGGCGGCGCTGCGCAGCGGTGAGCCGTGCGTGCTCCTGCTCGGCGGCGAGGGCATGCGCCGGGCCGGGCTGGAGGCGGCCAGCCGGGTCGCCCAGGCGACCGGCGCCCGGATGCTGGGTGAGACCTTTCCGGCCCGGCACGAGCGCGGGGCCGGCCTGCCCGCGATCGACCGGCTCGCCTACCTGGCCGAGTTCGCGATCGCGCAGCTCGGCGACGTGCGCCATCTCATCCTGGCCGGGGCGCGCGCCCCGGTCTCCTTCTTCGCCTACCCGGGCAAGCCCAGCTCCCTGGTGCCCGAGGGCTGCCAGGTGCATCTGCTCGCGGGGGGCGGTGACGACATTGGCGGCGCGCTCGCCGCGCTGGCCAGCCTGGTCGCCCCGGACACCAGGCCCCTGCCCCAGGAGCCGGCCCGGCCGGCGCTCCCGGAAGGGGACCTGACCGGGGAGTCGGCGGCGGCCGTGATCGGGGCGCTGCTGCCGGAGGGGGCGATCGTCTCCGACGAGGCCAACACCAGCGGGGTGTGGCTGCCGGCCGCCACCGCGGGCGCACCCCCGCATGACTGGCTCACCCTGACCGGCGGCTCGATCGGCCAGGGGCTGCCGCTGGCCACCGGGGCGGCCATCGCCAGCCCGGGCCGCATCGTCCTCGCGCTCGAGGCGGACGGCAGCGCCATGTACACGATCTCCGCGCTGTGGACCCAGGCCAGGGAGGGGCTCGACATCACCACGGTCATCTTCAGCAACCGGGCCTACGCGATCCTCGGCATGGAACTGGGCCGCGTCGGCGCGGCCGCGGGAGGCCAGGCCGCCCAGAGCCTGCTGGAACTGTCCCGGCCCAGCCTTGATTTCACCGCTCTCGCCCGCGGCATGGGCGTACCGGCCAGCCGGGCGGCCACGGCAGCGGAATTCGCCCAGCAGCTACGCCGGGCACTGGCCGAGCCGGGCCCGCACCTCATCGAGGCCATCGTCCCCCCGCTCGGCTGACCATCAGCCGGATAAGCACCGCCGGCCCAGGTTCCTCCGAAGTCCGGGCCGCGCCGGCGTGCCATTGCCCCGGTCATCAAGCAAGCCGGGCGGCCTCCGGCAGCCGCGCGGCTACTGGGCTGCCGCCCAGGCGATTGCCTCGTCGCGTTGCGCGAGCGGGAAGTGCCTGACCTCGCCCGGCGTCATCCAGCCGAACAACGTGATCATGTGGTCCACCCACTCGATGTCGGTGACCACGGCGATGCGTTTCCACGCCCGGAGGTGCTCGACGCCAACTTTGAGGTCCTGCCACAGGGCACCGCCGGATATGCCCTGGAACTCGCTGATCACGACGACGAACCTGACCTCGCCGCCGGCCGCGGCGCGCTCGAGCGCCGGGAGCACGACATCGCGGTAGTCCTCGGCCCTCAGCTTGCCCGTGGTTTCGAACCCGATCACACCGGCGGGCAGACCACTCAGTTCCTTGATCATCGGGATGGCTCCCTCCTCGGCACTCAGGCCACGGCCACATATTAGGCTCCGCTCATGGACCTGTTTGAACTCACCGGCAAGACCGCCGTCGTCACCGGCGGGACCCGCGGGATCGGCCTGATGATCGCGCGTGGCCTGCTGCAGGCAGGGGCGTCGGTCTACCTCAGCTCGCGCAAGCCGGAGGCGGGTGAGGCCGCGGTCGCCGAGCTGTCCGCGCACGGCCGGGTGGTATCGGTGCCCGCCGACCTGGCCCGCGAGGAAGAATGCGTGCGGCTGGCCGCCGAGGTTGGCCGCGCCGAGGGGCGGGTCCACGTGCTGGTCAACAACGCCGGTGCCACCTGGGGTGCGCCGCTGGCGGAGTTCCCGGCCTCGGCCTGGGACCGGGCGCTCGACCTCAACCTCAAGGCGCCGTTCTATCTGACGCGGGCGTTCCTGCCGCTGCTCGAGGCGGCGGCAACCACCGACGACCCCGCCAGGGTGATCAACGTCGGCAGCATCGACGGCCTGCGGGTGCCGGAGCTCCCCACCTACTCCTATTCGGCGAGCAAGGCCGGCGTGCACCAGCTCACCCGCGTGCTCGCCCGCGAGCTGGGGCCGCGGCACATCACCGTCAACGCGGTGGCGCCGGGCCCGTTCGAGTCGAAGATGATGGCGGCGACGCTGGCCGAGTTCGGTGACGAGATCGCCGCCAGCTCCCCGCTCGGGCGCATCGGCCGTCCCGATGACATGGCCGGCGTAGCGATCTTCCTCAGCAGCCGCGCCGGGGCCTACGTGACCGGAGCGGTCATCCCAGTGGACGGCGGCATCTGGACGGCGCACTGACGGCCACCGACAGGACATGCCCCAGCTCCATCTGGGCACGGCCGCGGCGGGATCCGTACAGTGACCGGTATGGCGGATGCGGGGACCGCGGTTCCGGGCGAGCGGCGGATCGCCGGTGCGGGCTGGAGCCGGCGGGCTGGGGTAACCCCCACCTGCTCGAACGTGCTGCGCGGCAACGGCCTGGCGGCCATCGGGGGCCGCGTATGACCCCGGCCAGCCTGCGGGCAGCGGCAGGCCTCCGGTGACGCGGCTGGCGGGCCTGATCCGGGGGCTGCTGCACCGCGGCGGCTCCGCCGTCATGATTTTCGCGGCGGCGCTGGTGGCCTCGGCCGCGGCCGCCACGGGCCCGGCCTCTACGCGGCCGCGAGGACCTCCATCCTGCACGACACGGTGGCTGACGCCGGCTACCTGGGGAGGGGTTTCGAGGCCAACCAGACCGGCGCCGTGGACAGCCTGATGGGCCCGCTGGCGGCCGCGGTGCAGGACGAGCTCGGCCGCAGCGGGCATGCTGGCGCCGCGCGGCTGTTCGCACCCCCGGTGGAGTCGCTGGAGGCGCTGGCGGTCGACGTCCGGCTGGATGCCTCGTTCCTGCTGGTGTGGCGCAGCGGCGCCTGCGAGCAGCTGCGGATCCGGGGCAGCTGCCCAACCCGCCGCGGCCAGGTCGTCATCAGCAGCTCGCTCAGCCGTTCGCTGAACCTGCGCCATCCTTGGCGGATCGGGCAGCGTCTGGCGCTGCCCGGCTATGGGAAGCTCACTATCACCGGGATCTACACCCCCCCGGACATCAACAAGGACTACTGGTTCGGCCGGGGTCCCACCTACTTCGCATACGAGCACCCGGCGAGGGGGCCGCCCGGGCTGACCCCTTCGATATACGACGCCATGTTCACGTCGCGGGCCACCATGACCCGGGCATCCCCGATCACGCAAGGCACCGGCGTCCTCGACTACCTGCTCAGGCCCGCTCACCTGTCGGCGCCCGACGTGCCGCGGCTGCTAGCGGGGATGAACGCGCTGACCAACAGCGTGCGGCTGAACGCGCAGCAGGTGATCGTCACCACCGACATCCCGGCCACGCTCGCCAACGTCGAGTCGGGCTGGAACGCGATCGCCGTGCCGGTGCTGCTGATCACCGCTCAGCTGCTCGTGCCCGTCTGGCTGCTGCTGTTCCTCGCGGTGCGCGACGCGGCGGAGGCGCGCGGCCCGGAGATCGCGCTGGCCAAGCTGCGTGGGTACGGGCCCTGGCGCAGCATCGTTTTCGGGCTGTCCGAGCCGACTCTCCTGCTCCTCATCGCGCTGCCGGCCGGGGTCCTGGCCGGCTGGGCCATCACGGAGGCGCTCGGCCGGGTGCTGCTGCGGCCCGGCACGCCGGTGGGGCTGCCTCCGTTCGCCTGGGCCGCGGCGGCGGCGGCGACCGCGGGTGGGCTCACCGCCATGCTGATCGCCGCGTGGCGGACCGTTCGCCGGCCGGTCGTGGAGCAGTGGCGCCGCGCGGGCCAGCGTGCGGCCGACCGCGGGTGGGTGCTCGACGCCGTCCTGCTGACCGGCGCCGTGGCCGGGCTGCTCGACCTGGTCGTAGGCGGGCACATAACCTCGGCCCGGCGCAGCGTGCTCGGGCTGCTTGTGCCCGGCCTGGTCGGACTGGCCGTGGCGGTGGTCGCGTCGCGGCTGCTGCCGGTGGCCTGCCGGGCGCTCTTCCAGCCGACCAGGCGGGACGGGGGCGTGGGAGGCCTGGGAGGCTTTCTCGCCGTGCGGCACATCGTCCGGCGGGCCGGCGGTGTCCGGACCACGATGGTGCTCACCACCGCCTTCGCCCTGGCGGGTTTCGCGGTCGCCGCATGGTCGGTCAACCGCGGCAACGATCAGCTCATCGCGGGCACCGAGGTCGGCGCGCCCTCCGTGCTGACGGTCAGCGTCCCGCCCGGGCGCGACCTGGGGACGGTGGTGGACCGGGTCGATCCGGGAGGTCAAAGGGCCGCGGGCGTGACCCGGTACACGAGCCTGACCGGCGGTTCCGCCGGGCTGTCGGTGCTGGGGGTGCAGCCACAGCGGTTCGCGCGGGTCGCCTACTGGAGCCACAGTCTCACCGCCGCGCCGCTGCCGTCGCTGGCGGCCGCCCTCGCCCCGCCCGCGCCTCCCCCGGTCACGCTGAACGGCGACGCGATGCGGGTCACCGTACGGGTGCGCTCGCTCGTCCCGGCCGGGGCGGAGCTGGCCGCCAATGTCGTGGTGCCGACGGGCACGGGTCTCACGCCGGTCAGCCTCGGCCGGCTCCCGGCCCGGGGGACGGTGACGCTGACCGGCCAGCTGGCCGGCTGTCCCTGCACGCTCCATGACCTCAACATCAACCTGGCCGTCGGCCAGGCGGTCCCGGCGATCGCCGGGAACCTGGTCTTCACCCGCCTGCAGGTCCACCGCGGCACGGGCTGGGCGGCCGTCGACGCGGGATTCACCGGCGCCCCGCGATGGCGCCCGGGGCTCGCCGATCACCCGCCCGATGTGATCAGCGCGACGGCAGGCGGCCTGGGATGGCGTTTCGTCACTCCCGGGAAGCAGAGCCCGGCCATCGTCGTGGCCGACCGCCCGGCCGCGCTGCCCGCGATCGTCGCGGCCGCGCTGACCGGTGGGCGTCGCGGCACCTTCACCGGGGTCGGGCTGGACGGCGGGCCGCTGCTGGTGCGCCCGATCGCCGTGGCGGCCGCCATCCCGGCCGCCGCGGGGAGCGGCATCATCGTGGACCGCCGCTACGCGGAGCTGGCCGCCGCCGGGAACCTGTCCGGGGTGACCGATCAGGTCTGGGTCGCCGCGGGCGCCCGCCAGCTCATCGAGGCCAGGCTCGCGGCGGCGCACGTGCGCGTGCTGTCGGTGCAGAACGCCGGCGATTTGGCCGCGCGGCTCGGCCGGCAGGGCCCGGGCCTGGCGAGCGTGCTCTTCCTGGCGGATGCGGCGGCCGCGGCCGTCCTGGCCGTGGCCGGCGCGATCCTCGGGCTGTATCTGTCCGCCCGCCGGCGCCGGTACGAGTACGCCGCGCTGGTCGCCTCCGGCGTGGCCCAC
>DATINY010000070.1:0-6066 GCA_035473755.1 Streptosporangiaceae bacterium
CTCAACGCCGAGGTCACGCTGGCGGCGGTCGCGCTCGCCGTGGTGCTGGCCATCGCGGGCGGCCTGATCGCCGGTGGGTTCGGCGGCTGGCGGGCGGCCCGGCTGCGGCCCGCCGACGCACTAGCACGGGTGGAGTGAGGGGAGCAGCCATGTACGAACTGTCGGGCGTCACCAAGGACTACAAGAAGGGGCGGGCCACGGTTCACGCGCTGGCCGGCGTGGACCTGCGGATCTCCGATGGCGAGTGGCTCGCCATCCAGGGCCCGACCGGCCACGGGAAGACCACGCTGCTGCAGGTCCTCGGCGGCCTGGACCGGCCCACGTCGGGCGTGGTGGACTTCGACGGCCAGAACCTGGCCGCCCTGCGGGAGAGCCAGGTCACCCGGGTGCGGGCGCACTCGATCGGCTTCATCTTCCAGACGTTCAACCTGATCCCCACCCTCAGCGCCCAGGAGAACGTCGAGACCGCCCTGGTGCCGCTCGGCGTCAGCTCGGCCGAGCGCGAGACCAGGGCGGCGCAGGCGCTGGCGGACGTGGGCCTCGCCGACCGGGCCCGCCACCTGCCGTCGGAGCTGTCCGGCGGCCAGCAGCAGCGGGTGGGGATCGCCCGTGCCCTGGTGAAGAAGCCCACGGTGATCCTGGCCGATGAGCCGACCGGGAACCTCGACGAGGGCACGAGGGACGAGATCATCGCCCTGCTCGAGAAGCTGTGGCGGGAGTACGGGCTCACCCTGATCCTGGTCACCCACGACAGCACCGTGGCGGCCCGGGCGCAGCGGATCGGCCTGATGCGGGACGGTCAGCTGGAGATCAAGCAGGACACCACGCACGGCGCCAGCTGACCCCGGGACCGCCGTGGCCGGGCCGACCCCCGCTCCGGACCGGCCACGGCCTCCGGGTCCGTGCTCACATGCTGGGCGGAATGGCCGGGGTGTAGCCCCGCGGGAACTGCTGCTCGCACCAGACGATCTTGCCTCCCGCCGTCCGGCGCGCTCCCCATCGCAGCGAGAGCTGGCTGACGATCTGCAGGCCGCGCCCTGACTCGTCGTCCCTGGCCGCGTACCTCATCCTCGGCAGAGCCGGTGAGGAGTCGGCGATCTCACAGGTCAGGGTCCGCTCCAGCAGGAGGCGGAGGGTGACCGGGCCATGGGTGTACCGGATCGCGTTGGTCACCAGCTCGGACACGAGCAGCTGGGTGGTCGGCACCATGCTGGCCAGATCCCACTTCTCCAGCGGCTCGCAGACCAGCGCTCGGGCCTCACCCGCCGAGGTGAGCTCCCCGGGCAGCACCCAGGTCGCCAGCTGGCTGCCGTCGATGCGGCTCAGCCGGGCCATCAGTACCGCTATGTCGTCGCGCTGCTGGTCGGCGTAGGCGCCGGCGAGGATGGCCTTGCACAGTTCCTCCAACGGGCGCGCTGCCGACTCCGGGCCGAACAGCCCCCGCAGCCGGTTCAGGCCGTCATCGATGTCGCGGTCCCGGCTCTCCACCAGCCCGTCGGTGTACAGGACGAACAGGCTGCCGTCCTCGATCTCGAAGGTCCGGCTGCGGATGATTCCCTCGCCCACCCCCAGCGGGGGCACCGGCGACACGTCCAGGAACTCGCTGTTGCCGTCGGGCCGGACCAGCAGTGGGGGGAGGTGGCCGGCCGAGGCGACCTCGCAGGTGCCCTGCACCGCGTCGTAGACGGCGTAGACGCAGGTCGCGAAGTGGGGCTCCAGCACGCCCAGCATCCGCATCAGCTCGTTGAGCTGCTGAAGCGATTCGGTGGGGGACAGCTCCAGCATCGCCAGCGTCTGGATCGCCGTGCGCAGCCGGCCCATGGTGACGGCCGCCCGGACCCCGTGCCCGGCCACGTCGCCGACCACCAGCGCCACCCGGGCCCCGGGCAGGCTGATCGACTCGTACCAGTCGCCGCCGACCTCGATCAGCTGGCTGCCGGGCAGGTAGCGGTGCGTGAGCTCGACCGAGCAGGGCGCGGACAGCCCGGTCGGCAGCATGCTGCGCTGGAGGGTGAGGGCGGTGGCGCGCTCCCGGCTGTACCGGCGGGCGTTGTCGAGGTAGATCGCCGCGCGGGAGGCGAACTCCATCCCGATCTCGGTGTCGTAGGCGTCGAAGGGGCGGAAGCCCGCCCGGCGGGTGCAGACGATGAAGCCGAGCAGCACCTCGTGCGCCTGCAGGGGCAGCAGCAGCATGGAGGTGCCCGCGAGCAGCTTGGCGACCGGCCGCCGCCGCCAGGACCTGGCGATCTTGAGCGCACTGTTGTCCTCGACGCTGGTGGTCCGCACCGGCTTGCCGGTTTCCAGGCACTCGGTGTACGGCGTCCCCGGCGGGTACCGCAGGACCTCACCGGTAGGGAACGCCGCGTCCAGGCGCGGGTCGTCGTCATCGCTCGCGACGGCGAGCCGGCGCAGCAGATGCGAGCCGTCCACCCGGTAGCCCGGAGGCTCGTCGGCCGCCACCATGCTCTCCAGCATCAGCAGGCCGGCCGAGTTGCAGAAGTGCGGTACCACGATGTTGATCAGGCCGCGGGCCATCTGGTCAAGGTCGAGGGTGGCGCCGATCTGGCGGAAGGTATCATCAAGCAGCGCGTGGCGCATCAGCGCGGGATCGAGGAACTGCTCGTCGGCGGGCGGCGGCATGCGCATGATCACCAATGCGCTGATGACGTCGTCGCTCCCGCGCATCGGCTGGATGGAAACCACGGCATCGACCGGGTCGGAGCGCCCGGTGCGGAGCGTGAGCACCGCCGTGGCCTCCCGGCCGCTGCGGGCGGCGTCGAGCAGGCCCTGCAGCGGCGAGCCGGGCTCCGTCGGCGCGGTGACCAGGTCGCTCAGGTGGGCACCGATCAGGGCTTCGCCGGGCGGGGCGAGGACCTCCAGCGAACTCCGGTCATGCTGATTGATCCGCCCAGACTGATCTATCCCGATGATCAGGGTCCGCGCGGAGGTGTGGGAAAGCAGAGCAGTGATCTCTGAACGATACCTGATTTCGCCCTGGTGGCTCCGGGTGACGGCGGGGACACAATTTCGGCTCAGGAGGGGCGCCGGGCGATGGCACACTGGTGCAGCCCGGGCTGATGGGGCGGGAAGGCGGTTTGGCGCATGCGGCAGCGTTCCGGGGTCACCAGGGCCCCCACGCCCCCCCGGGTGACCGTGGTGGGCAGCCTCAACACCGACATCTCACTGGCGGTGCCGCACCTGCCCGGGCCGGGCGAGACGGTCCTGTCGGCGGCGAGCGCGGTCATCGGCGGCGGCGGCAAGGGAGCCAACCAGGCGGTGGCCGCGGCCCGGCTGGGCGCGGCGGTGCGGATGGTCGGCTGCTGCGGTGACGACGAGTTCGGGACGCGGCTGCGGGCCGGGCTGGCGGCCGAGGGGGTCGACGCCAGCGGGGTGCGGGTGGTCGCCGGTGCCGCCTCCGGGGTGGCCCTGATCACCGTGGACGCGGCGGGCGAGAACTCCATCGCCGTGGCGGCGGGCGCGAACGGCCTGGCCGGGCCGGATGAGGTAACGGCGGCGTTCGCGGCCCCGTGCGAGGCGCTGGTGGCCTCGGCCGAGATCCCGGCCGGGGTGCTCGCGGGAGTGCTGGGCCGGGCCCGTGTGGCCGGCGTCACCTGCGTGCTGAACCTGGCCCCGGCACCGGCCGGCGCGGCTGGCCTGATCGCGGGCGGCGTGGACTGGCTGGTGGTCAACGAGCAGGAGGCGGCGGCGGTGCTGGGACGGCCGGTGACCGGGCCGGAGGGCGCGCCAGCGGCGGCGCTGGCGCTGGCCGGGATGGCCGGTGGGCACGCGGTCATCACCCTGGGCGCGGCCGGTGCGGTGCTCGCCCGGCCGCCGGGCGCGGCCGGCGCGCCGGCTACGCCCGCGGTGGTGGCCGTGGCCGGGTTCAGCGTGACGAGCGTGGACAGCGTCGGCGCGGGCGACGCGTTCGTGGCGGCGCTGGCCGTCGCGCTGGCGGCCGGGGTGGAACCGGAGGCGGCGGTGCGGGCCGCGTGCGCGGTGGGCGCGGCGGCGACCACCCGCCAGGGCGCGCAGGACGCGCTGCCCCGCCCGGCCGACGTGCTGGCCGCCACCGGGGTGCCCTGGCCGGTGCCGGGCCCGTGAGCGCCCGCGGCCGGCCGCTGCGACCGCGGATCTCAGAGCACGACCGGCGGCCACAGGTTGTACTGGGCGCCGATCGGGTCGCCCGGCCACTCGTGCATGGCATCCAGGTTGTCGTGTGCGGGGTGCTCGGCGGCGGCCGGGCCGCCGGCGAAGCCGAGCAGGAGGTTGGCCGTCGTGCGCCTGGTGAACGCGGCAGTCCGCCGGTTCAGGCCGAAGTGGTGCACCCCGCCGAATGACGCGACCCAGCGCATCGTCCCGGAGTTGAACACCCCGGCACCGCCGCGGTGCGTGTAGTAGGCCGAGTCCGCGTAGCTGTTCACGCCGCGGCAGGTCAGCGGCGAGTGGGACAGGACCTGGATCGGCCGCTCGACCGGCGACCCGGGGTTCACCCGGTCGTACTCGATGCCCACCAGGCCGCGGAACCTGGATCCCTTCGCCACGCCGGTGCCGGCGAACATCCAGGCGTCCGGGGTGGCCACCACAAAGTCGGCGTCGGTGGGGTTCGACTCATAGAGCGTGCCGGTCAGCGACGATTCCGGGTCCGGGGTGAGGCGGCTCCCGCCAGTCGCTCGTGACCAGCGCGTTGTCCTTGCCGTACATCGGGTCCTGCAGGTAGCTCGTCTTGTAGCAGATGACCAGCCGCCGCGGGCCCAGCCTCGTGCTGGCCAGCCGGGTCCGGCGGAACATGCAGTTCGCCCCGAGGAAGGCGATGTTCATGCCCGCGTTGCGGGCCGCGGTGACCTGCGCCCGTTCCGGCGGCGTCCAGTACTCGTCGTGGCCGAGCGAGAACAGCCCGCTGGCCCCGTCCAGCAGATGCGGGTCGGCGTCGATGTCCATGCTGGTGACGTAGGCGAGCGGCAGGCCGAGGCGTTCAGCCAGCTCGATGAGCTTCCGCTCGTGGTAAAGGAACATGAACGCGCCGCTGGCATCGTAGGGCCGGTCCAGGCTGACCGCCAGCGAGCGGTTGCTGTAATCGGCGATGCCGCCGGGGCCGTGGTAGAGGTCGTAGCCGCCCCAGGTGTTGTAGGCCTGCCAGGTCTCGACCCCGTTCTTGATCACGATCTTGCCTGCGGTGGCAGCGGACCGGACGGTGACGGGGACGAACCGCTGCGCGCCCGACTCGGCGTCCAGCCGCAGCAGGTAGGAGCCTTCCGGCCAGCCGTGCGTCGGCACGGTGAGCGACGGTTCCCAGTGGGCCTCCACCGTGTTGGTTGGCCCGATGAGGACCGGCTTGCGCTGCCGGTGCCCCGGCACGGCCGCCGACCGCCACACCAGCCGGGCCAGGTCGCCGCGGTACCAGCCCATCCGGAACGCGCTCACCGTGAACGAGCGCGCGGTGGTGGACGCATAGATCGTGACCGGCTCACCGGGCAGCACGCTGGCCTGGCCCGCGTACCCGAGCATCGCGCCCTGCGGCCCGAGGTGCCTGATGTCCCAGTGGGGGTCACCGGGAAGCGCGTTCTCGCTCACCTGGCGGCGGGCCGTCGCCGGCCGCGGAGACCGGGCGGGCGGCGTGCCGCTCGCCCCGGACGCCCTGGTGCACGCGGCGACCGCCGCCGATACCGCCGCGGCGACCAGGCCGAGGAAGGCCCGCCGCGAGCGGAGTGGGCGCATCTTCACGACATCAACGATGGCACGGTGCCGACGGCAGGTGTCCGCCAGATGACCGGGAGATTACGTGCGCACGCCCCCGCGAGCGGGGGACTTGCGGGGGCGTGACACACGCGGCGCTGGTGTGCGGTCGCCTCCTCGGCGAGTGGCGCGGCGCGGCTCCAGCCGGACGGTATTCCGCGACGGCGGTGATTGCGGCCCGGGGGACACAACACACCAGCGATCTGTCCAACGCCGCTGCCCCCGTTGCTATTCCGGCTCCGGCGCCCGGCAAAGGAAGTGCTGAACGCTGAAATCACCGTGCAGGAAGCGATGGAGAAGACGAAGAAGAGTTCCGCTACCGCATGGGTGGTC
>DATINY010000071.1:0-7021 GCA_035473755.1 Streptosporangiaceae bacterium
GCCCGCAGCCGGACGGCCACGTGCGACTCGGTGTCATCGCCGGTGAGATCGACGTCGCCGATCACCGAGACCATCCGCGGCCCGACGACCTCCAGCCGCAGATACGTCACACGGGCCACCTCCGGCATGTCCACCAGGGCCTGGATGGCGGCCGCGCGCACGCGGGGGTCGGCCTCCTCGCCGACCAGATACCGCCGGTTGCGGTTGATCAGGATGATGGCGACGACGGCGAGCAGCAGGCCGACCAGGATCGAGCCGATGGCGTCCGGGACCGGGGAGCCGGTCAGCTCGTGGGCGCCCAGGCCGGCGGCGGCGATAACCAGGCCGACCAGGGCGGCGGAGTCCTCGGCGAACACCGCCCGCAGGGTGGGATCGGAGGTGGCCAGGACGTGCTCGATGAGGTCCCGCTGGAACGACTCGGCCTCCGGCTTGGCCTGCCGGACCGACTGCAGGAAGGAGATCCCCTCCAGCACGAAGGAGACGGCCAGCACGACGTACCCCACGACGAAGTTGCTGGCGGGCTCGGGGTGGATGAGCTCCTGGATGCCGTGCGCCACGGAGATGGCGGCACCGGCCACGAACAGCCCGATCGCGGCCAGCAGCGACCACACGTAGGCTTCCCGGCCGTGGCCGAACGGGTGCGCGGCGTCGGGCGGGCGGTGGGCCCGCCGGTTGGCGATCAGCAGGAAGACCTCGTTGCCCGCGTCCGCCCACGAATGCGCCGCCTCGGCCAGCAGCGACGCCGACCCGGTCACCACGGCGGCGGCCGACTTCGCCACCGCGATGAGGATGTTGACCCCGAAGGCGACCAGCACGGTGACGAGGCTCTCGGACCCGCCGGCGTCGGCGGACACCTGCAACGACCTGAGCAGGTCGTAGGATCTGCGGGTCGCGGTCCCGGCCGGGACCGGCGCCGGGGCCTGCTCGCCGCGCTGCTCGCGCGCCACGAACCATTGGTAACACACCGGCGCGGCGCCGGGAACGGGCGCCCGCGGTGCCGCCCGGCTCAGCCGAGCCGCTTCACCAGATGGATCTGGTCGTACCCGCGCGGGTAGGCCGGCGTCCGGCCGCACTCCCGGTAACCGAAGCGGGCGTAGAAGCCGGGCGCCTGGAACGAGTGGGTGCTCAAGGCCACCTGGCCACAGCCGCGGCGGCGGATCTCCTCCTCCGCCGCGGCCAGCAGCCGGGTGCCGAGGCCCGACCCGCGCTGGTCACCGCGCACCCAGAGGAACTCGACGTAGCCGCATCCGCCCCACGTCCACCCGAACAGTCCCCCGCGCAGGTCGCCGCCCTCGCCGCGGGCGGAGACGGACAGCAGCCGGGCGTCATCGCAGCCGGTCGCCGCCACGTTGAAGGCGTTGATCTCGGCGTCGAGGCGCTCCCGCAAGCCATCGTCGGCATCGCCCACCACGATCGCGGCCTCACCCATCGCCGGCTCCTCTCCACGGCGGGCCAGCCCCTGACCCGCACGACGCCGCCTGCAGTTTTAGCCAAGCTTCCCCGGTCACGCCCGGCCGGCATCACCCGGGGCGGGCCGGCACCCGATACTGGTGGACACCGGGAGCAACGGCGCGGCGCAAGGGACGGCGGCGGAAATGACATGACAGCGACCGGGCAGCGCGGGCCGAATTCCGGCGGCGGCGGTGCGGCGCGGGTGGTGGTGGCCGGCGCCGGGTTCGGTGGCCTGGCCGCGGTGCGCAGGCTGGCCCGGGCGGGAACCCAGACCACGCTGATCGACCGCAACATCTATGCCACCTTCCAGCCGCTGCTCTATGAGGTGGCGAGCGCCGGGCTGAGCAGCAGCGATGTCGCCTATCCGGCCCGTGCCGTCAGCCGCCGGCACCATGCGGCGTTCCGGCACGGCGAGCTGACCGGCATCGACCCAGCGGCGCGGCAGATCACCCTGGCCGACGGCGCGACGCTCGGCTACGACTACCTGATCCTGGCCACCGGCGTGGCCGCCGCCTACCACGGGGTTCCCGGGGCAGCCGAGTACAGCCTCGGCCTGTACACCCGCCACGATGCCATCGTTCTGCGCGACCGGATCATGACCGGCCTGGAGCACCTCAGCCTCGCCGGGCAGCGCGCCGACGTCACGGTGACCGTCATCGGCGGCGGCGCGACCGGCGTGGAACTGGCGGGCAGCATCGCCGACCTGCGCAACATCGCCCTCGCCGCCTCCTATCCCGAGATCGACCGCGACCGTGTGCACGTGGCGCTCATCGAGCAGGCACCCGCGCTGCTCGGGCCGTTCCATCCCACGCTGCGCGACTACACCCGCCGTCAGCTGATCAAGCGCGGCGTCGACGTCCGGCTCGGCACCGCCATCCGTGAGATCACCCCCAGCCAGGTCGTGCTCGCCGACGGGAGCGTGCTGGCCAGCGACATCACGGTGTGGGCGGCGGGCGTGGCGGCGCCGGGCGCGGCCGGCCGGTGGGGCCTGCCGCAAGGGCGTGGCGGACGGCTCCTCGTCGGCCCCGACCTGCGCGCCGCCGGGCACGACCGCA
The DNA here is from genome assembly GCA_035473755.1 of Streptosporangiaceae bacterium. Classification (GTDB taxonomy): domain Bacteria; phylum Actinomycetota; class Actinomycetes; order Streptosporangiales; family Streptosporangiaceae; genus UBA9676. The sequence goes on from DATINY010000071.1 coordinate 2,508, forward strand.
TCTTCGCGGTCGGTGACATCGCGCTCATCGAGGATCAGCCGCTGCCGCAGCTGGCCCAGCCGGCCCTGCAGATGGGTAAGCATGCCGCTGACCAGATCCGGCGCCTGGAAGCCGGCCAGCCGACGGTCCCCTTCCGTTACCGCGACAGGGGCACCATGGCCACCATCGGGTACCGCTCCGCGGTCGTCGAGTTCCCGCGCCGGGTGCACATCCACGGCACGCTGGCCTGGCTCGCCTGGCTCGCGCTGCACCTGATCACGCTGCTCGGCGGCCGCAACCGGATCTCGGCGCTGGTCAACATGTCCTGGCGCTACCTCACCTGGCGGCGCGGCGGCGGCCTCATCGTCGGCGACGGCATGACGGGGCTGACGCCGCCGGAGGTTCCCGCCGGTGCGGCGGCGCCCCGCCAGGTGACCGGCCGCGCGGGCCCCGATCCCGGCCCGGGCGGCTCCACGCCCGGCTGAGGCGGGACGTCACCCGGCCGCGAACAGCTGCCAGGAGTCGGGCACCCCCTTGAGGGAGTGGATGCCCCGGTCCGCGAACGAGATGCCGGAGCCGAGCACCAGGGCCCTGACCACGCTGGTGACCAGCACCTCGCTGGCGGCGGCCAGCGCCGCGACCCGGGCGCCGACGTGCACCGCTACGCCGGTGACCGAGCCCGGCCGCCGCTCCACCTCGCCGGTGTGCAGCCCGGCCCGGATCTCCAGTCCGAGGTCGCGGATGTTGTCGCGGATATCGCAGGCACACCGCACCGCCCGCGCCGGGCCGTCGAACGTAGCGAGGAAGCCGTCGCCGGCGGTGTCGATCTCGGTCCCGCCGAACCGGGCCAGCGCGGCCCGCACCGCCGAGTGATGGCTGTCCAGGATGTTGCGCCACGCGCGGTCGCCGACCTCGTCCGCCTTGGCGGTGGAGCCGACGATGTCGGTGAACAGCACAGTCGACAGCGTCCGGTCCGGGTCGATATCGCCTCGGGCGCCGGTGAGGAATTCCGCCATCTCACCCAGCATCGGGTCCGGGTCGCCCAGGAAGGGCAGCAGGTCATCCCCGGGGATCTCCACGTACCGCCCGCACGGAGCCGTACCGGCCGCGGCGCGGACCGAGTCCTGGTTGATCATGTCCGCGCCGGCGCGCTCGAGAAACAGCGTGGGGGCCTGCACGGCCGCGAAGACCGGGCGCAGATCGATCTCCGCTCCCCAGCGCAGCAAGGTGGCCGCGGCGTTCGGGGTCGCCGACTGCCGTTCCCAGCGACGCCACCACGTTCGCAGCCGCGGATCGGCCGCGTGCTGCGGCGCCGCGAGGTCCAGCAGGTTGCCGCTGCCCCACCCGTTCTCGATGGTGTCCCACATCAGCTGCATCGTGGCCGGGTCGGCCTCGATGGCCCCGGGCGTGGTCACGAACGCCATGGCCGACAGCACCAGCGCCGAGATGCGCTCCGGATTGGTCGCCGCGAACATGGCCCCGATGGCGCCGCCGTCCGCCCAGCCGACGAACGCGGCCCGTTCCGATCCCGCCGCGTCCATGACGGCGCCGACATCCTCGGCCCGCTGCTCCAGGGTGACCATCCCCGACACCCGGTCCGAGAGCCCGGTCCCGCGCTTGTCGAAAATGATCACCCGGCCCAGGCTGGCCACGCGCTCCAGGAAGTAGGCCAGCTCCGGCAGTTCCCACATGACCTCGAGATGGGTCACCCAGCCCATCGTCATGACGATGTCGCGCTTGCCCTCGCCGAAGATCTGGTAGGCGATGTCGACATCACCGGAACGCGTAAACCGCGTCTCGGGCGCCCTGGCCATAGTCCCCCCCTTTGGCCAGCGACGATACCCCAGCCGCCCGGGGCCAGGAAGCCGCGCTGGCGCCCTTGTAGCCCGGCGCGGCCGGCCTGCCCGGCATACGCTGAGGAGAGCTCAGCCCACGCGCCAGGGTTCCCGCCGCGACCGGCGCGCGACCCCTGCCCGACATCCCAGGCCCGCCGGCGGCCCAGCGGAGGAGAGCCATGGACATCACCCAGCTGATCCTGGACGACCACCACGAGCAGCGCCGGCGCTTCGCGATCCTGGAGGAGATCGACCCCGCCGACACCGGCACCCTCGAGGCGATCTGGGCCCGGCTGTCGACGTTTCTTGAGGTGCATGCCGCCGCCGAGGAGGAGATCTTCTACCCCGAGCTGCTGCGGGTGGGCCTCAGCGCGGGCGGCGCGGCGGGCGCCGAGGCGGAAACGCTGGACGCGATCCACGACCACAACGACATCCGGGACGCGATCGCCGCGGTCGCCGGGCACCAGGCAGGCACCAGCGAGTGGTTCGCGGCGGTCGCCGCGGTGAACGTGGCGAACGGCGACCACATGGCCGAGGAAGAGCGCGAAGGCCTCACCGACTTCCGCCGCCGGGCCGGGCTTCAGCTGCGCCACGGGCTGGCGGTGGCCTTCGTGGCCTTTGAGGCCAGGCACTTCGCGGGCGTCGCGCCGGTGGACAAGGACCCCGAGGCGTACGTCCAGGAGGCGGAGCGGGGCCTGGCCGCCGGCGGCGTCACGGGCAGGCCAGACGGATCGCTCGGCATCGGCGGCCTCGGCAAAGAGGCGGGCAAGGGAGCTCCTTAAGCCGCGCGGCGCCGATTCCCGCCCGCCCAGCGGGAACAGGCCGCAGGCCGCCGTTGTTTTACTAATGAACGTTTGTGATGGGGCTAGAGAATAGATAATGGCGCAGTGCATTACGTGCGGGACCGAATTGCATCCCGAAAGAGCGCAGAAGTATAACTACTGCATGGCCCCTGAGTGCCAGGAGAAAAACGCAAAGGGCCTGACCATGGTCGCCGTGGGGATGAACAAGGCGGCCGAGGAGCTCATGATCCTGGATGAGGGCACCGCCCAGGACCTGGCCAGCGGCAAGTACCGCGACCAGCGGCGGGGTTCCTTCGGCACGTCCGCCGCGGGCCCGGCGCCCCGGACCGCTCCCTCCGCCGGTGGGCCCTCCGCCCGCCCGGCCGGGGCCGCCAGCCAGCCGGCCAAAGCGGCCAGGCCGGCGCCCAAACGGCCTTCACCCGCCCCGGCACCGGCTCCCCGTCCGTGGACGGCGCGGCAGGAAAGACTCGCTCTCATCTACAACGAGCAGGGGCTCCGGCCGGCCGAGATAGCGCAAAGGCTCGGCGTCAGCCCCTATATGGCGAGCCAGATTATCCTCGCCGCCAGGAACCGGCCGAAGGGCTGACCGCGGGCGGACGCACCGCCGTTCCGGCCACGGGCCGGTACCGGGCGGCGGGCTTAGCGGGCCCACGATAGGCTGGCCGGGCCATGACGAACGAGCCCAGCATCGCGAACGAGCCCAGCGTCATCGTGCAGCTGCCGCGCGATAGCGCCATCGACCATGAGCTGCGCGCGTATCCGCTGCCCAGCGTCGCCAGCGGGCAGGTCGTGCTTGACCACGTCCAGCCCGGCCCGGACGGGCGCCTGGAGCCGCTGGAGGCCGGTGAGATCGTCATGTCCGTGCTCTCGCCCGAGGCGCTGCGGGAGCAGTCCGAGGTCCGGGACGTCATCCGGCAGGCTCCCGCCGAGCACGAGCCGCTGGTGATCATCGTGGAGGCCGCCGAGGAGCTGCGCGAGGACGAGCTGGCCGTGGTCGTGGACGCGGCCGAGCGCGCGCACCGCCGGGTCATCATCCGGCTCATGGCCGACGCCTAACCCGAAGGCCGCCCGGCGTACGGGCCCGCGACATCACCGCCGCCGGGGTGCCACTCGCTGCGGAGCAGGCCATACAGCAGCTCATCGGTCCACTCGCCCTTGGCCCAGGAGCTCTCGCGCAGGTGGCCCTCCCGGCGCATGCCCAGCCGCTCCAGCACCGCGGCCGATGCCGTGTTCCGCGCGTCGCAACTGGCGGTGATCCGGTGCTTGGCCCGCCGGCCGAACAGGTAGCCCACCAGCAGGCGGGCGGCCTCGGTGGCGTAGCCGCGGCCCTGATGCGCGGGAGCGATCGTGAAGCCTATCTCGCACTGGCGGGGGTCACCGGCCTGCGGTATGGCCGCGCAGTCGCCGATCAGCTGCCCGGTTGTCCGCAGCGCCACCGCGAACTGGAACCACTCCCCGGCCGTGTCGGGATGCTCTGTCATCAGCTGCCGGATGAAGCGCTCGCCCTCCTCCCGCGGATAGGGCGCGTCCCAGCTCTGGAAGCGGGCCACCTCCGCGCACGATCGGTACGCCACGAACTCCGCTGCGTCGGCCGGCTGGAACCGGCGCAGCAGCACGCGCTCCCCCGCCAGCTCGGTGAAGCCCTCATCGGGCATGACCGCTCCTTCCGCCGCCCCGGGCGCCGAGTGTACGTAACGACAGGGGCCTGCCCACGGCCCCGGGTGTGGTGAACTATGCCGGGTGAGATCGCGCCTGGCCCTCCTGGCCGTCATAAGCGCCGGCCTGATGGCCGCGGCCTGCGGCGGCCCGGCGGCCCCGGCCCCCGCCCCCGCGCCGGCCACCACGACGGTCCCGCCGGCCGCGGCCCGGTCGAAGGTGGATCTGGTCGTCCCGCCCG
>DATINY010000072.1:0-10584 GCA_035473755.1 Streptosporangiaceae bacterium
GCAGGTCGCCGGCGGGCGTGAGCCCCGCCACGGCGGCGTCGGCGGCCGCGGCGGCCGTGGCATCGCCGGCGACGCCACCGGCCAGAGCCTGCTCGGCCGCGGTGGCCCGGATCGCGGTCGGGGCGACCCCGGTCAGGGCGAGCGCGGCGCGGGCGATCCGGTCGCCGTCCAGCGCCACCAGCGCGGCCACCGCGACGATGGCGAAGTTGGCGTGGATCCGGGCGTACTCGGTGAACGCGTGGCCGCCGTCCCAGGCCGGCAGCCGGACCTCGGTCAGGATCTCTTCCGGCTCCAGCGCCGTGCTGAACGGCCCCTGCAGGAATTCCGCGGCCGGGATGGCGCGGGTCCCGGCCGGGCCGGTGGCGACCAGCTCCGCACCGAGCGCGAGCGCCACGGCGGGCAGCTCGGCGGCGGGGTCGGCGTGGGCCAGGCTGCCGCCGATCGTCCCGCTGTTGCGGATGGGGGTGTGCGCGATGTACCCGACCGCCTCGGCCAGCAGCGGGGCGGCCATCGCCACCTCGGGGGAGCGCTCCAGCTCGGCCAGCCGGGTCATCGCCCCCATGACCAGGACGTCGCCGTCGCGCTGGATGCCGCTTAAGCCGGCGACGTTGCGCAGGTCGACGAGGTAGCCCGGCTTGGCCAGCCGGAAGTTCATCAGCGGTATCAGGCTCTGCCCGCCGGCCAGCACCCGCGGCTCGGCCTCGGCGTGCTCGGCGAGTAAGGCGACCGCCTCGGCCACGGTGGCGGGTGCGGCGTAGGCGAACGGTGCTGGTTTCACGGCGGCCTCCCGGGCATCCACGGCCGGAGCGGGCGGGCCCGGCCAGCGGGCCCATACCCTCCAACACTTCACACCCGGGCGCGCCTTGGCAAGAGCAGTGCGCCGGCCGGCCACCGTCTCATGTCGGCACAGCCTCCTACGCGGCGAGGGCGGCGTAGCGGCCGTCCTCGGAGATCAGGCTGGTGTGGGTGCCGGCCTCGGCGACGCGGCCGTGGTCCAGGACGACGATCTGGTCGGCGCCCCGCACGGTGGAGAGCCGGTGGGCGATGGTGATGGTGGTGCGGCCGCGGGCGAGGTTGTCGAACGCCTGCTGGACCGCGCGCTCGGTCTCGGTGTCCAGGGCGCTGGTGGCCTCGTCCAGCACGAGCACGCGCGGGTCGCGCAGCAGGGTCCGGGCGATGGCGATGCGCTGCTTCTCACCGCCGGAGAACCGGTGCCCGCGGGAGCCGACCATCGTGTCGTAGCCGTCGGGCAGCCCGGCGATCAGGCCGTGGATCTGGGCGGCGCGGGCCGCGTTCTCGATCTCGGCGTCGGTGGCGCCGGGCCGGGCGTAGCGGAGGTTCTCCCGCACCGTGGTGTGCAGCAGATAGGTCTCCTGGCTGACCACGCCCACGATCGTGGCCAGGTCGGCCAGCCGGATGTCGCGGATGTCGATGCCGTCGATGCGGACGCTGCCGCTGCTGGGGTCGTAGAGCCGGGCGGCCAGCGAGGCGAGGGTGGTCTTGCCCGACCCCGTCTCGCCGACCAAAGCCAGCGTGCTGCCCGCGGGGACGTCCAGGTTGATGCCGGAGACGGCGGGCCGGTCGGTACCGGGGTAGGCGAAGCTGACGTCTTCGAACCGGACGTGCCCGGTGACCCGGGCCGGGTCGATCTCGACCGGATGGGCGGGGTCGTCGACCTCGACCGGCAGGTCGAGGTACTCGAAGATCCGCGCGAACAGGGCCAGCGAGCTGACCACCGAGACGCCGGTGTTGAGCAGGCCGGTCACCGGCCGGAACAGGGTGTTCTGCAGCGTGGTGAAGGCGATCAGGGTGCCGATGGTGACCGCGCCGGCGGTGACCGGCAGGCCGGCGGCCAGGTAGATGACCGCGGGGATCGCGGCGAAGATTATGCTCAACGAGGCCATCCGCCACCGCCCGGCCAGCTGCGAGCGCAGTTCCAGGTCGATCAGCCGGGCCGAGGAGGCGGTGAACCGCCGGACCAGCGACGGGCCGGTGCCCATCGTCTTGGCCAGCTGCACGCCGTTGATCGACAGGCCCTCCTCGATGGTGACGTTGAGGTCGGCCAGTTCGCGCTGCTGCTGTGCGGTGATGGCGCGGCGCATGCCAGCGACCTTGCGGGTCAGGTAGATCGCCGGTGGCATGACGACCAGCGAGATGAGGGAGAGCTGCCACGACAGGACCACCATGGCGACCGTGGTGGCGACCGCGGTGGTCAGGTTGGAGGCGATGGAGGTCGCGGTCGAGGTCACGACGGATTCCATGCCGCCGATGTCGTTGGTGATGCGGGACTGGACCTCGCCGGTGCGCGTGCGGGTGAAGAACGCGATCGACTGCCGTTGCAGGTGGCTGAAGACGCTGGTGCGCAGCTCGTGCATGACGTGCTGGCCGACCTTGGTGCTGATCCAGGTCTGGATCACCCCGAAGGCCGAGGTGATGGCGGCCACCGCGACCATGCCGATGACCAGCCAGGCCAGCAGCTGCACGTTCCTGGCCGGCAGCGCGGTGTCGATGACCGCGCGGAGCAGGAACGGGGAGGCCAGCCCGACGATGGAGGAGGCGACGATGATGGCGGTGACGACCGCCAGCTGCCAGCGGTAGGGGGTGAACAGGCGGCCGATGCGGCGCAGGGACACCTCGCGTGCCTGCGCCCTTTCCGCGGCGGTGACGGTCCGCAAGCCGCGGCCCCGGCCGGTGCTGCTGTCTCGGGTCGTGTTAGGCGATGCCAAAGGCTGCTCGATTCTGTCGTAGGGTCCCGCGCCCGGGCCTGCCGGGGGTCCCGCGCCCGGCGCGGCCTGGGCCAGTCTATTACTGAGGTTACCTCATTATGAGGGTACAACATCTTAGGCTGGTACGCTATTCCGGTGACCCAGGACCGCGCCGCGGCGGGGCGCGAATCAGCCGGTGACGAGACGCTGGCGGAGGCCTTCTGGGCCGTTGCGCGCCGGCTGCGCGACACGTCGCAGGAGACCCTGGCCCCGTGGGACATCCACCCCGCTCAGCTGCGGGCCCTGCGCGTGCTCAGGCGCCACGGGGTCATGCGCCTGTCGGAGCTGTCGGATCGGCTGCGCATCGCGCCGCGCTCGGCCACCGAGGTGGTGGACGCCCTCGAAAAACGGGGCCTGGTCGAGCGGCGGCCCGACCCGGGTGACCGGCGGGCCACGCTGGTCGAGGTGACCGGTGACGGCAGCAGCGTCCTCGACGCGATCCGCGGCTCCGAGGCCGAACGCGTCTTCGGCCGGCTCACCCCGGCCGACCGCTCCCACCTCGCCCGGATCCTCGGCCAGATCCGGGAGTGATCCGGCCCACGGGCGTCCCGGGCCGCTACCGACCCACCCGCCAGGGCCTGACCCACTCCACGTCGAGCCGGTCGCGCTGGCGGACCGTCCCGATCATGAGCTGGACCGACTCACGCGCGTCCCGGGTCAGGCCGAAGCACTCGGCCGCCGAGTGGCACCGCTCCGGCGACACCTGCCGCGCCAGGCCCACGACGGTATCGGCCAGGCCGCTGAGTTCCGCCGCGTCCGCGGGGTCCAGCACCCACGGCCTCATTGCCTGGACCGCGCCCAGGTCGGCGAACTGATCGCGGAGCCACCGCCAGGGCCGGGCGGTCAGCTCCGGGTCCCACACGCGGGGGCAGGGCTCGTGGCCGGAGAACTCCGGATGGTAGTGCGCCACGCCGAACGTCCCCGGCTCATCGGACAGCCGGTCAAACAGGTCAGCCCGCCACAGGGGGCGGTCCAGCGTGATGAGCTGGGCCGCCGATTCGCTCCCGCGGTGCGGGTGCGCCGCCAGCTCCCGCAGCTCGATGCGCGCGCCATGCTCCATGGACGCGTCCTCGAGGTCGATCTCGAACCAGTGCCGCACCACAACGGCGACGCCCGCAAGGGTGAGGATGTGCTGCACCGTGCCTCCCAGCGGCCTGGCTCCGGGCTGCCGCACCGGCAGCCTCCTCACAGCCTGTCAGGACCGGACGTCGGCCGTTAAGCAGCCAGGGCGGGACGCCGGCCGTTAAGCAGCCAGGGCGGCGCCGGGATGTGCGGTCAGACCGGCGGCGGCGCGGATACGCGGTCGGAGCGGCGGCGCCGGAGGTATGCGGTCAGAGCGGGACCCGCTCGGCCTTGGCGGCGTAGGACCGCCAGACCTGCTCGTAGTAGTCCTCACCGAAGACCGGCAGGTCGCGGTAATCGTCCGGGTCGACCTCGGTGAGCGGCCGCCCCATCTGCCAGCAGGTGACCGTGAGGCGCGCGAGGACGTGGACGTCGATGGCGGCGAGCACCGCCGCCGCGAGCGACCCGCCGACGGCCGCCAGCCCGTGGCCCCGCAGCAGGCAGGCCGGGCGGTCCCCCATCGCCTGGAGCAGCCCGGCGGCGCGCTCGGCGGTGCGGATCAGGCCCGAGAAGCGGTAGGTGGGGATGCCGCCGGCCACGAGCCGCATCGCCGGGACGTTGTAGGCGCCGATGATCGGCCGCAGCGGCACGTCGGCGACGGTGCACGCGACGGCGGCGGGCGAGTGGGCGTGCACCACCGCCGTGCAGTCCGGCCGCGAGCGCAGCAGCGCGGTATGGATCGGCAGCTCCGATGGCAATGAGATCGGTGGCTCGCCGGGGTGCAGGTTCCCGTCGAGATCGGTGAGCGCGACGTCGTCGGCTGTGGTGAACAGCAGGCCGCGCTCGCTGGCCCGCCGCGCCCGCACGAGCAGATGCGTGCCGTCGACACGCAGGCTCACGTGGCCGAGGGTGGTCTCGGCGAGCCCCTCGATGGCGAGCACCCGGCACGCCAGCGCGACGAGCCGCCGCTCGCTGGGGTAGGAAGCGGCCTGGATCATGGCGTCACCTGTTCCTGGTCACCCACATGGCCACGGCCGCCGCCCCGGCCGAGGAAGACCGCACCGAGATCGCGGGCGCCCGTGAACCTGGCCGCGTGTCCCTGCAGCTCCACCGCCCCGCCGGCCAGAACATACACCCAGTCCGAGACCGCGATGGCCTGCACCGCGCGCTGCTCGACCAGGACGACGGCCACCCCCGCGGCGGCCAGCGCGGGCACATCCCGCTCGAGCAGCTGCGCGCTCGGCGCGGGCGCGAGGCTCGCGGTGGGCTCGTCGAGCAGTACCACCGACGGTGCGGACATCATCAGCCGGGCCATGGCGACCGTCTTGCGCTCGCCCCCGCTCAGGCGGCCGGCCGGCGTCCGGTCGAGGCGGGCCAGGACCGGGTAGGCCCGGTGGACGCGTTCCAGCGCGGCCTTGAGGGCCCGCCGGTCCAGCGCGTAGCCGCCCATGAGGAGGTTCTCCCGGACCGTGAGCGAGGCGAACACCTCCCGCTCCTGGGGCAGGTAGGCGATCCCGCGCCGCGCCCGCACCTCGGCGGGCAGCCCGGCCACGTCCGCCCCGTCGTACCAGATGTTCCCGGCGCGCACCGTCACCATTCCGGCCAGGGTCTTCAGCAGCGTGCTCTTGCCGGATCCGTTCGGCCCCACGATCGTCACGATCTCGCCGCGCCCGGCGGAGATGCTCACGTCCCGGATGACCAGCGCGGCGCCATAGCCGGCGGCGATCGAATCGGCCCGGATCAGCTGGTCCGGGCGGGCCGTAGCCGCCTTCTCCCCGCTAGCCACGTCCGCCTCCGAGGTAGGCGCCGATGACCTCCGGGTTGGACCGGAGCTCAGCCATCGAGCCCTCCGCGAGCACCGCGCCCTGGGCCATGACCACCACCGGGTCACAGAGCCTTTCCACCAGCCGGAGTTCGTGCTCGACCATGAGCATGGTCATCCCCGTGTCCCGCAGTTCCTCCAGCCGCTGCGCGATCGTCACCGCGAGCGGCGGGCTGACCCCGGCCATCGGCTCGTCCAGCAGGAGCAGCTTGGGCCGCGCCATCAGGGCGCGCATGAGCTCGACCAGGCGCCGCTGCCCGCCGCTCAGGGCCGCGGCGTAGGAGTTGGCGATATCGGTAAGACCGAAGCGGCCGAGGACCTCCCAGGCGCGTTCCGCGAGCTCGCGCTCGGTGCCGGACCAGGTCCGCCTGCGGCCCAGGGCCGCACTGAGCCGCTCGCCCCGCCAGGGGCCGGCCCCGACCAGGAGGTTCTCCAGCACGGTCAGGCCGCCGAACACGTTCGCCTGCTGGAAGGTCCGCACGATGCCATGCCGGGCCACCTCATGCGGCCGCAGGCCGGCGATCTGCACCCCGTCGAAGAGGACCGATCCCCGCAGCGGCCGGGTCCGGCCGCTGATCAGGTTGATGACCGTCGACTTGCCGGCGCCGTTCGGGCCGATGAGGCCGGTGATCGTGCCCCGGCGCACCAGAAAGGTCGCGTCCTGGACGGCGTGCACGCCGCCGAAGTGGCACGCGAGGCCCTCCACGTGCAGGAGCGTGGCCGGGTCCTGGGCGGGCGCCGGGTCCTGGGCCGTGGCCGGATCTTGGGCCCGATGCTGGGCGGCTGCCGGATCCCGGGCCGGGTGCTGGGCGGCTGCCGGATCCCGGGCCGCGCCCGCCGCCTGGGCCACGGCCGGCGCCTGGGCCACGGCCGGCGTCGCTGCCGCCCCGGGCTCCTGCGTCACCGCGGCCCCGCCCGCCACCCGGCGAGCGCTGCCCGCACGCCCGGCCCGGCCGGTTCGCCGCCGGGCCGGCCGGGCACCCGCTTGCGCTCGGGGAGCAGGCCGTTCGGGCGGAACCAGAGGAAGACGAGCAGGCAGGCGCCGATCACCACCCAGTCCAGGGAGTCGATCAGCCCGGGGTAACCGAAGGCCGGCAGGTGCCGCGTCGCCTCGATGATCACGATGGGGACGAGGAACGCGCCGAGCGCGCCGCCCGCGAGGTTACCCTTGCCCCCGACGATCAGCGCGGTGAAGAACAGGAACGTCTCCGGGTACAGCCAGCTCGCGGGGCCCCAGGCGGTCACGTACTCGACGAGCAGCCCGCCGCTCAGGCCGGCCAGCGCGCCCCCCGCGATCAGCACCCTCATCCGCAGCATGTCCGGATTCCGCCCGAGCGCCGCGACCGCGCTCTCGCTTTCGCGCACCGCGCGCAGCAGGCGGCCGAACGGCGAGCGGGAGATCCCGCGGGCCACCCACCAGGCGAGGGCGCAGCAGACGGCCGTGAGGCCGAGGAAGATCCAGTTGTAGCCCAGTGGTGAGACGGCCAGCGTCCCGGCCAGCGGGCGGGGGATCAGCGCGAGCCCGGTCGGGCCGTTGACCAGCCCCGTCTGGGCGTTCGCCACGCCGGTCGCGATGAGCGAGAGGACGAGCATCGCCATCGCCTGGTAGTCCGCGCGCAGCCGCCGCATGGCGATCAGCCCGATCGGCACCGCGAGCAGGGCGCCGGTCAGCGTGGCGGCGATCAGCGGCAGCGGGAACGGCAGGTTGAACCCGCCGACGTAGGTCTCGAAGCTCCCGTACGCGCGGGCCGGCTTGAGCGCGACGAGCGCCGCGGCGTAACCGCCGGCCGCCTGGAACACCACGTACGCGAAGTTGTTGATGCCCGCCAGCCCGAACTGGAGGTCGAGCCCCCAGATGGCGATGAGGTTGATGCCGAGCAGGATGGCCAGCCCGCTCAGGTAGTAGAGCAGTCCCGCGCTCACGCGACCAGCTCCCGCCCGGCGGCGTACTCGGCCAGGATGCCCTGCGGCCGCAGCAGCAGCACGGCGATCAGGATGATCCACGCGGCGATCGTTTTGTATGAAGGTGAGATCACGGCCGCGGCGGCCTGGCCGACGATGCCGATGATCAGCGCGCCGAGCATCGCCCCGTAGGGCTGGCCGATGCCGCCCAGCACCGCCGCCGCCGCGAGCGTGATGAAGAAGTCGCTCCCGGTCGTGGCGGAGAAGGAGCCCTCGCCGAGGCCGAGCAGCACCCCGCACAGGCCGCAGAGCGCGCCCGAGACCAGCCACGCCACCACCCTCGTCCGGGCCGGGGAGACCCCGCAGCTGCGGGTGAGCGAGGCGTCGGCCGCGGTCGCCCGCATGGCCAGGCCGAGCCGGGTCGCCCGCAGCAGCAGGTGGACCGCCAGCATCGCCAGCACGGCCACGACGATCGTCGTCAGCTGGCCGCTGCTCAGGACGACGCCCCCGATGTCCATCGTGGCGTGGGTGCTGGCGCTGTACGCGAGGATGTACGGCCCCTGGATGGCCTCCAGGCTGAACTGCACCATCAGGCTGATCGCGATGGTCACCATGGCGATCCCGAACCCGGTGGCGCCGCGGCGGATGAACGCGCCGACCACGACATGGCCGATGAGCAGCGACAGCAGCGCGCCGGCCGCCGCGCCGACGGCCATTGCCACCCAGATGTTGGTGCTGCGGCCCGTCACGCCGTACTCGGCGAAGATGCAGGCGGTGAGGATCGACCCGTACGCGAGGTTCAGCACGTTGGTCACGCCGAACTGCAGGGTGAACCCGACCGCGCCGATCGCGAGCAGCGCGGCGCTGTAGATGCCGAAGATGAGGACGCTGAGCAGGAGGGTCATGGGGGGCCTCCGGCCCAGCGGCCGCCCTCAGGCCGCCTGATCACGGTCCCGGCGCATGGCCTAGTGCCCCTCGGCGACGGCGATGTCCCTGGCCGAGACCAGCTTCTCCGGCAGGTTCGTCACCGGGTTCTCCGCCGCCCACAGCCCGCCCGAGTTGTGGAACTTGTCGAAGGAGACCTGCCCGGTGACCCCCACGTAGTCGATCGTCTTGCCCGCGGCGAGCGCGGCCTTGCCCTGGGCGAAGGTGTGCACGACGGCCGTGCCCTGCGTGATCTTCCCGATGTAGGGGTTGAACGTGACCGGGTCCGTGCTGTGCGCCGCCAGCATCGCCAGAGCGATCATGGTGGTGTGGTCGTAGGGCAGCTCCGCGTAGAAGGCGGTCTCGTCGCTGGCCGGGTTCTTCACCAGCTTGCCCGATGCGAGCAGCGCGCCCTTCCACGCCTGCCATGCGATGCCTGACTGCTGCGCGTAGGAGATGACCCGCACGAAGCGCGACTCATAGGCCGTCTTGCCGAGCGCGGCGATCGCCGCCTTGTCGTAGTCGGTGCCGAGCGTGCCCGAGGTGCCGACGATCGGCCCGTTCCAGCCCGCCTGCTTCAGGTTCCCGAGCAGCACGCCGGCGGTCTGCGGGTCGGACTCGGTGACGATCACCTGGGGATGGGCGGCGATGAGCTTCTGCACCTCGGTCTCGTAGGTGGTCTGGTCGAGCGCGATGGCCTCGTTGGCGACGATGTTCAGGCCCAGGTGCCTGGCCCCGGCCGTCAGGCCCGGCACGTTGCCCTGCGCGGCCTGGTCGTTGCCGAAGACCGCCGCCACCCGGGTGAAGCCGGTGGCGAACTTGACGTAGGCGGCGAGCGTGTACCCCGCCACGTCGTCGCCCGGCGTGGTCCGCCAGAAGTAGGGATAGGGGTTCTTGTCGAACTGCACGTCCCCGCCGGCCGACACGTCCGGCACGTGGGCCTGGTTGAACAGCGGGACCGTGGCCGACATCAGGCCGCTGTCGCCGTCCACGATCCCGACCAGGTGGGTCGAGTTCGCGAGCATGTTGTTGGCCGCCGGGACGGCGTCGGCGGGCTCGCCGCGGTTGTCGACGATGGTGCAGTTCAGGTCGTGGCCCATCACCCCGCCCGCCGCGTTGATGGCGTGCACGGCGGCGACGCACCCGGTGTACTGGAAGTAGCCGTAGGGCGCGTTCGGCCCGGTGAACGGGCTGAACGCGGCGATCTCGAGCGGGCTCGACCCGCCTGCGGACGACCCGCCGGTGGACGAGGCGCCGGTGGACGAGGCGCCGCTGGCACAGGCGGCCAGGGCCAGGCCCACGGCCCCGCTGAGGAGCCCTGCCCTGGCACCGAGCGTTGCAACCCGCCGGGTGCGGTATTTCCCTGCTGACATGGCAACTCCTGGAATGACTGGGTTAGGTGGCTGCCGGGAGCCGCCAGGCCGCCGCCGGTGCCGGGCTGGCAACTTCGGGCTCGGTGCGGGCGGTCATCTCAGATCGCCAGCGCGTCGCGGGTCTCGGGGGCGAACAGGTCCCCCGGCTCGATGTCGTCTTTGGCCAGCCCCTGCTCGCGTGCGTAACGGAGGAAGGTGCCCAGCACGATCCGGTTGGCCGTGGTGAGGCCGTATGACCAGTAGTTGTCGCCCATCAGCGCCCGGACCCGGCCGATCTCCTGGTAGACCCAGGGCAGGACGTACGGCAGGGAGGCGGTCTCATCGAGCCCGCTGAATGCCAGGTCACGCGCCTGCGCGAAGGCCTTCACCAGCGAGCGGGCCAGCCAGCGGCTGCGCTGGTACACCTCCCGCCTGATGGCGACGACGTGCATGATCGGGAAGATCTGGGTCTGGCGGTAGTAGCTCTCCTCGGCCGCGCGCGCGTCCGGGAAGAGGCGCCGCACCCGCGGATCGCCCGCCAGGTAGGGACGGGGAACCCGCGGCGTGTAGAGGGCGTCGAGCTCGCCGGTGACGAGCATCTCCGCCAGCGTGCGGCCCTCCGGGCAGCCGGTGACCTCCACGCCCTCGGGCAGGGCGGGGATCGCCGCCGGTGCGGTCGTAGTCACCGCACGCGAGCGTGATCGCCAGTCGCGCCATCGGCCGCCACCTGGTCCCGGTCGCCCGCGCGAGCGACCGC
>DATINY010000073.1:0-3560 GCA_035473755.1 Streptosporangiaceae bacterium
TTCGAGCGGCTCGCTGAACTGGCAGAGGAGTATTCCCAGGTGGAGCACGACCTCGCCGATGCCGCCGTGCACTCCGACCCCGAGCGGTCGCGGGCGCTCGGGCGCCGCTACGGCGAGCTCACGCCCATCATGAACACCTACCGGGAGTGGCAGCGGGCGGCCGCCGACGAGGAGGCGGCTCGCGAGCTCGGCGGCGAGGACGCCTCCTTCGCGGCCGAGGCCGAGCAGATCGCCGAGCACCGCGCCGGGCTCGAGCAGCGGCTGCGGGACCTGCTCATTCCGCGCGATGCCAGTGACGGCAAGGACGTCATCCTCGAGGTGAAGGCGGGGGAGGGCGGCGAGGAGTCTGCCCTGTTCGCCGGTGACCTGCTGCGCATGTATCTGCGCTATGCGGAGCGCCGGGGCTGGAAGACGGAGGTACTCGGCGCCACCACGACCGGCCTGGGCGGGTACAAGGACGCGACCGTGGCGGTCAAGGCGCCGAGGGCGGGGACCGACGGCGTGTGGGCCAGCCTGAAATACGAGGGCGGCGTGCACCGGGTACAGCGGGTGCCGGTGACCGAATCCCAGGGCCGCATCCACACGTCCGCGGCCGGGGTGCTGGTGATGCCGGAGGCCGACCCGGTGGAAGTCACCATCGATCCCGCCGACCTGCGGATCGACGTGTTCCGCTCGTCTGGGCCCGGCGGCCAGAGCGTGAACACCACCGACTCGGCGGTCCGCATCACCCACCAGCCGACCGGGATCGTGGTCTCCGTCCAGAACGAGAAAAGCCAGCTGCAGAACAAGGAGCAGGCGCTGCGGATCCTGCGCGCCCGGCTGCTCGCCCAGGCGCAGGCGGACGCGGAGGCCCAGGCGGCGGCCGAGCGCCGCAGCCAGGTCCGGACCGTGGACCGCTCCCAGCGGGTGCGTACCTACAACTTCCCCGAGAACCGCGTTTCCGATCACCGGGTCGGCTACAAGGCCCACAACCTCGACCAGGTGCTGGATGGTGACCTGGACGCGGTCATCAGGGCGCTGGCGGAGGGCGACCGGTCCAGCCGATGACGCTGCTGCTGGACGAGATCGCCGCCGCCACGGCCCGGCTGGCCGAGGCGGGGGTCGACTCGCCACGCGCGGACGCCGAGATAATCGCCGCGCACGTGCACGGGGTCGGCCGCGGCGAGCTGCAGCTGGTGCCCGACGGCGACTTCGACCCGCGGTTCTGGAACGAGGTCGCCCGCCGGGAGGCGCGGGAGCCGCTCCAGCACATCACCGGCCTTGCTTATTTCCGTTACCTGGAACTCCAGGTAGGGCCGGGGGTGTTCGTGCCCCGTCCGGAGACCGAGGTCATGACCGGCTGGGCGATCGATGAGCTCAGGGACATGGACGTGGCCGAGCCGGTGGTGGCGGATCTGGGCACCGGCAGCGCGGCGATCGCGCTGTCGATCGCGCAGGAGGTGCCGCGGGCGCGGGTGCACGCGGTGGAGGCCGACCCGCTGGCCCGGCAGTGGGCACAGGGCAACATCGCGCGGTGGGCGGACAGCGCCCCGCACACCCGTGGCCGGGTAACCCTCGACGCCAGTGACTTCGCCGGCGCCCTGCCGTTGCTGGGCAGTGCCGTGGATCTGGTGATCAGCAACCCGCCGTACATACCGGTCGGTGCCACCGTCCCGCCCGAGGTCGCCGAGTACGACCCGGCCGGCGCGCTCTGGGGCGGCGAGGACGGGCTGGACGCCGTCCGGGTCATCGAGGAGGCCGCGCGGCGGCTGCTGCGGCCCGGCGGGCTGGTGGCGGTGGAGCACGGCGCGCCGCAGGGCGCGGCGGTCTACTGGATATTCGCGGAGGAGCGGGGCTGGCGGGATACCCGCAACCACAAAGACCTGGCCGGGCGGGACCGTTTCGTCACCGCCCGGTTCGCCGACTCCGAGCCCGAAAGCGTGGCAAGCTGATGCCCGCGCAGCGCACGGGCACCGGAAGCTTGCGTGCCTCTGGGACGACCAAGCCCGGCCCGGCGGGGCCGAGCGCCCGCGAGGGGCACAAAGAATTCAATGGAAAGATGGGCTGGCATGAGCGCACGGTATGACTGCACCGACGCGGCGCAGCGGGTGACGGGCCTGGCCGAGGCAGCCGCCTCGCTGCGCAAGGGCGATCTGGCCGTGATACCGACGGACACCGTGTACGGGCTGGCCGCGGACGCGTTCTCGCCGCCCGCCGTGACGGGGCTGCTCACGGCCAAGGGGCGGGACCGCCAGATGCCCCCGCCGGTGCTGGTCGGCACCGTGCGCGCGGCCACCGCACTGGTCGAGGACCTGAGTGCCTCCGGCAAGGACCTCATCGACGAGTTCTGGCCGGGTCCTCTCACCCTGGTGCTGCGGGCCAACCGGAACCTGATCTGGGATCTGGGGGACACCAAGGGCACGGTCGCGGTCCGGATGCCCCTGCACGAGATCGCGCTCGAGCTGCTGAAGGAGACGGGCCCGCTGGCGGTGAGCAGCGCCAACCGCTCGGGCGCCCCACCGGCGACCACCGCCGCCGACGCGGAGGCCCAGCTGGGCGAGGCGGTCGCGGTGTACCTGGACGGCGGGCCCTGCTCCGCCGACGTGCCGTCCACGATCGTGGACCTGACCGGCGCCGTTCCCAAGCTGCTGCGGCGCGGGGTGATCTCCATTGCGCGCCTTCGCGAGGTCGTCACCCTGGCCGTCGACGATGAGTGGATGGAGGACGACAGCGGCGTGGCGGCGACCGGCGCTGCGGCGGACGGCGCCGTGGCCGACGGCGCAGTGGCGGACGGCGCCGTGGCCGGCGGCGCAGTGGCGGACGGCGCCGTGGCGGACGGCGCAGTGGACGGCGGCGCCGCGCCCGGCGGCGGGGCCGAGTAGGGGACCGCTGGCCGGGAACCGCCCGGCCAGACCGGGATGTTGACAGGTGAGAGGCGGCCCGTGATCACAAGCGGCGTGACCACATGCGCGCGGCTTGGGCCGGGGTGTCCTAAAGTGGACCCTGATGCACGCAGACCCAGCCGGGCCGTGGTGAGGCGATGCGTGAATACGTTCTGACCTTGCTGGTGGCCGCAGCCGTCACCTATGTGCTAACGCCGCTCGTGCGGCGATTCGCGATCGCGGTCGGCGCGATGCACGCCGCCCGCGACCGGGACGTTCACGTGGTCCCGACACCCCTGCTCGGGGGGTTCGCCATGTACGCGGGGCTGGCCGCCGCGCTGGTGGTGGCAAGCCAACTGCCCTCCCTGAACAGCGTGTTCGCGGACACGAACATGGCCAGGGGCCTGCTACTGGCCGGGGGCCTGGTCGTGGTCATGGGCTTCGTCGATGACCGCTGGGGCATGGGCGCGATCAGCAAGCTGGCCGGGCAGGTGGCGGCGGGCGTGATCCTGGTCTGGAGCGGCGCCGAGGTGACCTGGCTGCCCGCACCCCACGGGACCACGCTGGGCCTCACCAGCGACCAGCAGATCGCCGTCACCATCCTGGTCGTGGTGATCACCATCAACGCGGTCAACTTCATCGACGGCCTGGACGGGCTGGCCGCCGGGATCGTCGGGATGGCGAAGCGCGCGGCGAAGG
>DATINY010000074.1:0-9274 GCA_035473755.1 Streptosporangiaceae bacterium
GGGCGGATCGCGTCGTCCAGGGCGGCCGGGACGTCGACCAGCAGGTGACGGCCGTCGCGCACCACGTCCCGCCCGCCGACCACCACGCCGCGCACGTCCGCCGCCGTTCCGGCGAAGATCACCGATTCCAGCGCGGTGGCCTCGGACACACCGGCCAGCCTCGGGGTATCCAGCGCCACCGTTACCAGGTCGGCGAGTGCCCCGGGGGCGATCTCCCCCGCCTCCGGCCAGCCCAGGCAGGCATGCCCGGCCACGGTCGCCGCCCGGGCCAGCGCCGTGGCGGTGAAACTGCCGCGCTGCCCGGTGATGAGCCGTTCCCCCAGCTCCACCCGCCGCGCCTCTTCCAGCAGGTCGATCACGGCGTGGCTGTCGCTGCCCAGGCTCAGCGGGGAGCCCGCGGAGGCGAGCGCCCGGGCCGGCCCGACGCCATCGGCCAGATCCGCCTCGGTGGTCGGGCACATGCACACCACGGTGCGGCTCCCGCCCAGCTCCTCGATGTCGCCCCCCGTGAGATGCGTCGCGTGCACCACGGTGGTACGGGGCCCGAGCGCCCCGACCCGGTCGAGCAGCTGCGCGGGCGTTACCCCGTGCGCGGCCAGGCAGGCCTGGTTCTCGGCGATCTGCTCGGACAGGTGGGCGTGCAGCGGCGCCCCGTAGGCGTGCGAGCAGGCGATGACCGGGTGCATCTGGCCCGGCGGCACCGCGCGAACGGAATGGATCGCCACCCCCAGCCTGGCGTGCGCGGCCAGCATGCCGTGCTGATCGGCCCCGAGCGCGTGGACCCGCTGTGCCCACCGCTCGCTGTCGCCGTCGCCGAACCGCAGCTGCGGGCCGGCCAGCGGCTCGGGGGAACCGTCGTTGCCCAGCCCGCCGGACAGGTAGCAGGTGTCGATCAGGGTGATCCGCACCCCGGCCTGTGCCGCCGCCTCGATCAGCGCCCGCCCCATCTGGTTCGGGTCCGCGTAAGGGACGCCGCCCGCGGCGTGATGCAGGTAGTGGAACTCGCCCACGCAGGCGATCCCGGCCATGGCCATTTCCGCAAACACGGCCCGGGCCAGCGCCAGGTAGCTGTCCGGCTCCAGCCGCGCGGCCACCTGGTACATCCGCTCCCGCCAGGTCCAGAACGTTCCCTGCCCGGCCTGTGCGGCGCCGCGGAGGGCGCGGTGGAACGCATGGGAATGGGCGTTGGCCAGGCCCGGCAGGGTGAGCCCGGGCAGCCGTACCGTGCCCACGGGGACCTCGCCCGGGCGGACATCCGGCCGCACCGAGACGAAGCGCTCACCGGCCGCCTCGATGAGCACGCCCGGCCGCACCCCTCCGGCCGGCAGCCAGGCCAGGTCGGCATGCCACCGCCGCACCCCGTCCCCGGTCAGTGGCATGCCAGATCCTCCAGCACGGTGGCGAGCGCCCGCACCCCGGCCGCGCAGTCGGCCGGCTCGGCGTGCTCGGCGGGCGAGTGCGAGACCCCGGTCGGGTTGCGCACGAACAGCATCGCCGTCGGCACCCGCGCCGCCAGCACTCCCGCGTCGTGGCCAGCGCCGGTCGGCAGCAG
Organism: Streptosporangiaceae bacterium; assembly: GCA_035473755.1. Lineage (GTDB taxonomy): Bacteria > Actinomycetota > Actinomycetes > Streptosporangiales > Streptosporangiaceae > UBA9676. The sequence continues at coordinate 1,553 of DATINY010000074.1, forward strand.
CGGCGCCGGGATGTCCTGCTCCGCCAGCGACGACGCCAGCCTCTCGCGCAGGCCCTGGTCGAACACCACGGCCGGCGTGACCGACTCGGGGCCGGCCGCCAGATCCACCCGGTGGACGGCCGCCGCCTCCCGCGCGGCCGCCAGCACGTCACCGACCACCGCCTGCAGGGTCCGCTCGTCCGGGGCGCGGGCGTCCAGCCAGGCGCTCACCCGCGCGCTGACCGCGTTGACCGCGCCCGGCTCGGCGGTCACCTTGCCGACCGTGGCGCGCGCGCCGTGCGAGGCCGCGGCCTGCCGGGCGGCGAGCACCGCGGCGGCGAAGGGCAGCATCGGGTCATGCCGGTCGGCGAGGGTGGCCGTGCCGGCATGGTCGGGCCGGCCGGTGAAGTCGAGCCGCCAGCGCCCGTGCGGCCAGATCTGCTCGCCGATCGCGATCACCGCGTCCAGGTCCGCCAGCGCCCGTCCCTGCTCGATGTGCAGTTCCACGTAGGCGCCGATGGCCGCGAGCAGGCCGTCGTCGGGCCCGATGCCGTCCGGGTCATGCCCGGCCGCCGCCATCGCCTCGGCCAGCGTCACCCCCGCGGTATCGGCCAGCGCCCGGGCCCGCCCGGGCTCGATGGCGCCGGCCAGCAGCCGGCTGCCCAGGCAGGCGATCCCGAACCGGCCCCCCTCCTCCTCGCTGAACGCTGCGATCCCCAGCGGGCGGACCGGCAGGCACCCCCGCTCCCGCAGCAGGTCGACCGCGGCAAACGCGGAAACAACGCCGAGCGGGCCGTCGAAGGCGCCCCCGTCCGGTACCGAGTCCAGGTGACTACCGGTCACGACCGCCTTGGTGCCGCCCGGCGCGCCGGGCCCGGGCCACCCGGGCGGGTCCCACCACGCCCAGAGATTGCCGTTGTTGTCGGTGAGCACCCGAAGGTCTCGCTCTGCCGCCGCCTGGGTGAACCAGGCCCGGCACGCGGCGTCCTCCGGCGTCCAGGAGAACCGCCGGTACCCGCCGGAGAGCCCGTCACGGCCGATCGGCAGCAGCGACTCCCAGAGGGCGGCGAAACTCACGGCGCCATCATGCCCCCTGGCCCGAGCCCTCGCTCATCGGCACCCGGACCCCGCGCTCGGCCGCCACCTCGGCCGCCTCCTCGTAGCCGGCGTCCACGTGCCGGATCACGCCCATGCCCGGGTCGTTGGTGAGGACGCGTTCCAGCTTCTCCGCGGCCAGCGGGGTGCCGTCGGCGACGCACACCTGCCCGGCGTGGATCGAGCGCCCGATGCCCACCCCACCGCCGTGGTGGACGCTCACCCAGGACGCGCCGGAGGCCGTGTTGACCAGCGCGTTCAGGATCGGCCAGTCGGCTATCGCGTCCGAGCCGTCCGCCATCGCCTCGGTCTCCCGGTAGGGGGAGGCGACCGACCCGCAGTCGAGGTGGTCGCGGCCGATCACGATCGGCGCCGCGATCTCCCCGCGGGCCACCAGCTCGTTGAAGCGCACGCCGGCCTGGTGCCGCTCGCCGTACCCGAGCCAGCAGATCCGGGCCGGCAGCCCCTGGAAGTGCACCTTCTCCTGGGCCATCCGGATCCACCGGGCGAGCGCCTCGTTCCCGGGGAACAGGTCCAGGATGGCGGCGTCGGTGGCCGCGATGTCGGCCGCCTCCCCTGACAGTGCCGCCCACCGGAACGGCCCCTTGCCCTCGCAGAACAGCGGCCGGCTGTAGGCGGGCACGAACCCGGGGAACGCGAACGCGCGGGTGTACCCGGCCAGCTCGGCCTCGCCGCGGATCGAGTTGCCGTAGTCGAACACCTCCGCGCCCGCGTCCTGGAACCCGACCATGGCCTCCACGTGCGCGGCCATCGACTCCCGGGCCCGGGCGGTGAACCCGGCCGGGTCCTCGGCCCGCAGCGCCGGCATGTCCTCGAACGCGACCCCGCGCGGCAGGTAGGTGAGCGGGTCGTGGGCCGAGGTCTGGTCGGTCACCACGTTGATCGGCGCGCCCTGGGCGAGCAGCGCCGGCAGGATATCGGCGGCGTTGCCGAGCAGCCCGATCGACAGCGCCTCGCCCGCGCTGGCGGCCGCCTCCGCCCGGCGCAGCGCGTCGCCGACATCGTCGGCGGCCACGTCGCAGTAGCCGTACTCGATCCGGCGGGCGATCCGCGACGGGTCGCAGTCCACGCAGATCGCGACCCCGCCGTTCATCGTCACCGCCAGCGGCTGCGCGCCGCCCATGCCGCCCAGCCCCGCGGTCAGCGTGATCGTCCCGGCCAGCGTGCCGCCGAAGCGCTTCGCGGCGACCGCGGCGAACGTCTCGTACGTGCCCTGCAGGATGCCCTGGGTGCCGATGTAGATCCACGACCCGGCGGTCATCTGGCCGAACATGGTCAGCCCCAGCGACTCCAGCCGCCGGAACTCGTCCCAGGTGGCCCACTGCGGCACCAGCAGCGAGTTCGCGATCAGCACCCGCGGCGCCCACTCGTGGGTGCGCATCACCCCCACCGGCTTGCCCGACTGCACCAGCAGCGTCTCGTCCCCGGCCAGGCTCTGCAGGGATCCGACGATCGCGTCGTACGCGGGCCAGCTGCGGGCCGCGCGGCCCGAGCCGCCGTAGACGATGAGCTGGTCGGGATGTTCGGCCACCTCGGGGTCGAGGTTGTTCATGAGCATCCGCATGGCCGCCTCCTGCGGCCAGCCCCGGCAGGTCAATGTGGTGCCCCGGGGGGCGCGGACCGGGCGCGGGCCGGAGGCGGCCCCGCCGGCGGGGGTGGCGGTCATCGGTGGCTCCTCATCGGGTCAGCTCTCATCGGCTCGGTCGTCAGGCCGACGGCGCCACCAGCCTTAACGACCTGACGGATCACCGGGCCCGAGGGATTCATCATCCCCCGCCCGGTCGCGGTCCGGCGGCCCGGGTGGGCGGGACCCGGCCGGTGCCGTGTAGCGCGCCGGTGAGGATGGCCCGGATGTCGGCCCCGGCCGGCGGGCGCGGCGTGTTGGCCAGCACCTCATCGTCGAGGGCGTCCGCGGCGATGCCGTCGAAGTCGGCGGCGGTGATCCCGAAGTCGGGCAGCCGGTGGGTCATCCCGACCGTGTCAGCCAGCGTGGCGACCGCGTCGATCGCCGCGTCCGCGTTCCACCCGGTGTCGCGCGCGGTGTCCCCGGCGCCGAGGGCGAACGCCACCGCGGCGAGGCGCTCCCCGCAGGCCGGGAGGTTGAACCGGAGCACCCCCGGCAGCACCATGGTCAGCGCCACGCCGTGGGCGATGTCGAACCGCCCGCCGAGCGCGTGGCCGATGGCGTGGCAGATGCCAAGCCCGGTGCTGGCCATGCCCACCCCAGCCAGGTGGGAGGCGAGCAGCATCTGGGATCGCGCCTCACGGTCGCCGCCGTCGGCGACGGCCCGCGGCAGGTGGGCCGCGATCATCCGCACAACCTGCAGGGCGATGCCGTCCGACCAGGGATTGGCCCGCTTGGACATGCAGGACTCCAGCGCGTGGGTCAGGGCGTCCATCCCGGTGGCGGCCGTCCCCCCGGGCGGCAGGCCGACCGTGAGATCAGGGTCGAGGATCGCCGCCGCCGGCCGCGAGCTGGCGTGGCCCACGTAGAACTTCCGCCGCGTCAACGGGTCGGTCACCACCCCGAACGCGTTCGTCTCTGCCCCGGTGCCCGCTGTGGTCGGCACCGCTACGATCGGCAGCGCCGGGCGTGTGAAGTCGCGGCGATAGTCAAGGTCCCGGCCCCGCTGCGGGTTCACGGCGGCCAGCGCGATGCCTTTCGCCGCGTCGATCGCAGACCCACCACCGACCGCCACCACCGCCACCGGGCCGGCCTCCGCCGCCAGTTCGGCCACCACGTCGGCCCCGGCTGCCACGTCGTCGGTGCTGGGATTCGGCCGCACCCCCGCGAACACGCCCGTCGTCATCCCACCGGTGGCGAGCACGTCTCGTACCCGGGCGACGACCGGCGTGCCGGCCAGCGCCGGGTCGGTGACGATGACGGCCGCGGCACTGCCGGTCCCGCGCACCGCCCCAGGAAGCTCGCTCGCAGTGCCCGCGCCGAAGTGCGCGGCGGGCATGGGGGTGAGCACAAACCTTGCGCCAGCTAGCGGGGGAAGCATGGTCACTCCTGCTGGGACGACAGACGGAGCTGGGTGGAAGTGAGGTCCTCGAGCAGCTTGATCGGGAGCAGTTGCCCGCCCGCATCGCCGTACTGGGCACGCGCCCGCCGGTAGATCTGCTCGACCATCGCGCTCATCTCGGCCGGGACGCCCGTCTGCCGGGCGAGATCGACCGCGAGCCCCAGGTCCTTGCAGGCGAGCGCGAGCGCGAAGGAGTCGTCGAAGTCGCCGCGCTCCAGCACGCTCAGCACGTCGTGTTCGAGGAAATGACTGGCGGCCGCGCTCGTCAGCAGCGACCGGCGGAGCGTCGCCACGTCAACACCGGCCCTGACCCCGATGGTCAGCACCTCGGCGGTCAACGTGACGGAGGCGAACCAGAGCAGGTTGAGCATCAGCTTGACGGTGTACCCGGCGCCGTGCCCCCCAACATGCAGGATCCGTTCCCGGTCCCCCATGACCTCCAGCAGCGGCCGGAACCGCAGATAGTCCTCGGTGGCCCCGCCGACGAAGATCTGCAGCGTGCCGTCCGTGGCGCCGGTTATCCCGCCGGCGACGGGCGCATCCAGGACCGGGTGGCCGGGGCCCGCGGCGGCCCGCACCTTGTCGGCCACCGCCGGGACACTGGTGGACATATCGATCCAGGTGGCGCCGGCGGCCAGCCCGGCGAGCAGGCCACCGGGCCCGAGCAGGACCTCCTCCACCTGGGTGGGCCCCGGCAGCATGGTGATGACGGCGTCGCGATCCGCGCCGGCCTCGCGGGGCGATCCCGCCCACGAGGCGCCGGCCGCCAGCAGGCCCGCGGCGGCGTCCGGGCGCACGTCGTGGACCACCAGTTCATGGCCGGCGGCCAGGACGTTCCTGCTCATCGGTGCGCCCATGTGGCCGAGGCCGATGAAGCCGACTTTCATGATCCCTCCAGGCGGGCGGCGGGATGATCCCGGTGGCGGAAATGGGCGGTATGTCCGGCGCTGCTGTTAAGGCAGAGCCCAGCGGCTCACCGCGGATTCGTCAATAGCCACGCCGAGCCCGGGCTGCGCGGGCACGGTGAGGAACCCGCTGGAGTCGACGAGCACCGGCTGGGCCAGGAAGAAATCGCGGCGGCTCTCGGTCCAGCCGGGCGGGTCGTAAGGGAACTCGACGTAGGGTCCCCCGCCGACGCCCGCCGCCACGTGCAGGTTGGCCAGCAGGCCGAGCCCGTTCGTCCAGGTGTGCGGCGTGAACCAGCGGTACCGCAGCTGGGCGAACTCGGCGACGGTCCGGGCCCGGAGCATGCCGGTGGCCAGGACGACATCGGGCTGCACGACGTCGAGCGCGCCCGCGGAGATGGCATCCAGCAGCTCGGCCGGGGTACGGGCCATCTCACCCCCCGCGACGCGGATCCCCGTCTGTTCCCTGAGCATGCGCATGCCGGCCAGGTCACCGGCGGGCAGCGGTTCTTCCAGCCACAGCACGCCAAGCTCAGCCAGCTCGCGGGCCAGCCGCCGCACGGCGGCCACGTCCAGCGCGGGCGAGATGTCGCCGGCCATCCGCCACCCCTGGTTGAGGTCGACCATGATCTCGATGCCGTCGCCGGCCGCCGTGCGCGCGGCCCGGACGGCGGCCAGCCCCGCCGCGACGTCGGCCCGGTCGATCCGGATCTTCACCGCCCGGAAGCCCGCCGCCTGGGCGGCGAGCACCGCGTCGGCCCGCTCGGCCGGGCTCTTCAGCTCCCCGAACGACGCGTACGCCGGGAGCCGCGTGCCCGCCGCCCCGAACAGGGCGGACACCGGCTGCCCGGCGGCCTGGCCGATGATGTCCCACAGGGCCGCCTCCAGCGGCCAGTAGCGGCCGGCGTGGAAGTTGATCGTCTCGATCGTCAGCACGTGGCGGGCGATCTCGCGGGGGTCGCGGCCGACAAAGAGGTCCGCGAAGGCGCCGAATCCGTCCATGGTGTCGCCGGAGCCGAACCCCGTGATGCCCTCGTCGGTCTCGACGCGGACCAGGGTGGCGTCGAAATGCCGCCGCGGGACCGGGTCCCATGCCGCGCGGAACGGCGGGTCCAGCGGAAGCCGCATCCGGTCCAGCCGGATGGCGGTGATCTTCATTGTGGCTCTGAGATCTTCACTGTGGCTCCGATGCCCGGGGCTGGCCGCCTTCATCCGCTCCGCCGCCCGCGGGCTCCTGGCTGCCTCCGTCCGCGCCATCGCTCCTAGACTCCTGGCCAGCTCCGTCCGCGCCATCGCCCGGAGGCTCCTGGCCAGCTTCATCCGCCCCACTGCCGGCGGGCTCCTGGCCGCCGCGAGGCGCTGAGTAGAAGGGGTTGAACGGGCGGTTGCTCGCGACGAGCACCTCGGCCACGCGCGGCACGCCCCCGACCCCCGCGCGCAGCGCCTCCCTGGTCGCGGTCCGGTTGTTCGCGTAGACCAGGTCGGCGTCCCGGGCGGCGGGATTGACCCATACCGCGGCGATGATCAGGCTCTGATCGGCGTCGGCCTCGCTGATGATCCCCTCGCTCACCGCATCGGCGACGCCCCCGGCCACGCCGGCCTGCGCCGCCCCCCAGGTGAGGGTCCCGTGTTCGTCACCCGCGATGGCGGCCTTGTTGACGAACAGCGTCATCGGCTTGACCGGGATCCCCGGGATCACCACGGCGACGAACGGCGCGTGCCCGGCGCTGGGCGTGGCCAGCGCGGTCGCCCATGCGACGCCCACCGGCCCGGTGCGCTCGCCGAGGACCGTGTTGACGTGCGCGGCCTCGGCGCCCTGGCCGATGTAGCTCTCGCCGATGAGCATCTGGGCCTCCTGGGTGCGAAAACGCGGGAATCGTGCTGCACGAGGACGATATCTGGGCCAACGCCAGCATGGTCAGGCCGGCCACCCGTTCCCGCCACGGTGGCCCGGAGCCCGGTCACCGCCGATCCGGTTCGGCGCCGGCCACGCCGGGAATAATGGACAGCCGGAGGCTGGTTCTCCCCTGTCCGCGTTTTCTTCCGCGTGCCCAGCTGCCGTTCCGTCGCGCACCCGTATCCCACCCCCCTGGGCGCGCACGAGCCGAGGGATGATCAAAAATGACCGCTGCCAGCGGCACCGACAGCGAGGCGCCCGGCCACGAGCATCGTGACGTCTCGGGCGGCTGGCTGCGCCCGGCCGTCTTCGGGGCCATGGACGGCCTGGTGACCAACGTCTCCCTGATCGCCGGGGTGGGCGGGGGCGGGGGAGCGCAGCACATCATCATCCTCACCGGCCTGGCGGGCCTGGCGGCGGGCGCCCTTTCCATGGCCACCGGCGAATACGTCTCCGTCTCCTCGCAGAACGAGCTGGTCGAGGCCGAGGTTCGCAAGGAGCGGCACGAGCTGGAGGTCCACCCCGACGCCGAGCGGGAGGAACTGGCCGCCATGCTGCAGCACCGGGGCATCGACGCCGACCTGGCCAGCCAGGTGGCCAAGCAGATCTCCACCAACCCGGAGGAAGCGCTGGGCATGCACGTCCGCGAGGAGCTCGGGATCGATCCCAACGAGCTACCGTCACCGGTGACGGCGGCGGGCGCCCGCCCGGTGAGCCGGTCACCATAAACAGCTTTCCGTTCTTCGTGACGATCATCGGGCTCATCGAGCTGAGCATCCGCTTGCCCGGAGCGATGAGA
>DATINY010000075.1:0-9514 GCA_035473755.1 Streptosporangiaceae bacterium
GTCGCTGGGGACGTGACCATGATCGTCAGGCGGTGGGCAGGGCTCAGCCGTAGAACAGGCGCTCCATGACGGCCCGGGCGCGCCGGGCCGCCCGCCGGTCGTCCTGCTCGAGGTCCTGGTAGGCCTCGGGCGCGTAGCCCAGGACCGAGGCCACCGCGGCCAGTTCGGGCTGGCGGGTGGGCAGCATGTCCGAAGGACGGCCCCGGACCAGGACCGCCGCGTCCCTGACCCGGGCCGCCAGCCGCCAGCCCGCGGCCAGCGCGGCCGCGTCGTCCTCCCCCACCAGCCCCGCCCCGGCCGCCGCGGCCAGGCCGGCCATCGTCCGGGTCGTCCGCAGCTCCGGCACCGCATGCGCGTGCCTGAGCTGGAGCAGCTGCACCACCCACTCGACGTCGGACAGCCCGCCCGGACCGAGCTTGAGATGAAGCGCCGGGTCGACCCCCCGGGGCATGCGCTCCGCCTCCATCCGGGCCTTGATGCGCCTTATCTCCCGGGCGAAGTCATCGCCGATGCCGCCCACCGGGTACCGGAACTCGTCAATCAGGGCGGTGACCCGGGCGCCCAGCGGGCGGTCACCGGCGACCGGCTCGGCCCGCAGCAGCGCCTGGACCTCCCAGGGCACCGACCAGCGCTCGTAGTACGCACGGTAGGAGGCCAGGGTGCGCACCAGCGGGCCCTGTTTCCCCTCGGGCCGCAGCCCGGGGTCGATCAGCAGCGGCGGGTCGGGCGCGGGACGGGCCAGCAGGGCCCGCAGGTCCTCGGCGACCGCGTGCGCGGCGCGGCTGGCCTCCTCGTCGTCGGCGCCCGGCAGCGGATCGTGCACGAACATCACGTCCGCATCGCTGCCGTAGCCGGTCTCGTGCCCGCCGAAACGGCCCATCGCCACCACGCACAGCCGGGTGGGCAGCGGGCCCTGGCTGGCCTCGGCGGTCCTGGCCGCGACCTGCAGCGCCGCGCTCACCGCCGCCCCGGTCACGGCGGTCAGTGCCTCCCCGGTCTCCTCGATCGTGGACAGGCCGAGCAGGTCGGCGGTGGCCGTGCGGAGCAGCTCGCGGCGGCGCAGCGCCCGCACCGCCGCGACCGCGTCTCCCGGGCTGGCATGCCTGTGCACGGCCGCTTCCGCCTCGGTCCGCAGGGCGGCGGCCGGGTGGGGGGCGAGCTGGGCGTCCTCGCCCAGGATGGCCACCATCTCCGGCTGCCGCAGCAGCAGGTCGGTCGCATACCGGCTGGCGGCCAGCACCCGGGCCATCCGGCGGGCAACCATGGTGTCGTCGCGCAGCAGCCGCAGGTACCAGGGCGAGTTGCCGAGGGCGTCGCTGACCTGATGGAACCCGAGCAGCCCGGCGTCGGGGCTGGCCGCGTCGGCGAACCAGCCGAGCATCACCGGCAGCAGGGTGCGCTGGATCGCCGCCCGGCGGGAGACGCCGGAGGTGAGTGCCTCGATATGGCGCAGCGCCCCGGCTGGATCGGCGTAGCCCAGCGCCTCCAGCCGGGCCTGCGCGGCCTCCGGCGTCAGCCTGGCCGCCTCGCTCGGCAGCCGCGCCACCGCCTCCAGCAGCGGGCGGTAGAAGAGCTTCTCATGCAGCCGCCGGACCTCGGCGGCATGCTGGCGCCAGGCGGCGGTGAGCTCGGCGGCCGGGTCGGCCCGCGACTGCGACGGCTCGGGCGCCCGGCCGGCGGCGGCCGCGCCCGCCTCCGCGGTCCGCAGCGCCCGGCCGAGCCTGCGCAGCACGGCCGGGTCGTCGGGCAGGGTATGGGTGCGGCGCAGCTGACGCAGCTGGAGCAGGTGCTCCACCGAGCGCAGGAACCGGTAGGCGGCGGCCAGGCTGGCGGCGTCGGCGCGGCCCACGTAGCCGCCGTCGGCGAGCGCGGCCAGCGCGGGCAGCGTGGCCGGGCTGCGGACAGTGTCGTCGCTGCGGCCGTGCACCAGCTGCAGCAGCTGCACCGCGAACTCGATGTCGCGCAGCCCGCCGGGACCGAGCTTGAGCTGGCGGCCGGCCTCGCCCGCGGGCAGGGTGCTGATCACCCGGCGGCGCATCGCACGGGTGTCTTCGACGAAGTTGTCGCGCTGGGCCGCCTGCCAGACCAGCGGCGTGAACGCCTGCGCGTAGGCGGCGCCGAGCGCGGGATCGCCGGCCACCGGCCGGGCCTTGAGCAGCGCCTGGAACTCCCACGTCTTCGCCCAGCGCTCGTAGTACGCCCGGTGGCTGGCCAGCGTCCGGACCAGCGGGCCGTCGCGGCCCTCGGGTCGCAGGTTCGGGTCGACCGGGAAGAGGATCCCCTCCGGCGTGCTCTGCGAGCACACCCGGATCATCCCGGCCGCGAGCTGGGTGGCCGTCTGCAGCGCGGCCCCGTTCCCGTCACCCGGACCGCCCTCGGCCGGCCCGGCGACGAAGATCACGTCTACGTCGCTGGCGTAGTTGAGCTCGCGCCCGCCGCACTTGCCCATCGCGATCACGGCCAGCCGACCCGGCACCGCCCCGGCCGGCAGCCGCGAGCGGGAGATCGCGAGCGCCGCCTCCAGCGCCGCCGCCGCCAGGTCGGCCAGCTCGGCGGCCACGTCGTCGATCGCCATCTGGCCGGTGAGGTCCCTGGCGGCCAGGTGCAGCAGCCGCTGGCGGTAGGCCACCCGCAGCGCGGCGGCCGGGCCGGCGTCCGGCCCGGCCTGCCGTCCGCCCGCCGCCACCGGCTCCGGGGCGGCGGCATCCGCGCCGACGGCGGTCAGCAGCGCGGCGCGCAGCTCCCCGGCGGACGGGCAGGCCAGCGGCTCCGGGCCGCGCAGGAGCCGCCAGCCTTCCGGGTGCCGGGCCAGGTGGTCGCCGAGCGCGGCGCTGGCCCCGAGCACCAGGGCCAGCCGCCGGGCCAGGTCGGCGTCCTGGTGGAGGGCGGTGAGCAGCTCGGTGTCCCTGGGCATCCGGGCCAGGGCCGCGAGCGCGAGATCCGGGTCGGCCGCGGCGGCGAGCGCCGCCAGCGGCCCGGCGTCGCCGGAGTCGAGGTCGAGGTCCCCGCCCGTCAGCCGCTCGGCCTGGGCAGGGTCGGCGAACCCCATTCTGGCCAGCCGGGCGCTCAGCGTGGTCCGGCGCGGCATGCTCACGACTTGCACGGTAGCGGCCCTCGCCGCCGCAGCGCGAGGTGCGCCCCCTGGTCCGGCGGCGGATGCCGTCAGACCGGCACAGAGGCGGTCAGGACCCGGGCACGGCGGCCTGGGCGCGCTCGCGCCGTTCTGAATTCTCGCGCGGGTCGGCGATGGTGGTGACCGTGCCGGGGGCGAGGTCGGTGTGATGCACGATGGTATAGAAGCGGACCTCGTGGCCGTCGGGGTCGTGCAGCTCGGGCAGGATCCAGCCGATGCTGGCCCAGTGCACCCCGGCGTGCTGCTCGCCCAGCATGGTCAGCCGGGCGGCGAGCTGGTCGATCGTCTCCTTGTCGGGCACGCCGATGGCGAAGTAGTCGAAGCCCGCGGCCGCCCGGGCACGTTCGGGGCTGAGCCGCAGGCCCAGCGGCGGCCCACCGTTCGGGTGGGCCAGGGCGTAGCCCATCAGCGTGCCGTGCTCGACGAACTCCATCTGGACCTGGTAGCCCAGGCGGCTCTGGTACCACTCGCGGGACCGGGCCAGGTCGGTGACCGGCAGCTTCAGGTGGTGGATCCCGGCCAGGGCGGGTGCGTCTAGCATGTTCTCCCCCTAAATGCAGTGTAGATGCACTCAATGCAGTTAGACTGCATCATATGACCGGTGATGTCAATCCCACGGACGCCCTGCCGTCGCTGCGGCAGGCCCAGGTCGCCCACACCGAGCAGCGGATCCTCGCCGCCGCCACCGAGTTGTTTCTCGAGGGCGGCTACCTGGCCACCACCCTGGAGGCCGTCGCCCGGCGCGCCCAGGTCGGGGCGCGGACCGTCTACCTGCGTTTCGGCACCAAGGCGGCGCTGTTCAAGCGGGTCGTCGACGTGGCCATCGTCGGCGACACCGAGCCCGTGGACGTGCTGGGCCGTGACTGGGTGCAGGCCGCGCTGACCGCTCCCACCGCGGCCGAGCGGATCGCGGCCAGCGCGGCGGCCGGCCGGCAGATCATGCAGCGCACCGGGGCCCTGTTCGCCGTCGCTCAGCAGGCGGCGGCGGTCGAGCCGCTAATCGCCGGATTCTGGCAGCAGGGCCGTGAGCAAAGCCGCCGCGTCCATGCCCTCCTCTGGACCCGGATGGCCGAGGACGGGCTGCTCGACCCCGCCGTCGACCTGGCCTGGCTGATCGACACCACCAGCATCCTGGCCGCGGCCGAAACCTACCTGCTGGTCACCCGCATGATCGGATGGGACCTCGACGCCTACGAGCGCTGGCTGGCCCGCACCCTCAGCCAGCTGATGGCCTCCCCGGCCCGGTGAGGGTCCCGCGCCAGGTCAGGGGCTCAGCATGATCTCGGCCTGCCGCAGCTGGCCCGCGCCGCCCGCCACGACCGCGAGGACCAGCCTGGCCCGTTCGCCCTCCAGCTCCACGGTGGTGCTCGTCTCCCCATTACCGGTCCGGAAGACGCCCGGCCGGCACCGGCCGGCCCAGGCGCCCGCCATCCGGAACTGGCGCAGCAGCAGGGCGGTGTCCACATCGCCGGACACCGGCAGGGCCCGCGGCCAGTCGCGGGCACCGGAGTTCAGCAGGGAGATGAGGGAATCCAGCACCCGTCCCAGCGGCGCGTCGGGGGCCGGTGGCACGGCCAGCGTGAGCGACTGGACCCGCGGATGACGCTCCGGGGTGAGCCTCAGCTCGGCCTGGATCACCCCCTCGTCGCCGCGCAGCCACCACCGGCAGTGTGCGGGCGAGTCGAACTCGGGTTGCCGCTTCTTGTCCTCGCCGAACCCTCCGATCCGCTTCACGATCACATCGATCTTGCGCCGGCGCTCCGGGTAGGGCTCATCCTGGGCGACGTTCTCCGAGAACAGCCGGTCAGCCCGCGCGTCGTTCCAGGTGTGCAGGAGCTTGTTCACCTCCTGCTGCGCGGCCAGCGTCTCCGGCCACGGCCTGGCCGGGCTCGTCACGTAGCCCGCGCTGGCCCGCCCGTCCGCCGCCGGGGCGGGCGCCGCCTGCCGCAGGACCGCGTCGAGCAGGTCGGCGGCCAGTGTGGATGCGGCCGCGTAGGTGCTGTTGGCCAGAACGATCACGCCGGTCCCGGTCTCGGGGTGCCAGCGCATGTGGCTGCCGAACCCCGGGTAGCCGCCGCTGTGGCTGATGATCCGCCCACGGACCGGGTGCTCCTCCACGAACAGGCCGAACCCGTAGCCCGCCGGGCCGCCCTCGGCCGGATCGCCCGGCAGCCGGGCCAGCGCCGGCGGCGTCATCGTCACCTGGGGCAGCTGCATCTCCCGCCTGGTCGCGCGCGCCAGCGGGTGCGCGCCGCCGGTGCCCGGCTCACCGGGCGGGAACGCGCCGGTGAACCCGTTCACCCAGCGGGCCAGATCTGTCACGCTGCTGAACACGCCGCCCATCGGGGCGAAGGCCCCGCAGCCGTCCGGCGCGAGCTCGTCCCAGCCGCCGGGCCCGAGCCGGTAGCCGCGGGCCAGTTGCCGGGCATCGAATTCTGACGCCTCGAACGCGCTGCTGGTCAGGCCGAGTGGGCGGAGCAGCCGGTCCCGCACGAACTCGGGATAGGGCTGGCCGGTGGCCGCGGTGATGACCCGGCCGAGGATCGCGTAACCGAGGTTGGAGTACTCGAACCGGGTCCCGGGCGCCCAGGCGAAGCTCAGGCCGCGGGCCAGGAACGCGGAGAACTCGGCCAGCGGCAGCCCCTGCTGCCGGTCCCCCCAGGGATCGTCGGTCGGGAACCCGGCCGTCATGGTGAGCAGGTGCCGGAGGGAGACCCGCGGCGAGTCGGGGCTTGGCAGCGCCAGGCCGCGCAGCTCGGGCACGAACTCCTCGGCGGGGTCATCCAGGGCCAGCCGGCCGTCGTCCCGCAGCGCCAGCACCGCCGCGGCCGTGAAGCTCTTGGTCATCGAGGCGATCCGGAAGACCGTTCCGGCGTCGGGCGTGGGGCCGCCGAGCCATCGCTCTCCCCAGCCGCCGGAATGCACCAGGCGGCCCCCGGCGACGATCCCGTAGGCCACCCCCGGCTGCCCGCCGCGCCGCTGGAAGCCTTCGGCCAGATCATCGACGGCCGCGAACTGATCGGGCATGCTCACCTCCGGATCGGCGGGCGGTCAGAGCGGTCAAAGCCACGGGCTAACGCCATCATGCTTCGCTGACGCCCCGGCCTCCCTCCCGAACGGCCTGCACGATCGCCCGGGCCACGGCCTCCGCGGCGGCCGCCTCGACCAGGTCGGCCAGGGCGGGAACCGGCGCCGTCCCGGACGGCGCGGGCGGCGTTACCGCCCCGGTGGCCAGGCAGAAGATGGTATCGCCGTCGTATCTGGTGTGGGCCGGGCGCACCGCACGGGCGATGCCGTCGTGCGCCACCGCGGCCACCCGGTTCGCCTGCTCCTTGGTCAGTTCGGCGTCGGTGACGACCACCCCGATCGTGGTGTTCGCGCCGGCGGCCGGGCCCGCCGCGCCCTCACCCGGCGCCGGCCCGCTCTCCGGCGGCACCGGCCCACGCTCGCCCGGCAGCAGCGGCGCGGCCCACTCATGGCGCTCGTCGTCCCAGATCCCGCCGACGCTGTTGGCGACCATGACCGCCGCGACGATCGCGGCGCCTGCGGGCGCGCTGGCGATTCCCACGCCACCCGGGCGCGGCCGCCCGCCGCTGGCCTTGGCGACGGTCGCGCCGGTCCCGGCGCCGACCGCCCCCACCTCCGGGTGACCCGTTGCCGCCAGGCAGGCGGCATGGCCGGCGGCCGCGTCCGGCCGGGCCCGCGGGTCCCCGGTGAGCAGGTCGAAGATGACGGCCCCGGCCACGATCGGCACCCGGACGGTGCCGATCGCGAATCCGACGCCGAGCTCATCGAGGTAGCGCATGACCCCATCGGCCGCCGCCAGGCCGAACGCGCTGCCGCCGGTCAGCAGGATGGCGTGCGCCTGGTCGTCGACAGTGCCCGGCCGGAGCGCGTCGGTGCCCAGGGTGCCCGGGGCCCCGCCGCGCACGTCTACGCCGGGCACGGCGCCGCCCGGCACCAGCACGACCGTGCAGCCGGTGCGGCCCGCCGTGTCGGTCCAGTGGCCGACCGACACGCCGCCGGGCAGCCGGGCCGGGGCCTTGGGGTGGTTCGCCATCACATCCGCCTCCCGCCGCTGGCCGCCGGGCCGGCCCGCGGTACCGGGGTCAATGATCGCGGGTCCGCCCCCGGCCGCGGCAGCCGGGGCGCTGGGTGGTGCGGCCGCGGTGAGGCGGCCCGCCCGACGGCCTAGAGCATGGGCAGGTAGCGGTCCAGCTCGAAGGCGGTGACCTGGTGGCGGTACTCGCGCCACTCCTCGCGCTTGTTGCGCAGGAAGAAGTCGAAGACGTGCTCGCCGAGGGTTTCCGCCACCAGCTCGCTGCTCTGCATGACGGAGATCGCCTCGTCCAGGCTCTGCGGCAGCGGGTCGATGCCGAGGGCGCGGCGCTCGGCCGGGGTGAGCGCCCATACGTCGTCCTCGGCGCCGGGCGGCAGCTGATAGCCGGCCTCGATCCCCTTCAGCCCGGCGGCCAGGATCAGCGCGAACGCCAGGTAGGGATTGCAGGCCGAGTCCAGCGACCGGAACTCGATCCTGGTCGCGTTGCCCTTGTGCGGCTTGTACATGGGCACCCGCACCAGCGCCGAGCGGTTGTTGTGCCCCCAGCAGATGTAGGCGGGCGCCTCCCCGCCGGCCCCGGCGCTGCTGCCGGCCGCCCCCCAGAGCCGCTTGTAGGAGTTCACCCACTGGTTGCAGACGGCGGTGATCTCGGCGGCGTGCTTGTGCAGCCCGGCGATGAACGCCCGGCCCACCTTGGACAGCTGGAACTCCGCGCCCGGCTCGAAGAACACGTTGCGGTCGCCCTCGAACAGCGACATGTGCGTGTGCATGCCCGAGCCGGGGTGCTCGGTGAACGGCTTGGGCATGAACGAGGCGTACACCCCCTGCTGGAGCGCGACCTCCTTCATGACCAGCCGGAACGACATGATGTTGTCGGCGGTGGACAGCGCGTCCGCGTAACGCAGGTCGATCTCCTGCTGCCCGGGTGCGCCCTCGTGGTGGCTGAACTCCTCCGAGATGCCCATCGACTCCAGCATCTGGATGGACACGTGCCGGAAGTCGTGCGCGATGCTGTGCGGGGTGTGGTCGAAGTAGCCGCCGGAGTCGATCGGCTGCGGCTTGGCCCCGGGCTCGGGCTTCTCCTTCAGCAGGAAGAACTCGACCTCGGGGTGGGTGTAGAAGGTGAATCCCAGCTCGGCGGCGTGGCCGAGCGCCCGCTTGAGCACCCACCGGGGGTCGGCGTAGGAGGGGCTGCCGTCCGGCATCAGGATGTCGCAGAACATCCGGCCGACCCCGGACTCGCCGCGCCAGGGCAGCAGCTGGAACGTGGACGGGTCCGGCTTGGCGATCATGTCCGCCTCGTAGACCCGGGCGAAGCCCTCGACCGCCGACCCATCGAAGCCGATCCCCTCCGCGAACGCGCCCTCCAGCTCGGCCGGGGCGACCGCGACCGACTTGAGGAAGCCGAGCACATCCGTGAACCACAGCCGGACAAAACGGATGTCCCGCTCCTCCAGCGTCCGGAGCACGAACTCTTCCTGTCGGTCCATGAATGCCTTTCCTCACCGGGTTAGGGGCAGCCGCGGGCGAACGGTACCCCCGCCGTCAGGCCACGGTCACCCCCAGTCTGCCGCCCCCGTGTTTCCTGCGGGTTACACGACGCGCCACCAGTAGCATCGGCTGCGAACCGCAGGAGCGGGCGGGCGGCGGAGGTGGTGGGTGTGGACTACCGGTTCCGGTCGCCGACCCGCCGGCCGGAGGACAACGGCGCGCCGCCGCCGCGGTACCGGCTCGACACCGCCGACGGGATGATCATCGAGCGGGATGTCGCGGTTCCCGTCCGGGGCGGCGTCACCGTCTGCGCGGACGTCTTCCGGCCCGCGGACGAGCGGCCCGCCCCCCCGCTGATCGCCTGGAGCCCCTACGGCAAGCACGCGGGAAGCCAGGTCACCGAGCGGTACCCGGACGGTGGTGTGGCGCCCGGCCAGCTGTCGGGGTACGCCGCCTTCGAGTCACCCGACCCGCTGTACTGGACGGCCCGGGGTTACGCGGTCGTCAACGCCGACATCCCCGGGTCCTGGCACTCGGGCGGCAACGCCACCTTCCTGTCGCCGGAGGAAGCCGCGTGCGGCCACGACTTCGTCGAGTGGGCCGCGGCCCAGCCGTGGAGCAACGGGAAGGTCGGCATGTCCGGCGTCTCGTACCTGACCTCGGCGCAGTGGTCCATCGCCGCCACCCGCCCCCCGCACCTGGCCGCCATCAACCCGTGGGAGGGCTGGAGCGACACCTACCGGGAGGTGGCCCGTCACGGCGGCATCCCGGAGACCTACTTCTGGCCCTACATCGGCCAGCGGTGGGGCTGCGGGACGCAGCTGGTGGAG
>DATINY010000076.1:0-18014 GCA_035473755.1 Streptosporangiaceae bacterium
GCGGGCGAGCTGGTCGCTGTCGGGCTCCACGTCGGCCGCGCCCACCACCTGCCCACCGTCGACCACACGGAGCTTCAGGCTGGACGAACCAGCGTTGACGACCAGAACGCGCACTACTGGTGCGTCCACACCCAGCCCGACACCTCGGGCGGATCTTCGCCGAACTGGCGCGTGTGGATGCGGGCGGTGGCCCGGGTGTCGGCCATCTGCTGGCGCAGGTCGGCGGCGCGGGCACCGAGCGACGGCACCCGATCGATCACGTGCATCACGAGGTGGAACCGGTCGAGATCGTTGAGCATCACCATGTCGAACGGGGTGGTGGTGGTGCCTTCCTCGATATACCCGCGCACGTGCAGGTTGTCGTGTCCGTGACGGCTGTAGGTGAGCCGGTGGATGAGCCACGGGTAGCCGTGGTAGGCGAAGATCACCGGCCGGTCGGTGGTGAACAGCGAGTCGTACTCGGCGTGGGACATGCCGTGCGGGTGATCGCTCTCCGGCTGCAGCCGCATCAGGTCAACCACGTTGACCACCCGCACCTTGAGCCCGGGCAGGTGCCGGCGGAGCAGGTCGGCCGCGGCCAGGGTCTCCAGCGTCGGGATGTCGCCGCAGCAGGCCAGCACGACATCCGGCTCGCCTGGCGAGTCGTTGCTGGCCCATTCCCAGATGCCCGCGCCCCGGGTGCAGTGGATCACCGCGTCGTCCATGGCCAGCCAGTCCGGTTGCGGCTGCTTGCCGGCCACGATCACGTTGACGTACTGCCTGCTGCGCAGGCAGTGGTCGGCCGTCGACAGCAGGCAGTTCGCGTCCGGCGGCAGATAGACGCGGATGATCTCGGCCTTCTTGTTCATCACGTGGTCGATGAACCCGGGGTCCTGGTGGGAGAAGCCGTTGTGGTCCTGCCGCCAGACCAGGCTGGACAGCAGGTAGTTGAGGGAGGCGATGGGCCGCCGCCAGCCGATGCCCCGCGACACCTTCAGCCACTTCGCGTGCTGGTTGAACATGGAGTCCACGATGTGGATGAACGCCTCGTAGCAGTTGAACAGCCCGTGCCGGCCGGTCAGCAGGTAACCCTCCAGCCAGCCCTCGCACAGGTGCTCCGACAGCACCTCCATCACCCGGCCGTCCGGCGCCAGGTGGTCATCACCATCGATGATCCGCGCGTCGAAGGCGCGGCTGGTCACCTCGAAGACCGCCTGCAGCCGGTTGGACGCCGTCTCGTCCGGGCCGAACAGCCGGAACGTGGACGGGTTGCGCACGATCACGTCCCGCAGCCAGGCCCCCAGCACGGCCGTGGCCTGGGTCGCGCCGGTGCCGGGCTGGCTGACCGGCACCGCGTAGTCGCGGAAGTCGGGCAGGTCGAGGTCGCGCAGTAGCAGGCCGCCGTTGGCGTGCGGGTTGTCGCTCATCCGGCGGTGACCGTGCGGGGCGAGGGCGGCCAGCTCCCCGATCAGCGCGCCGTCGGCGTCGAACAGCTCATCGGGCCGGTAGCTGCGCAGCCATTCCTCCAGCACCGCCAGGTGCGCGGGATCGGTGCGGACGTCCGCGACGGGCACCTGGTGTGCCCGGAACGTCCCCTCCACCGGCAGGCCGTCCACGATCTTGGGGCCCGTCCACCCCTTTGGGGTGGCCAGCACGATCGCCGGCCACCGGGGCCGGGTGAGGTCCCCGTCCTGCCTGGCGTGGCGCTGGATGGCCTGGATCTCCGCCACCACCTGGTCGAGGGTGGCGGCCAGCTGCCGGTGCACGGGCCCGGGCTCGTCGCCCGCCACCACGTGCACCCGGTACCCGTACCCCTCCAGCAGGGCGGTGAGCTCGCCGTCGGGTATCCGGGCCAGCACCGTCGGATTTGCGATCTTGTAGCCGTTCAGGTGCAGGATCGGCAGCACCGCGCCGTCGGTGGCCGGGTTGAGGAACTTGTTCGAGTGCCAGCTGCCCGCCAGCGGGCCGGTCTCGGCCTCACCGTCGCCGATCACGCAGGCGGCGATCAGGCCCGGGTTGTCGAACACCGCGCCGTAGGCGTGGGCCAGCGAGTAGCCCAGCTCGCCGCCCTCGTGGATGGAGCCGGGGACCTCCGGCGTGGCGTGGCTCCCGATGCCGCCGGGGAAGGAGAACTGCCGCATCAGCGCGGCCAGGCCGGCGGCGTTGCGGGTGATGTTTGGGTAGCGCTCGGTGTAGGTGCCCTCCAGGTAGGCGTTGGCCACCAGGCCCGGCCCGCCGTGGCCCGGGCCGGCCACGAAGATCATGTCCAGGTCCCAGTTGCGGATCACCCGGTTGAGGTGGGCGTAGAGGAGGTTGAGGCCCGGGGTCGTCCCCCAGTGGCCGAGCAGTCGCGGCTTGATGTCCTCGGGCCGCAGCGGCTGCCTCAGCAGTGGGTTGGCCATCAGGTAGATCTGCCCGGCGGACAGGTAGTTGGCCGCGCGCCAGTAGCCGTCCAGAATGCGCAGCTCGGCCTCGGTCAGGCCCGGCCTGGTCGTAGTGGTCACTGGGCAGCCTCCCCGCCGGGTGCTGGTTCTGCCAGCGTGGCCGCTGGCGGCAATCGGAGCTGGCGCAGGAACGGGTCAGCCGCGCCGTGGCTGGTGACCCGCACCCGTGCGTCCACCGCGAACACGCCGTCGGGGCGGGCGATGACCGGGTTGAGGTCGAGCTCGGCCACCTGCGGCAGATCGTCGGCGAGCCGCGAGATGCGCAGCAGCGTGCCGCGGAGCGCCCCGATGTCGGCGGCGGGTTCGCCCCGGTGGCCGAGCAGCAGGGGCGCGGCACGGATCTCGTGGATGAGATCGTCGGCGTCGGCCTCGGTCAGCGGCGCGAGGCGGGCGGCATGGTCGCCGAGCACCTCCGTGGCGATGCCGCCGAGGCCGAACACCACCAGCGGCCCGAACACCGGTTCCTGCACCACCCCGATGATGGTCTCGGTACCACCGGAGATCATGGCCTGCACGAGAACGCCGGACAAACGGCCGGCAAACCTTCCTTCGAGCCGCCGCATGGCGCTGCGCACCTCGGCCGGCCCGCGCAGATCCAGTTCGACCGCGCCCGCGTCGCTCTTGTGCATCACCCCGGGGACGTCAGCCTTGAGCGCCACGTGGCCGCCGAGCGCGCCGGCGGCCTCGACCGCTTTCTCGGCCCCGGTGACGTACCGGCCGTCCACCACCGGGATTCCGTAACAGCGGAGCAGTTCCCCGGCCTCGGCCGGGGACAGCCAGCCACCCCCGGGCAGGCGCCCGAGGAAGCCGCCGACCAGGGCCCGGGCGTCGTCCGGCCGGATGCCGGTCAGCGGGGGCATGGTGCCGGCCGGCCGGGACCGCCGCGCGCCGTACCGGGCGGCCCGGCCCAGGGCCCCGGCCGCCCCTTCCGGGTAGGCGTAGACCGGCACGGCGGGACCGCCATCGGCGGCGGGCAGCGTCCGGACGGCCTCCGGCTGGTCGAGGACGACGGCCGCCAGCGGCACCGGCAGGCGCACCTCCTGCAGCACTGGTATCAGGTCGCTGGCCGCGGTCGGGACGATCAGGGCCATCACCGCGTCCGGCGGGTCCTGCTCCGCCGTCACCGCCAGCAGGCAGTCACGGAACTGCTGGGCGCCGACCGCGGCGGTGGTGTCCACCGGCCCGCCCACCGCGGCCGCGTCCGGCAGCAGCCGCCGCAGCCGCCCCTGGGTCCGGCGGCCGGTCCGGGCGACGTTCAGGCCCGCCTCGACACTGGCGTCGGCGGCCAGCACCCCGGCGCCGCCGGCGTTGGTCACGATGGCGACGTTGCCGCCGGTCGGCACCGGCTGGTTCGCGAGCAGGACGGCCGTATCGAGCAGGGCACCCAGGCTGGTGGTGGCGATGATGCCGGCCTGCTCGAACAGGGCCTGCCGGGTGATCAGCGGCGCGGCCACCGCCGCGGTGTGGGAGGCCGCGGCGCGCTGGCCGGGCGCGAACCGGCCGGCGTGCACGGTGAGCACCGGCAGGTGCGCGCCGACCCGGCGGGCGGTCCGGGCGAACCTGCGCGGGCTGCCGAACGATTCCATGTACAGCACCGCCAGCTTGGTGAGCCCGTCCTGCTCCCACCACACCAGCAGGTCGTTCCCGGACACGTCCATCTTGTCGCCCACCGAGGCGAACGAGGAGATCCCGATGCCGAGCCGGGACAGGTGATCCAGCAAGGCGATGCCCACCCCGCCGGACTGCACCACCAGGCCCGCGACGCCGGGCTGCGGGTGGCGGGTGGCGAAGGTGGCGTCCAGGCCCAGGCCGGGTACGGCCACGCCGAAGCAGTTCGGGCCCACCAGGCGCATCCCGTACCGGCGGCAGGTCTCCAGCAGGCGGGCGTCGCCGGAGACGCCGAGGCCGGAAGTGATCACCACCAGGCAGCGCACCCCCCGCTTGCCGCACTCCCTGGCCACCTTGGACACCTGGGCCGACGGCACCGCCACCACCACCAGGTCCGGCACCGTGGGCAGGTCGGAAACCGACGGCAGGCACGGCACACCCCCGATCTCCTGCGCGTGCGGGTTCACCGCGAACAGCGCGCCCGCGAAACCGGCATCGCGGATGTTGAGCACGATCGTCCGCCCAATGGACCCTTCGCGGCGGCTGGCGCCCACGACCGCGACCGACCGGGGGGCCAGCAGCGGGGCGAGGCTGGCCACGTCCGCCCGCTGTTCCCGGTCCGCCACCGCGTCCAGGTAGGTGCTGTCCGCGCCCAGCGCCGTGGCGCCGGGGATCGGCATGATCACCTCGATCACGTCGTCGGCCAGGCGGCGGCGGACGCTCAGGCCGGCGTCGGCGAACACCCGCAGCATACGGGCGTTCTCCGGCAGGGTGGTCGCCGTGAAGGCCTGCACCCGCCGGGCCCGCCCCAGCGACACCAGATGCTCGAGCAGCAGGGTGGCGATCCCCCGCCCGTGCATGTCGTCGGCGACGGCGAAGGCGATCTCGGCCTGGCCCGGCGCGCCGGTGAGTTCGTAGCTGGCCAGGCCGACCAGTTGCGGGCCGAGCAGGGCGAGCAGGGCGGCGTGGTCGGCGTCGGGCGGCCGGCAGACCCGCCGTGCCTCCTGCTCGCCCGACCGCTTGCTCACGCTGAAGAAGCGCAGGTAGAGGTTGTCCGGTGACATGTCCTGGTGGAAGCGCGTCACCGCGCCGATGTCGCCGGGGGCCGCCGGGCGGATCCCCACGGTCGCCCCGTCGGCGAGCAGCGCGTAAGAATGCCCGGGCACCGCCTGCGTGGTCATGTGGTCGCCTCTGCTTGCTCAGCGCCTGTCGTGGTGTCCCTTCCCGCCAGCCTGCGGGACAAGCCTCGCATATGGCCCGGGGAACATCAGGGCGATATGGCCGTCGCTGAGCCAGCGGACCACGTAGGGCGGGGAACCGTCGGCGTGATTCAGGCGGATGATCTCGCAGACGCGCTGGCTGTCCGTGCCATCCGCGATCAGCAGGTCGCCTACCTGGGCCCTCATGGTGAGCTTCCTCTCATCGCGGGTACCCGCACCGGAACTTCCTGGCTCCTGCCATCCTCGCCGCCGGCGGTGCGGGGCTCCTAGGGCCGAGGTCACCGGCTGGTGGGCCGTTGGGCCCGCCGGGGGCGTAACCGTCCCGGCTCACCCCGCGGGGGTGGCGTGCGGGGGATAACGCGCGGCACACAATGATCCCGGCGGCTCGGGTGGAGGCCTGGTCAATGAGAGCAGTAGATCCGCGCCTGCTGCGGCAGGCGGGGGCCGCCCGCGGCTACCTGGCCGTCGTGGTGCTGCTCGGCCTGACGGTGACCGTCCTCGTGCTCGCCCAGGCGGGGCTGCTCGCCCGCGCACTGGCGAGCGCGGCTCCCGGCGCCGGCCCGGTGGCGCTGCGCCCGGTCCTGATCTCCCTCCTCCTGGTGGTGCTGGCCCGCGCGGCGGCCGTCTATGGCGGCGAGGTCGCCGCGCTGCGCACATCGGCGGCGGTCAAGAGCCAGCTGCGCCGTCGCCTCGCGGCCCAGGTGCTGCGCCTGGGCCCGGCCTGGCTCGGCGGCCAGCGGACCGGCGAGATCACCACGCTGGCCACGCGGGGTCTGGATGGCCTCGATCCCTACTTCGCCCGCTACCTGCCGCAGCTCGCGCTGGCCTGCCTGGTGCCGCTCGCGGTGGTCGTCCGGGTGGCGCTGGCGGACTGGATCTCGGCCCTGATCATCGTGGTGACGCTGCCGCTGATCCCGGTGTTCACCGTGCTGGTGGGGCGGCCGGCGCGGGCCCGCGCCCGGCGGCAGTGGCTCCTGCTGGCCCGGCTGGGCGGCCACTTCCTCGACGTGGTGGAGGGCCTGACCACGCTCAAAGTGTTCGGCCGGGCCCGGCCCCAGGCCGAGGTGATCGGACGGGTGACCGACGAGCACCGCACGGCCACCATGTCCGTGTTGCGGGTGGCCTTCCTGTCCGCCCTGGTGCTCGAGCTCACGGCCGCGCTGGCGACCGCCCTGGTCGCGGTCGAGGTCGGCCTGCGCCTGCTCGGCGGGCGCATCGGCTACGAGACCGCGCTGGTGGTGCTGCTGCTGACGCCGGAGGCGTTCCTGCCGCTGCGCGCGCTGGCCCTGCACTTCCACGCCAGCATGGAGGGCATGGCCGCGGCCGGCCGCGTGTGTGATCTGCTGGAAATCCCGCCGCCGCGCGCCGCCGCTGGGTCCGGCGTATCCGCCGGGGTCGACCTCCGCCGGCAGGACGTCACCCTCGACGCGGTATGCCTGGCCTATCCCGGCCGCGACCGGCCGGCGCTGGACGGAGTGTCGCTGACCATCGCGCCCGGGGAGCGGATCCTGGTCACCGGCCCGAGCGGGGCCGGCAAGAGCTCGCTGCTGGCGCTGCTGCTGCGTTTCACCGAGCCGAGCGGTGGCCGGATCGAGGCCGGCGGCGTCCCGCTCAGCTCGATCGCGACGCCCGCCTGGCGCCGGCAGGTCGCCTGGATTCCCCAGCACCCGGTGCTGATGCCGGGCACGGTGGCGGCGAACATCGCGCTGGGGCAGGCCGGCGCGGGCCGGGACGCGATCGCGTCCGCGGCCGGGCTGGCCGGCGCGGACGGGTTCATCCGGGCGCTGCCGGACGGCTACGACACCCCGCTCGGGGAGCGGGGCCTGCGGCTGTCGGCGGGGCAGCGGCAGCGGATCGCGATCGCCCGGGCGTTCCTGCGGGACGCGCCGCTGCTGCTGCTCGACGAGCCGGTCGCCCACCTGGACCCGGTCACCGCCGCGCGGATCCTGGACGCGGTGGAAAGGCTGATGGCCGGGCGGACGGTGATCATGGTGAGCCACGGCCTGCGCTGGCGCGGCGGTGCTGACCGGACGCTGGCCCTGGACGGGGGCCGGGTGGTGCTCGCGGCCGGCTGCCTGCCCGACGCCACGGGGGTGCCCGAATGAGCCGCGCCGGGACGACGGCCAGGGACACCGGGCTCCCGGAGGGGGCGCACCCGCTGCTGCGGCTGCTGCCGCTGGCGCGGCCGGTGCGGGGCCGGCTGCTGCTGGCGGTGCTGGCGGCCGCCGCCGCCACCGGCTGCGGGGTCGCGCTGCTCGGCACCTCGGGGTTCCTGCTGGCCCGCGCGTCACAGCACCCGTCGATCCTGGCGATCTCGGGGGCGGTGGTCGCGGTGCGCGCCTTCAGCGTGGGGCGCGGGGTCTTCCGTTACGCCGAACGGGTTTCCTCCCACGACGTCGCATTCCGGGTCCTGGCCGGCCTGCGGGTGCGGGTGTACCGGCGGCTGGAGCGGCTCGCCCCGGCCGGGCTGCACGCGTTCCGGTCCGGGGACCTGCTGGCCCGGCTGGTCAGCGACGTCGACGCCACCCAGGAACTGTTCCTGCGCGGGCTCGGCCCGCCGCTCGCCGCCGCCGTGGTCGCGGCCGGCGCGGTGGCGGCCGTGTGGCTGCTGTTGTCCGCGCCGGCCGGGATCATGCTCGCGGCCGGGATGGTGGCCGGGGGAGTGCTGGTGCCCTGGCTCGCCTTCGCCCGCGCCCGCCGCTCGGCGCGCCGTACCGCGGGCGCACGCGGCGGGTTCAGCGCCAGCCTCACCGAGGTGCTGGCCGGGGCGGCCGACCTGCACGCGTTCGGCGCCTGCGACGACGCCCTGGCCGGCCTGTCCGCCGCCGACCGCGAGCTGACCACGCTGGCCCGCGGCGCCGGTTCCGGAGAGGGCCTGGGAGCGGGGCTGGGGACGGCCGTCGCCGGTGTCACGGTCTGGGCTGTGCTGCTGCTCGGAATGGCCGCCGTGGCGGCCGGCCCGCTGAGCCGGGTGCCGCTCGCCGCCGCGGTCCTGACGGCGCTGGCCGCCTTCGAGGCGGTCGCCCCGCTGCCCACCGCCGCCATCTCGCTCGGCCAGGCGCGGGCCGCCGCCGGGCGGGTGGCGGCCGTCCTCGACGCACCCGAACCGGTGACCGATCCCGCGGAGCCGCTGCCGCTGCCCGCCGGGCCGCTGCGGGTAGTGCTGCGGGGCGCGCGGGTGCGCTACGACCCGGCCGGGCCATTCGCTCTCAACGGAATCGACCTCGAACTGTGCGCGGGCCGGCGGGTCGCCCTGATCGGGCCCAGTGGCGCCGGCAAGTCCACCGTCGCCGGGCTGCTGTTGCGGTTCTGCGAACTCAGCGGCGGCACCGCCACCCTGGGCGGTGCCGACCTGGCCCGGTACCGGGCCGACGACGTCCGCACCGTGATCGGCGGGTGCCCGCAGGATCCGTACATCTTCGACGCCACGATCCGGGAGAACATCCAGCTGGCCCGCCCGGAGGCGAGCGAGCCGGAACTGGCGGGCGCCGCCGCGGCGGCCAGGCTGCTGCCCTGGATCCAGGCGCTGCCGCAGGGCTGGGACACACCGGTCGGTGCTCACGGCGCCGCCGTCTCCGGGGGTGAGCGGCAGCGGATCGCGCTGGCCCGGGCGCTGCTCGCCGACCCGGCGCTGCTGATCCTCGACGAGCCGACGGCGCATCTCGACCCGGCGACGGCCCGCGCGCTGACCGCGGACCTGCTGGCCGTCACCCGGGGCCGGGCCACCCTGCTCATCACCCACGAGCTGGACGGCCTGGCCGAGGTGGACGAGATCGTCGTGCTGGACGAGGGCCGGGTGAGCCAGCGCGGGACGCACGATCAGCTGCTGGGGTCCGGCGGGCTCTACCGCGAGATGTGGCTGGCCACCCGCCGCGCGGCGGGATGAGGCGGCAGAGACGCGGCGGCAGGGATAAGACGGCAGAGACGAGGCGGCAGGGATAAGACGGCGGGGGATGGGCGGCCGGGTAAGCCGCCGGGCCCAACGGCCCAGCCGGAAATGACCTCTGCCATTAGCCCGGCGGATCGTGGCGTGGGAGGCTGGCGGGGACGGGGAGGCCGGGCCCTCGCCCCGGCGTTCCCGCCGTCGCCGCAGCTATCTGGGGAGGTGGCGACGTGACCAACGTCACTGCGCCGGCCCTGGCCGGCCACCGATTCCTCCGCGACATGCCCGCTGCTCATCTGGCGTTCCTGGCCGAGGTGACCTCGCTGGTCACCGTCCCCGCCCGGCACCGGTTCTTCGAGGCGGGCGGCGTGGCCAAGCACTTCTGGCTGATCCGTGCGGGCCAGATCGCGGTGGACATGCGGGCGCCCGGGGACGGCCGGGCCATCATCGAGACCCTGGGGCGCGGTGACATGCTCGGCGTGTCCTGGTTCTTCCCGCCGTTCCAGT
This sequence comes from Streptosporangiaceae bacterium, assembly GCA_035473755.1. Taxonomy (GTDB): domain Bacteria; phylum Actinomycetota; class Actinomycetes; order Streptosporangiales; family Streptosporangiaceae; genus UBA9676. The sequence goes on from DATINY010000076.1 coordinate 9,642, forward strand.
GGCAGTTCGGGGCGGTGGCCGTTCAGCCGGCCGAGTTGTTCGAATGCGACGCCGCGGCCGTGCGCGGCCGCTGCGAAACCGATCCCGCCTTCGGTTTCGAGTTCACCCGCCGCATGATCGTGGTCGTGGCCAAGCGCCTGCAGGCGACCAGGACCCACCTGCTGGGTGAGATCACCGGCCGCGACGCGCCCGCCCGCTGATCAGACAGTCACCGGTGAGAGCAGCCGCAGCACCTGGGCGACCGGGCGGCGGGCCTCGCCCAGCGGCGCCCATCCCGGCAGGGGCTTTGGTCCTGTTTCCCGTGGCCTGCCCGGATCCAGGCAGCGGCCGGCCCGGGCAGTGTTTCCGCTTGCCCGGGCCGGGTCGCCGTTGTCAGCTTGTGCTGTCCGTGCCCGCCGTGCCCGTCTGACCGGTGGCGCCGGGCGAGCCGGTGCCCGTCTGGCCGTCGGGGCGGGGGGCAGTGCTGGCCGAGGCGGCGGCGCTGACCAGGCCGATGCCGCCCGTGCCGTCACCCGTGCCGGCGGTGGCGGGCTCCCACTTGCGCCAGATCAGGCGGTGCACCGGGATCCAGCGCGGGATGTCGCGCAGGCCGGGGATGAAGGGGATGGCCAGCAGCAGGATCGTGGCCAGGCCGGTGAGGTAGACCGCGATCAGGTCCACGTTGGCGGAGGCGGAGAAGCCGGGCACGTAGTACCACAGCGTGTACAGCCACAGCCAGGGCTGGCCGGGGTAGCTGCCGGTTTCATTCATGACCCCCCACTGGTCGCCGGACAGGTTCATGGCGGTGGCCTTGTCGGAGAAGTAGGCGCCGTCGCCCATGAACAGCAGCGGCTTGGTGAAGTTGGTGCCGTAGAAGTCGCGCTGGGCGAGCAGGTCGGCGTCGAGCGCGCCGCTGCGGCCCATGGTGTAGGCGGTGGCGAGCATGACCGGCACCGGGCCGTCGGCCGCGGCCGGGACGATGGGGACGCCGGCCACGAACTTCACGTGGGTGACGGCCTTGAGGTAGGCGTTGACCCACGCCATCTGCTGGCTGGCCGGCGCCGCGTTGTAGGTGGCCAGCGCGGCGGCCAGCCGTGGGTTGGTGGCGGTCAGCTTGGCTAGCGGCTGCAGCACGAAGTCCTGGGCGGTGTTGATCGGCTGGGTGACGCCCAGGATCTTGGCGGGCGCGAACAGCAGGCTCTGGGTGGCGCCGGTGGCATTGGTGTAGGGGGGTCCGTAGCCGGCAGTGCCGCTGGTCCCGTTGAGCTCGGTGGCAGCGGTGGCCAGGAAATCGGCCGGTTCGGCCTTGGTCCAGCTTTGGATCGTGGCCGAGGGCACGTCCGGCGAGGACAGCAGTGCCGACAGCACCACTGTCAGGCCCAGGATCACCACGGTGGCGATGGTGCCTTCCTTGATGATGTCGTAGCGGCGGGTGGGCCCGCGCCACGGCGCCGCGTCGGCTGCCTTCTGGGCCTTGCGGCGCTCCCGGGCCGAGCCGGCCCCGCCTAGATGCGCGGGCAGTGGGTGGGAGACGCCGCGGTAGCGGACCAGCAGCACGTGCGCGCCGACGATCGCGACCAGCACGATCGGGATCAGCACCACGTGCCACAGCAGCATCTGGCCGAAGTCCATCGCCCGCCATATGGCGCCGATCCCGGCGGCGTTGAAGGCGTCCTTGCCGGAGGCGGAGATCCATTGCGAGTCGAAGTTCTGCTGCGATAGGTAGCCGGTGAAGCATTCCACCACTGAGGCCATGAAGGCGATCACCCCGGTGATCCAGGTAGCCGTTCTGCGCCCGCGCCAGGCGGCCATCCAGAACTTGCCCCACAGGTGGATCACCAGCAGCGCCATGAACAGCTCCACGCTCCACAGGTGCAGGCTGTTGAAGAAATGGCCGACCGGGTTGGTGTGCCACCAGTCGACCCCGCCGACCGCGATGGCGAACCCGGACACGATCGCCACCCCCAGCGCGGCGAGGCTGGCCACGCCGAACACATACACCCAAGAGGCAACGTAGGCGGGCTGGCGGTCGGGCAGCAGCTTGCCCGGCGGCAACATGCGCATGGCCCGGCGCCGCAGCCGGGACGTCCACATGCCGGCGTCCTCGTCCTCGCCCAGGTCGGCCCGGCTTTGGCCGGGCGCGGGCGCGCCAGCGAGCGTGCCGGGGTCGGCTCCCGCGGGCAGGTCCGCCGCGGGCGGGTAGGTGTGGGCCTTAGGGAACGGCAGCACCAGCGCCAGACCGAAAATGACCACCATCACGGCGATAAGCACGAGATTGGCCAGCGAAACGGTGAAGATGGACCAGTGCAGGTAGGTGCCGGGCTGGTCGAGGTTGATCACCCCGGAGCCGACGCTCGCCAGGGCGGGATTATTCATTTCATCTCCTGTGACAGCCGTTCGACGTGGTCTGGAAATGGGATCTTCTGCGATTACGATCCGCTGTGGCTGCCGCCGGGCATAGGGATGTCGGTCATGGGCCGGTGGGACTTTGGTCCCGGGCCACGAAAGTTGGCAACGGATGCCGGGAGGTCCAAGGAAGAAAAGTAAACCAAAGGTAAAAAAGCTGTCGCTCACCGTGGGGAAGGGCCCGTGGGGGAGGGCGGCCATTTGTCAGCGCTCTCGCCTTGGCGATGGGGCGATGGCAGGAACAACCAACCCGCGAGGCCGGGACCCGCTCGGGTCCCGGCCTCCCGGGTCTGGAGCCAGACCAGGTGGCGGATCGGTCAGATCGCCGGTGCGGGCTTCTGCGCGGTGGCGATGTGCCCGGCGAAGACCTCCACCTCGGCCGGGACGTGCCGCCGGTGCGCGATGCCGAACAGCGACAGGATCAGCATCACCGCGGCCGCGGCGAAGGCGACGATGGCGCCAATCAGCATGATCTGCCCCATCTCCCAGAACGCGTAGGCGTTCAGCAGCAGGCCGCGCAGGGTCTCACCCCGGAACATGGTCTGCACCTGTGCCGCCAGCGCGGCGTTCTTCGGCTGGGCCAGCGAAGCCGCGGACAGCTGCGAGTACGTCTTGCCGCCGCCGATCTCCCGCAGGTGCACGGCGATGAAGTGGTCCGCATACGTCTGGGCCTGTGCACCGTTGGTCATCTGCTGGCCGGCGTAGGCCGTCATGGCCTTGGCGTCGGCGGCCGGCAGAGCCTTGATGGCCCCGCTGCTCGCGGGCGGGAAGTAGATCTTCTGGGCAGCGAGCTGGGTGTGCACCTGGTCGCCCACGAAGTTGTGTCCCCAGAGCAGCAATCCGCCCGCCACCGTCAAGACCACGGTGAGGACGAGCCCGCCGATGATGGCCAGCAGGTCAAAGGTCTTGCGGCGCATCTGAATCCCTCCTTGGATCGGTGCCCGGCCCGGTAGGGCCCGGCTGTACCGCTACCAAGAGCCTCTCGCCGGCCGCGGGCGGCGGGCAGAGGCTGGCGTCACCGGCGGTCTGGGACCTCGGTCACCGCCCGCCAGGCCGCAAGTCCCGGCGGCGGGGCGGGGAGGCCACGGCGGCCGGGTGAGGGGGGAAGGCGGCGGGGCGGAGAGGCTGAGCGGGGCGGTGATACGGGCAGATCGGTCGACGGCGGGGGATGGCCCGGTGAGTGGCGTTGCCGTGGCCCGGCGCCGGCTGGGCCGGTGAGGCTCCTACGTCAGCGGGGGCGCCGGGTCCACTGCGGCCCGATCGCCGACCACGCCTGTCCCCAGCTGGCCAGCCGCCGCCGGTTCATGATGCGGCCGAGGATTCCCATCATGGCCAGCAACAGCAGCGCCAGCGCGGCGGGCGCCAGGACGGCCATCATGAGCACCCAGCCCCGGATCTGGCTGGGCGGCAGCGGCGGCTCGGTGGGCCGGCCGGCCCGGTCGAGCCACACCGGCACGGTGCTGCCGGACCTGCTGCCAACCGGCGCCTGCACGTAGCCGGTGCGCACGGGACCGTGGGGCACGGTCCAGCGGGCCTTGACCCACGCGAAGCGCACGGTGAACCACTGGTCAGAAACCCCGGGCACGCTCCGCAGCAGCGTGGCCGGGACGCGGTGCTCGCCGGCCAGCTGCAGGTGGGCGGCGGTCGGCGCGACGGACTCGGCCCAGCTTCCGGCCCCCCAGGCGGCCAGCGGCGCGCCGATCAGGAACGCCAGCACGAGGGAGATCCGGATCCACGCCTCGGCCCGGTCCGTGCCGCGCCGTAGCGGGTTGCGGTCCAGTCCGAGCCTGCGGGCGAGGGACGACGTCCGGCGGCCTGAGATTTCCATCCTCCGCATCCCTATCACCTTCTTCGGGAGGCTGGACCAGGACCGTGCCCTGGGCACCTGGACGGACGGAATATCTCACCGTTGCCAGCGCTTGAATGATAACCCTCCTCATGATCGGCTGCTGGGTGTCCCGCCGCTCAGGGACGTTGGCCCCTCCGGAAGGGACCTTGGCCACCGGGCCCGCGGACGGGCGGCCGAGATAAAAATCGCCCCGCATGGCCCGGGGGACGGGCACACGTTACGGTGAGTAATACATACCTGGCCCGTCATGCGGAGAGCCGCCGGTGGAATCAGAGCCCCGCCCTGTCCTGCCCCAGCTCCGGCTCGATGAGCTGCTCGCCGAGTTGCAGACCCGGCTCCAGGCGGTGCTGGCCACCCGCGACCGGGTCCATGTCCTGCTGGAGGCCGTCGTCGCCGTCGGCCGCAACCTGGACCTGGAGATCGTGCTCCGCAAGATCGTCGAGGCCGCGGTGCCGCTGGCCCAGGCGCGCTACGGCGCGCTCGGCGTGATTGGCGACGACGGGCGGCTGACCGAATTCATTCCCGTCGGCCTGGACGAAGCGCAGATCGCCGCGATCCACCACTGGCCGGAGGGGCAGGGGCTGCTCGGGACCCTGATCAGGGATCCACACCCGCTCCGGCTGGCCGACCTGTCAGCCCACCCGGAGTCACACGGGTTCCCGCCCGGCCACCCCCCGATGCGGTCGTTCCTCGGCGTGCCGATCCGGATCAGGGACGAGGTCTACGGCAACCTCTACCTCACCGAGAAGGAGGGCGGGGGACAGTTCGACGACGAGGACGAGACACTGGTGGTCGCGCTCGCGGCCGCCGCGGGCGTGGCGATCGACAACGCCCGCCTGTATGAGGAGGCCCGCCGGCAGGAGCGCTGGCTGCGAGCCACCACCGAGATCACCCGCGAGCTGCTGTCGGGGACCCAGTCCACACAGGTGCTGAACCTGGTCACCCGGGAGGCGCTGACGCTGTCCGGCGCCGACCTGGCGGCGCTCGCGGTGCCGGCCGGTGAGACGCAGCTCGTGTACACCCATGCGGCCGGGAAGGCAGCGGACGAAGTGCTGGGGCTGGTGCTCCCGACCGCGGAGTCGCTGTCCGGGCAGGTGCTGACCTCCGGCAAGAAGGTGGTGGTGGAGGACTTCCGCAGCGACGGCCGGGTGAACCCCCTCGCACGGGAGCACATGCCGCTGGGATGGGCGATCCTGCTGCCGCTGGGGGCGCCGGGGAACGTGCGCGGCGTGCTCACCGTGGGCCGGAATCCCGGCTCGCTGCCGTTTCCGCTGCAGGCGGTCGAGATGGTCACCACATTCGCGGCCCAGGCCGGGATCGTGCTGGAACTGGCCGAGCACCGCCACGACGCCGAACGGCTTGCGGTGCTCCAGGACCGGGACCGGATCGCCCGGGATCTGCACGACCTGGTGATCCAGCGGCTCTACGCGACCGGGATGTCGCTGCAGGGTGCGGTGCCGCTGATTGCCCGGCCGGAGGTGGCGGACCGGGTCAGCAGTTCGGTGGATGCCCTGGACGAGACGATCAGGGAGATCCGGTCGGCGATCTTCTCACTGCAGTCGCACGGCGACATGAAACGGGACGGCCTGCGGGCGAAGATCCTGGACGTGGTGGAGGAGATGACCGTGCCGCTCGGGTTCGCCCCCTCGCTGCGGCTGGTCGGGCTCATGGACGAGGAGGTGCCCGGCGCCGTGGGCGAGCAGTTGCTCCTCGCCCTGCGGGAGGCGCTGTCGAACGCGGCGCGGCACGCGGGCGCCAGCAGCGTGGACGTGACCGTGGACTGCGGCGGCGACCTCGTGCTGCGGGTCAGGGACAACGGCAGCGGGATGGGCGAGAGCACCCGCCGCAGCGGCCTGGCGAACCTGGCCGAGCGCGCCAGCGGGCTGGGTGGCGGGCTACGGATCGGGCCCGCCGAGGGCGGGGGCACCGACCTGGAATGGCGGGTCCCCGTCCCCCGGAAGGCGGAGCCGGCCCACTAGCCAACGGGTGCTGGCCGCGGCCGTCAGTGGTGGTGCGGCGGGTGGCCGGTGTCGCCGTGCTCGTCGAAGACGCGGGCGGCATAGGCGGCGGCCTGGGCCCGGCGCTCCATGCCCAGCTTGGCGAAGAGCGCGGAGACGTAGTTCTTGACCGTCTTCTCGGCGAGGAAGAGGCGCTCGCCGATCTGCCGGTTGGTCAGGCCCTCGCCGATCAGCTCAAGGATCCGCCGCTCCTGCTCGGTCAGCCCGGCCAGCGGGTCCGAGCGCTGCGCCTGATCGCGCATCCGCTGCATGACCCGGCTGGCCGCCTCCGGGTCGAGCAGGGACTGTCCGGAGGCGATCGTGCGCACCGCGCCGACCAGGTCGGTGCCGCGGATCTGCTTGAGCACATAACCGGCCGCCCCGGCCATGATCGCGTCGAAGAGCGCCTCGTCGTCACCGTAGGAGGTGAGCATCAGGCACGCCACGCCGGGCATCTTCGACCGGATCTCCCGGCACACCGTCACCCCGTTGCCGTCTGGCAGGCGCACGTCCAGAATCGCCACGTCCGGCTTGAGGGCCGGGATCCGGGCCAGGGCCGATTCCGCCGTGCCCGCCTCACCGATCACGGTGATGTCGGGCTCGGCTTCCAGCAGGTCATGGACGCCCCGGCGGACGATCTCATGATCGTCGAGCAGGAACACGGTGATCTTCCCGCGGTCGGCGTCTGCCTCGCCCATCAGCTCCCTGCCCTTTCGCGCAGCCCGCCCGGTTGCGGCCGCTAACTCCACCGTAGCCTCAGCGCCCAGCCGGTCTAGGGACCATCGTCCCTGCGCCGCAGGCGAAGGTCTCCATCGGCCCGGCAACAGACCGGCCGCCCCTGACTCCTCCGGGCCGGTCTGGATAGCCTGTGGTTGGCCGGGCGGTCATCCGGCCGGGTCGCGGTGCGGCGCCGGGCCCAGGAACACGCAGGGAGGCGGCCATGCCACAGCCTGAGGGAACCGAGCTCGAGGAAGTGAGGGCGCGCCGTGCGCGGCTGCGCGAGAAGTACCTGCGCCCGCGGGGCGAGCGGCCGCCCACGACGGTTCAGGGGGTGCACCACCTGGCCCTGATCTGCCGGGACGTGGAGGAGACTATCCAGTTCTACCAGGAGTTCCTTGGCTTTCCCCTGGTCGAGCTGGTGGAGAATCGCGACTACGCCGGTTCCAGCCACTTCTTCTTCGACATCGGCAACCGCAACCTGCTGGGGTTCTTCGACTTCCCGGGCCATGAGCACCCGGCGTTCACCGAGACCATCGGCGGGGTGCAGCACCTGGCGATCTCCATCTCGCCGGAGCAGTACGACGCGGCGAGAAAGAAGCTCGACGAGTCGGGCATGGATTATCTCGGGCCCGACCGCGGGGTCGAGGAGAGCATGTACTTCCGCGACCCGAACGGCGTGGGCCTTGAGCTTTACCGCGAGGAACTCGGCATCTTCAACGGCGACCCGCTCCTCGACTAGCCATCCCCGGCCGGCCGAGGGCCCGGCCGGGGCGTGGGCCCGGCCGGGCGGCGCGGGCTGGCCGGCTCAGCTGCCGGCGGCGCCGGCCCCCTCGGCCTCGCGGAGCGTGGCATTTTCGACCGCCTCGTCGAACCGTGAGGGCGCGGTGCGCACGTCCCGGCGCGGCATGAGCAGCAGCGCGATCATGGCGATCACCGCGCAGCCGACCAGGTACCAGCTGATAAAGGTGCTGGAGCCGGTCGAGCTCAGGATGGCCGCGGCGATGAGCGGCGCGGGGCCGCCGGCGATCACCGAGGCGAGCTGGTACCCGAGGCCAGCGCCGCTGTAGCGGGTGCTCGGGCCGAAGGTCTCGGCGATCAGCGCGGCCTGCGGCCCGTACTGCATGTCGTGGAAGAACAGGGACAGCACGATGGCCAGCAGGACCAGGCCCGCCACCTTGGTGTTGAGCAGGCCGAAGTAAGGGAACGCGTAGAGCGCGATGCAGACGATGCCGATCCCGTACATCAGGCGCCGGCCGATCAGGTCGGACAGGTAACCGAAGAACGGGACGCTGATCAGGCCGATAGCCGCCGCCACCAGCGTGTCGTTCAGCAGCGAGTCCCTGGTGAGCCCCAGGTGATCGGTGCCGTAGGTGAGCACGAACGTGATGAACAGGTAGAACGGCGCCTGCTCGGACATCCGGA
>DATINY010000077.1:0-3992 GCA_035473755.1 Streptosporangiaceae bacterium
AACACCGGGATGATGGACGCGCACAACCTGGGCTGGAAGCTCGCCCTGGTCGCGGCCGGCCGTGCCCCGGACACACTGCTGGACACCTACGGCGCCGAACGGCGCCCGGTGGCCGAGGAGGTGCTCAGGCTCACCCACGCCCTGGTCCACTACGGCAGCCTGACCCATCCCGTCAGGCGGCGCATCCGGGACATAGCCGTCCTGGCCCTCGCCTGCAGCCCGATGGTCCAGCACAAGGCGGCCCGCAGGATGAGCCAGGTCTACGTCTCCTACCGGCCCGGGCCCCTCGTCCGCCCGGGCCGCTCCCGCGGCGGGCCCCGGGCGGGGCAGCGCATGCCGGACATCCAGGTCCACGCGCGCGGCCAGACCACCACGCTTCACGGCGTGTTGCGCAGCGGCAGGCACGTGCTGGTGGCTCCCGCTGCTCACGCGGCCGGCGTGCTGAGCGACCCTGCACTGCGGCTCTACCGGAGCGACCTCGAGATTGTCACGCCGGCGCCAGCGCCCGGTGACAAGGGCACCGGGCCGTTCGTCCTGATCCGGCCGGACGGCCACGTCGCGGCGCTGGGCCGGCCGGGCAGCATGGACGCGGTAACCGGGTACCTGGGTGACCTGTTCAGGGAACCGGCCTGCCATGGTGACGAACACCCCGAAGGCAGTGCGCTGCACGCCGCCTGCGGCACGATCTCAGACCAAAGATCATCTTGAAGATGCTGATCCGGCCGAGCTCCGGTCTGGATTATCTGGCCGCCGCCGAACGGAAGGCAGGCACCGGAGACACGCGCTCCGATTCGGCAACTTGGCATTACGCCGGGGTGTTTCTGACCGGCCGGTCACGAGCTCCTGCGGTCCAGGCGCTGCAACAGATCGTGGGCGGCGAGTTCGATGGCCTTATGCCGCCACTCGGCGGCCCGGTACTGACAGGCGATGATCCCCATCCGGTGCAGGCGGCGGAAGTCGCCATACGCGAACGCGTACCGGGCCTTGGTCTGGTCGGCGGCGCCATCGGTGAGCGCCAGGTGCCACCGGGCGTATTCATCCCACGAGTGCGACTTGAGGAAGGCGTTCTGCTCACGGGCACGGGGCTGGACCTTGCCCCAGTCGCTGTCCAGCACGTACTGGCCGCTGTCAATGAGTCGTTGCGCCCACGCCAGGCCCTCCGAGTTCACCGAATACGAAGCCACCCCGCCATCCTGCCCGGATACAGCGCGCCTACCCGCGCTGCCGCCGCTATGTGCGCCTGGTCGCCCTGGCACGGCTCGAGGCTGAGGAATTCACATCGGGTTGGCTACCGCGCTGACGCTGTGTCCCCGCTGGCAACGGCGTTGACGGCGCCGGCGGTGGCGGGCTAGCTGGCGGACCAGAGGGTCTGGGCCGGCTCGGCGCAGGACATTGCCTGTGTCAGGCCGGCTTCCAGTGCGGGTGCTGCACTGGCGGCGTCGAGCAGGTTGGTGCCCATCGCGGCGGCCGCCGCGTTGTCTGGTGTGATCACCAGCGTGGCTGCGGTGCCGAGCGCGGCCAGCTCCTTGTGCAGCGGGTCGGGTGGGGTCAGGTGCCCGATGGCGTTGAGCACGATGACGGCCGAGGACCCGGCCGCTAGGTCGGCGTTGGTAGCCGACCGGATGCCGCCGTCGATGTACCGCCGCCCGCCGATCGTCACCGGCGGGTAGACGGCGGGAACGGCGCAACTCGCCGCGACCGCACGGTCCAGTGGGACGCCGGAGCCGGCGTGCCAGGCAACCGGCTCACCGGACTCGGCGTCCACCGCGGTCACCAGGAAACGGCGCGGCGGCCAGCGGTCGGTGGCGGGCAGCAAGGAGGCGATCCGCGCGATGTAGGGCTGTTCATCGCCGCCCGCCGCGCGGGCAGCGGCCCCCACCCGGCGGCGCGCCTCCGCGGGATCCAGCCCCGGGTCGAACAGCGGTGCCAGCGCGCTGAGGATGACCTCCAGGCTGACGGCTGGCGCCGCGGCCGCGCCGGCTCCCGGGGAGGCAGGCGGCATGGCGGCCAGCGCCTGCAGGTCCGTGCCGAACGCCACGTGCGAACCGACGATCGACCCGGCCGACGTACCGATGATCACATCTGCCGACGACAGATCCACCCCCGCCCGCCGCAGGCCGATGACGATTCCCGCCTCCCAGGCGACCCCCGCTATTCCGCCGCCGCCAAGCACCACACCCCGGGTCATAAGCCCAGTCTGCCCTGAGCCGGCGGCCCGCGCGGAGCAGGCGGCGTCAGGCGGTCGTGGCCGCAACCCCTGGGCGGGCCGGGCTCGCATTCCGCTCCTGGTAGCGGCGCAGCAGCCCTGAGATGACAGCCGATGCCACCAGGCTGTTACCGTCGGCATCGGGAGGTATGACAGTGCCGGTCACCGTTTCCCAGCTAGCAATCGCGCCGGTCAAGGGCATGCGGCTGCACTGCACCAGCGAGGTCCAGCTCGGGCAGCACGGGGTAACAGGCGATCGTGAATTCCTGGTCATCGGGGAGGACGGCAAGCTCTTGCTGACCGGCCAAACCCCGGCGCTACTGCAAATCGAGGCCGCCTGGGACCGGGTGCGAAAACTCCTGACGCTGGCCTTCCCGGACGGCGGTGTCGTCCAGGACACCCCCGAGCCGGGAGCTCCCGCAACTACCCGGATGTATGACGGGCGGGAGATACCCGGGTGGATCATCCCCGGGCCGCTCGGCGCCGCGCTGTCCGGCTACCTCGGCCGGCCCGTGCACCTGTTCAAACGGGCGTCGGAGCACATCGGCAACGATGATCAGCCCGTGACCCTCATGTCCCAAGCATCACTTCAGGCACTCGCCTCAGAGTTGAACGGCACAGCTCCCGACCCGCGCCGGTTCCGCATGACCATCACGATCACGGGCACTGACGCGTGGGCCGAACACGCCTGGAACGGGCAGAAGGTGACCATCGGCGAGGTCGCCGTGCGCGTCGTTGCCCCCGTGCCGCGCTGCGTAGTCACGACACGAAACCCCGAATCAGGCGCCACCGATGCGCGCATACTGCACGCGCTGGCCCGGCTACGCGGCAACAACGACATCACCTTCGGCGTCTGGTGCGAAATCCTGCGCCCCGGCCGCATCCAGGTCGGTGATGTCGTAAAGCCCCGGCCAGACAGCTGATCACGAGCAAGCCGGCGGCGGTGCCTGCCCGCCGTTCTGGCGGCTGGTCAACCGGGCGGGCCAGCGGCACTGGCGCTGGCGGCGTGCCAGGATGCCGGAGTGACAGAGCAGCGCTTTGACCTGGTTGTCCGCCATGGCACGATCGTGACGCCGGGTCACCGGGAGCAGGCCGACGTGGGCATCACTGGCGGCCGGATCGCCCAGCTCGGCGGCACCATGACCGGCGCCGCGGAGATCGACGCCGGCGGCTTGCTGATGATCCCCGGCGGCATCGACGCCCACGTGCACCTGATGTGCGCCCAGTTCACCGCCCAGGTTGCCGCCGCGGAGCCGGGCGAGCCGGTCTGGGCCGACGACTTCTGGACCGGCTCGCTGGCCGCCATCGCCGGCGGGATCACCACCGTCGGCAACATGACGTTCGCGCCGCCGGGCGAGTCCATGACCCAGGCCGTGGCCAGGGACATGGCCGGCGCCCGCGCCGAGGCCGCCGTCGACTGGTTCCTGCATCCTGTGCTCACCGGCCTGGGCGACGCCGAGCTGACGCAGGTCGCCGCCCTGGCCGCCGACGGGCACACGAGCATCAAGGTGTTCCTGTCCAATCCCGGCTTCGCGGCCGGCACGCCCGGCCTGGCCGAGGTCGTCGCTGCGGCCAGGCGGGCCGGGTCGATCACCCTCGTGCACTGCGAGGACGCGCACATGCTGGAGCAGACCGGTCGCGAGCTGATCGAGTCCGGGCGCGGTGCGGTCCGCTACTTCCCCGACGCCCGGACAGTCGACGCTGAGGTCACCGCCGTCGGCACTGCCATCAGCCTGGCCGCCGGCACCGGCGCGGCGGTCTACATCGTGCACCTGTCCAGCGCCGC
>DATINY010000078.1:0-5810 GCA_035473755.1 Streptosporangiaceae bacterium
ACCACCTCTCTGTCGCTGGTCTGGGAGAAGTCACGGTACCACTCACCGATCGACAGGAAGTGCCTCGGCGTCTCCAGGCAGATCACCTCGTCGGCGTCGGCCGCCACCGCGGTGCAAGCGGACGGCGGCGCGACCGGAACCGCCAGCTCCACCCGGGCCGCGCCCTGCGCCCGGGCCACCTGGCAGGCGGCCCGGGCGGTCGAACCGGTCGCGATGCCGTCATCGACGATGATCGCGGTCCGCCCGGCCAGCGGGGTGCGGGGCCGGTCGCCGCGGAAGCGCCGTGCCCGCCGGTCGAGTTCAGCCCGCTCACGCCGCTCCACCGCGGCGATCTCTGCGTCGGTGACGTGGGTGATGGCGACCACCTCGGGATTGATGATCCTGACGTCGCCCTCCCCGATCGCGCCCATGCCCAGCTCCGGCTGGACGGGTACGCCGAGCTTGCGGACCACGATCACGTCGAGAGGCGCGCCCAGCGCCCGCGCCACCTCCGCGGCGACCGGCACGCCGCCGCGGGGCAGCGCCAGCACCACAACGTCCTCGCCGCGCAGGTGCAGCGTTCGGTTGGCCAGGCGCCTGCCTGCGTCTGACCGGTCGAGGAATGACATGGTCATCGCCTCCGTCCCGTCCCAGTCTGTGTACCCAGCGGCGGACATGAAAGAGGCGATGGTCCCCCCCCGGTTGCCGTCCCGCGGCAGCGGCAGCGTTCGGGCGGGCCGGATTCGGGCCGACCGGGGTTCAGGGCGGGCCGGGGCTCAGGCCAGCAGGGTGCGCAGGAAGGCGTGCGTGCGGGTGGCCTCCTCGCCGCTGCCGTACCCGCCGGCCACGAAGTCGGTGACGCCGGCCTCGGCCAGGGCGCTGATCTGGGCGCCGACCGCGTCCTCGTCACCCACGATCGCCACGTCGCCCGGTCCGGCGGCGCCTTCCCGGTCGAGCATGGCCCGGTAGGACGGCAGCTGCCCGTATATCGCGAAGAGCCGGGCGGCCCTGTTACGCGCGGCGTCCGGGTCGCTGGTGACACAAACCGGCAGCATGCAGACGACCCTCGGGGCGGGCCGCCCGGCGGCGGCCGCCGCCTCGGTGATGACCGGCACGACGTGGTCCCGCACGGTGGCGGGGCCGGTCATCCACAAGATCGTGCCGTCGGTCTGCTGGCCGGCCAGGCGGAGCATCTGGGTCCCGAGGGCCGCGAGCATCACCGGCACCCGGCCCTCCCCCGGCACGGTCAGGCCGATATTGGCGCGGACCGTCGTGCCGGTGAACGAGGCCTGGCGCCGCTCCAGCAGCGGCAGCAGCACCGCCAGGTACTCCCGCATGTGCCGGACCGGCTGGCCGAAGTCGTACCCGTACATGTCCTCGATCACGATCTTGTGGGACACGCCGATCCCGAGCACCAGGCGGCCGCCGCCGCAGGCCGCGGCCGAGGTGAGCGCCTGCTGCGCGAGCGCGGCCGGATGGCGCGGGTAGGTGGGGACCACGGCCGTACCCAGCTCGATCCCGCCCACCTGGTTCCCGGCGACGGCGAGCGCGGTCAGCGCGTCCAGCCCGAAGATGTTGCTCAGCCAGACCGACGCGAATCCGTCGTCGGCCGCCCGCTGCACCTGCTCGCGCAGACCGCTCATCGGGTCGGGACCGGACGGCTCCTGCAGTGGAACACCGATGCGCATCTGCCTGCCTCCCGCGCCGGGGCCTGGACGGCTCTATTGTGCCCGCGTATCAATCATGCGTGCTGCTCCTCTAATGCGTGGGGGCCGGCCAGGGCTGCTGGCGGCCCAGCGTGCCATCGCTTATGGAGGAACCATGTCCGCTAACCACTTTGTGCTCAGGCACCACGACGTCGAAGTCGAGTACACCGTCGGGGTTACCCCCGGGATTCCCGCGCTGACCTATTGCGACGGCAGTGCTCCCAAGAAGACCTTCACCGATGCGGAGATCGCCACGGACCAGACGGCACTGGGTACCGTCGTCTCCGTTCCGCTGCTGCAGACCATCGACACCGGAGGGGAGCGGTTCGGGTTCGTGCTGCCGGAGCTCGACGTCCCGCAGGGGCAGTCCGGGCACTTCGACACGGTGGGCGTATACGAGAAGTTCACCGGGCCCGACTCGCTCCCCCGGGCCACGCCGTCGTGGCGGGGCATCGAGCTGCACGGCACGGCGCAGACGGTGATCGTGCCGTTGTGACGGCGCCGCCGGACCGCGTTCCCGGGCCGCGGCCCGGGCCCGGGGCATAAAGACGGCCACGGTCATGGTTGTCCCCGGATGCAGGCCGGTGTGGCGCGCGGCCCGCGTCCTGGTGGCGGCCCAGCTGGCGGGAATGGCCTGGAGTGCGCCTTGGTTCTATACCCCGCGGGGTATCTGAGCGAGATCCCTGGGGAAGCTGAGGAGGCACCGATGGCGACGGTCGAGCTGACGGCCGAGAACTTCGAGTCCGTGATCGGCGGCGCCGACCTGGCGCTGGTCGACTTCTGGGCGGCGTGGTGCGGTCCCTGCCGCATGTTCGGCCCGATCTTCGAGCAGGCGTCGGAACAGTACCCGGATGCGGTGTTCGGCAAGGTCGACACCGAGGCCCAGCAGGAGCTGGCCGGCTCGTTCGGCATCAGCTCCATCCCCACGCTGATGATCATCCGCGACAACGTCGTGCTGTACGCGCAGCCGGGCGCCCTGCCCGCGGCCGCGCTCGAGGAGCTCATCACCAAGGCCCGCGAGCTGGACATGGACGAGGTCCGCGCCAGCATCGCCGAGCACGAAGGCGCCCAGCAGGCCGGCAGCGCCTGACGCGTCCGGCCCGCGGCGAGCTGACCGGGCCCGGCCATGGACCAGCGCGAGTGGGACGAGCTGTCCGCCAGCCGGGAACTGGTCTGGATCGCGGAGGCCAATCGTTTCGTGGCCGAGGAGCTGGCCGGGCTGGCCATCGAGCCAGGCGGGCCCGGCGCCCGGTCCTGACCGGCGACGGCGAGCGGACCGCGGTCGACACCGTGGTCGGGGCGCAGCGCCGGTAGCCGCCCTGGGCGGACCCGGTCGCTTAATACCCCAGTGGGTATAATCCGGGGAAGCCGGAAGGAGCCGTGATGAGGGTCGATGATGAGTCCGCCGCGGCCGTGCTCAACCGCCTGCGCCGGGCCCAGGGCCAGCTGGCCGGGGTCATCGCCATGGTGGAATCCGGGCGCGACTGCACCGAGGTGGTCACCCAGCTGGCCGCGGTGTCGCGCGCGCTCGACCGGGCAGGCTTCAAGATCGTCGCCAGCGGCATGCGGCAGTGCCTCGCGTCCGGCGGTGAGGCAGCCCTGGAGGAGCAGCTTGAGCGGCTGTTCCTGGCCCTGGCCTGACCTGGCGCCAGGTCCACCCGGTGAGCGGCGGGCGCGCCGTGCGCCGCGGGCTCAGCCTCAGCCGGTAACCGGCGTCTGGCGCTTGCGGCGCAGCCGGTCGGCAAGCGGGCTGGCCATCCGGGAAGCGCGCCGCCGAACCTCGGCCAGGAGGCGGGCGGCCCAGTCATACTCGGTCGCGAGCACGGCCAGCCCGAGCGCGATGACCGCCAGGCCCGGCCCGGGCAGCACCAGCATGGCCACCCCGCCGGCCAGCATGACGAGGCCGGCCACGGTGATCCCGCCCTTGCGGGCCCACCGCAGCAGCGGGACGGCCGGGCCGGCCCCCGGCCGGGCCGGAGCACGCCGGGCGGCTGCGCGCGAACGCAGCGGAAGGTAAGGCCGCGCGGTCATCTCGGGTGCTCCTTCCCGCCGGGAGGGCTGGAGCGGGTGGCCCGCCAGCCGGCATCACGGTGATGCTGTAATCAGCAGTCTTGCTGCCGTCATCGTGCAAGGAAAGGACGGATCTGGGCCATCTTCGGCGCAGTTATTTGCATATGTCCGGCAACGAGGACCGGCCCGTACCGCGGCTCATCCATCCGGCAGCGGCGTCGCCGGCCAGTCCAGCAGCCGGGCGCCGATCACCGCCACCTGCAAGGTGAGCGCGTCGGCGGCCCGGGCCGGATCGCGCCCGGTCAGGTCCCTGACCCGGGCCAGGCGGTAGGTGACCGCCCGGACCGACAGATGCAGATCCCTCGCCGCCGCGGCGGCGACGCCGCCGCGGGCGAAGTAGGCAGCCAGGGTAGCCAGCAGCGGCGCCGCCCCGCCGCGGGCGGCGCCCAGCGGCATGAGCACGGTGCACACCAGGTCGGTGATGGCCGTCCGGTCGCGCAGCAAGACCTGGTAGACAAGCAGGTCCTCGGCGCTGGCCACCGGCTCGGGCAGGCCGAGCCGTTCGGCGACGTCGAGCGCCTCCGCCGCTTCCTCGTACGAGCGCACCACGCCGCTCGGCCCGGGATAGGGCCGCCCCACCACGATCCGCCACGGCGGTGACGTCTCCGGGTCCATCCCCGCCGATGGCTGCCCGGGGCGCGTTCCCGCCGGCGGCTGTCCCGTGCCCGGCTGCGCCTGCGCCAGCAGCCGCGCCAGGGCCCGCGCCACCCGGTCCGCCTCCTTCCCGTCGGCCGCCCCGGTGACGGCCACGATCCGCCCGCCCCGCGTCGCGACCAGCGCCGGCGATGGCGATGCCGCGTCGGCGACCACCGCGTCGACCTCCACGCCCGCCGGGTTCAGCGTCACCCCGGCCGCCGCGGAGCCGGCCACCACCACCTGGTGCGGCCCGGCCAGGCGCATTCCGAGCTGATCGCCGCGCACGATCAGGTCGCCCACCCGGCCCCGCCCGGAGAGCAGGTCGTCGAAGAACTCACGGCGCTCCGCCTCCTCCCGGCGCGCCACGGTCAGAAGCGCGCGCTCGAATCCCTCCGCGGCGGCGGCGACCGCGTCGTCGGCGGCCCGCAGCACGGCCAGGCCGGCCGCGCGCACCGCGGTGGGCGACGTGCCCGCCGGGAGCTTCCGCCACAGCCGCCAGGTCGCGGACAGGAACAGGTCGACCAGCCCGCGCAGCGCGACGCCGGATAGCGCCGCCTGTTCCCCCGACCTCCCGTACCCCGACAGCTCGGCGGCGGTCAGGCGGCGGCCGCTGGCCGCGGCCTCCGCCGCGGCGGGGAGGTAGTCCCCGAGCAGCCCGACCGGGACGCCACCCGCCTCCCGGCTCGCGGCCGCCGCGATCGCAGCCAGATCGGGGCCGGGGAGCCGCTGGTTCACGCCAAGCCCCTCTCCTGGGCGGCCACGGCGCCCGGGGCTGCGCCGTAGCTACCCCGGGCTCGCTGATTGCCGGAGCCCGGCAATGTACATTGCCTCATCTTAGCCAGCAAGGCACGATGACCGGACATCCCCGGCAAGCGATACTGGCGTCAACAGCCGACTGGGCCGGCTCTAAGGAGATATGCGTGAGCATCACCCGCTCGCCCAATGGCACCCGGAGCGGGCCCACGGCCGGCCCCGGGCCGGGCCGGGCCCGCGGCGGCTTCCGCCTGGCGGGCTTTGCCGTGCGGCTGACTCTCGGCGCCCAGCTGCTGGCCATGCTGACGGTGCTGGCCGGCGCCCTGGTCCTGCCCGACGTGGCGCCGGGCCTGCCCGCGGTCGCCTACCTGGCCGCCACCGCCGTGCTGGTGATCGGGTTCCTGGCGAGCCTGATCGGACACGAGTTCGCCCACGCGGTGGTGGCCAGGCGCCACGGGGCCACCGCGGAGGAGATCAGGATCGGCTTCTTCGGTGGCACCGCCCACGGCCGGCACGAGTACGCCACACCACGGGGGCTGTGGCGTGCGGCGGCGGCCGGGCCCGCGTCCAGCCTGATCCTGGCCGCGGCCGCCGCGGGAATCGGGCTCGGCCTCAGCGTGCTGGATGCGGGCCGGCTGCCGGTCGTGGTCTTCGCCGCCTTCGCCT
>DATINY010000079.1:0-3236 GCA_035473755.1 Streptosporangiaceae bacterium
GCGCTGGCCGCTGGTCTCGCTGATCCGCAGGCACAGGGTGAGGCTGGGCACCGCCGAGTACCGTTCGGCCCGGGCGCCCAGCCAGTCGAAGACCAGTTCGGCCATATCAGGGCTCCGGGGCCAGGTCACGGGCGCGGGAGCGCACCGAGTCGAGGAACTCGGCGATGCTCTGCCGCGCCTCCGCTCCGCCGTCGAAACCCTGCCACAGCATCCGCATCCGCCCGGCGAGCTCATAGCACGCGTCGATCGGCACCAGGAAGCTTTCGATGTCATCATCGGTGCGGCTCACCAGCACCGCCTCGACGTCGGCCTCGGGCATGGACAGCAGCGGGTGCACCTGGCCGAGCCGCGCCCAGGCCTCCAGGTCGAGGGTGCATTCGGTGGCGCCGGCCGGGCTCGGGTAGAAGCCGCAGACCCGGCCGAGCAGGGAACTGTTCAGGAAGAAGGCCAGCCCGACGGGGACGTCGAGTTCGGCCCACTCGGCGGCGGTCAGCGGCCAGCCCGGGTCGTGCAGATAGCGGTCGGGGACGGCCCGGTACCGCCCGCGGCCGGCCCCGGGGCCGGTGAACAGCAGGTAGCAGGCACGGCAAGCGCAGACCAGGGTGGAGCGTTCCAGGTCCGCCACGTGGCCGTGGCCCGGCTCGACCCGCGTCGCGCACAGCTCACAGGCCTCCTCGGGCTGGCCCGGGGGCTGCCCGGCCGGGCCGGGCGCAACGCCGCCGCGGGGGGGTGCGGCGGGGCTTCCCGGCCCGGCGGGGTCGGTGGGGGTGTGGCTCCCGGTCCTGGCGCCCGCGGGCGGCTGGAGGAAGCGGCGCAGGCCGGGCTGCCCGGTCACCGGAGGCACTGCTTTCCAGCGGGCCCGGTCACCGGGGGCACTGCCTTCCCGGCCGGCCCATCACTGGGCCGCCGCCTGCCCGGCGGGCACCGGAAGCGCGACCCGGATCCCGTGGCTGTCGGTGAGCAGCGGGAGCGGGTCCAGGTGACGCTCCGGGTCGTCCAGGCCCCGGCCCGCAGACCGCACGTCATAGCGGGCGCCGCAGCCCGGGCAGCCGAGCTGTTCATCGGTGAGTGCCCCGCCGGCGAGTGAGGAGCCGCACGCGGCGCAGGCGTCGTAGTAGGCGTAGAGCGTGCCGCGGACCGAGCAGACAACGATCGGCACCCCGCCGGCCACGGTGGCGGACGGCCGCCCCTCCGGCGGGCCGATGGCGGGCAGGTTGACCCAGCCAGGATCACCGGTCGCGGAACCGGGCGGCCCGCCGGCCGCGGCATCGGGTGGCCGCGTGCCGATCTGGAGCAGGGCCGGCCCGGGTGGCTCGGTCATCCCCTCCACCACCACCTCGGTCACCTCGGGCGCGGCGTCCTGCACCGCTCCCTCGATAGCCAGCCGCACGGTCACCGTGGACGACGGGCAGCCGTGGCAACTGCCCTCCAGCCGCAGGCGCGCCACCCCGTCCGGGCCGACACCAAGGTATTCCACGCCGCCGGCGTGTGATCCGAGATAGGGCCGAACGCGGTCGAGCGCACGCTGGACCCGGGTGTCCACGTCGAGCGGATGCAGGTCATGCAGGAGGAGCAGGCTCTCCACCAGCGGGTCGGCGAGCAGCCGGTCACGGATAGCGCCGCCGGCCGCGCCTTCGGCGTCGAGGGCGTCCATGATGTGGCTGAGCCCGTCACCGTAGAGGCCGAGCAGCAGCCGCACCAGTTCCTCGGCCGCCGCCGCGGCACCGCCGTCCGCCGACCGCAGGCGGGCGAGCAGTTCCTCGATCCGCTCCCCGGCTTGCCGTACCCGGGTCATCCGTCTCGCCCCTTCCCTCGAGGAACCCGCCGGCGGGCCGTCTGGCGCCGTGGTCTCACCGGCGGGTCAGGTGGCCAGCGTGACGGTCATGGGCGAGTGCACCTTCTCCAGCACCTTGCCGTTGCCCAGGTACATGTGCACCCCGCACGGCAGGCACGGGTCGAAGCTGCGGACCGCGCGCATGATGTCGATTCCCTTGAACTTGTCCGGCGGGTTCTCCTCGAAGATCGGTGTGTTCTGCACCGCGTCCTCGTACGGGCCGGGAGTGCCGTAGGAGTCACGGACACTGGCGTTCCACGGGGTCGGCGGGTACGGGTGATAGTTGGCGATCTTCCCCTCCCGGATGACCATGTGGTGGGACAGGACGCCGCGCACCGCCTCGGTGAAGCCGCAGCTGTTGGCCTCATCCGGCACCGTGAACGGCTCCCAGGTCTTGGTGTGGCCGGCCCTGATCTCGGCGAGCGCCCTCTCGGTGAAGTACAAGGCGGCTGCGGCGGCGTAGGCCTGGAAGTAGGTGCGCGCCCGGTCCCGCTCGATGGCGTTGGACAGCGGCGCGCCGGTCTTGTCGACCGGGATCTTCCATTCGAAGCTGGCCTCGGGCCTGGTCACCGTGCGCGGCAGGTTGATCTGCACGCTGTGGCCGGTGGACTTGACGTAGCCGCCGATGTCGACCAGCCCGCCGAGGGCAGTCGCCCACAGCCGGGCGATGGGGCCACCGCCGGTGTCGGCGGCCAGGTGGTTCTCGCCGTCGAACCAGCGCGGCGACATGACCCAGCTGTACTTACTGTCGAAGTCCCGCTTGGCCGGCCGGGGGATGGTGTGCTGGTTCCAGGGGTGACGGCGGTCCACCGGGTTGCCCAGCGGGTCCCGGGTGACGAACATCTCCTGGTCCTCCCAGTCCTCGTAGAACGAGGACCCGAGCAGGATGCGGATGCCGAGGTTGATCTCGACCAGGTCGTTGGTGAGCAGCTTCCCGTCCCGGATGACACCGGGGGTCACGAACATCTTCCGGCCCCAGTCGGTCATGTGGTCGTAGCGGAAGTCGCAGTGCTCCGGGTCGTTGAGGCTGCCCCAGCAGACCAGGTCGGCCCGCCGCCGCCCGACCTCCTCATAGCCGGGCATGGCCTCGTAGAAGAAGTCGAACAGGTCATCGTGCATCGGCACGACCCGCTTCATGAATTCCACGTAACGCATGAGCCGAGTCAGGTAGTCGGTGAACAGCTGCACCGTCGCCGTGGTCCCGACCCCGCCCGGGTAGAGCGTGGAGGGGTGCACGTGCCGCCCCTCCATGAGGCAGAACATCTCCCGCGTGGACCGGCTGACCTGGAGCGCTTCGCGATAGAACTCCCCTTCCAGGGGGTTGAGCGAGCGCATGATGTCACCGATGTACTTGTAGCCGTGGTCGGCCGCGTGCGGGCACTCGGTGCGGTTGGCCAGCTCT
>DATINY010000080.1:0-11146 GCA_035473755.1 Streptosporangiaceae bacterium
GGCGGTATTCAGCGGCATGAGTGACACCCCGTCCCGGGCAAGCGCCGTCATCATCGGCGCCGGCATCGTCGGCAACAGCCTCGTCCATCACCTGGCCCGCCTGGGCTGGCGGGACCTCGTCCTGGTGGACAAGGGGCCGATGCCCAACCCGGGCGGATCGACCGGGCACGCTTCCAACTTCATCTTCCCGATCGAGTACTCGAAGATGATGATGGAGCTGACCCGCGACAGCACCGAGCAGTACCAGGCGCTGGGGGTGTTCACCCAGAGCGGCGGGATTGAGGTCGCCCGCACCGAGGAGCGCATGCACGAGCTGCGCCGCCGGTGCACCGCGGCCAAGGCCTGGGGCATCCCGGCCCAGCTTGTCTCACCCGGCGAGGTGCGCAAGCTCGTGCCCTACCTGGACGAGTCGGTGATCCTGGGCGGGGCGAGCTTCCCGACGGTAGGGGTGGTGGACTCGCTGCGGGCCGGCACCTTGATGCGGGAGCAGGCCGAGCAGTCCGGTGCCCTGCGTGTGCTGGCCGGGGCGGAGGTGCTCGGCATCGACACCGCGCCGGGCGGGCCCGTGCCCCGGGTGCGGGCCGTGCGCACCAGCCGGGGGGACATCGAGACACCGATCTGCGTGATCTGCTGCGGCGTCTGGAGCCCGCGCATCGCACGGATGGCGGGCGCGCGGATCCCGCTCACCCCGATCGTGCACCAGATGATCAGCGTCGGGCCGGTGCCGCTGTTCGCCGACACCACCGGCGAGATCGCCTACCCGATCGTGCGTGATGTGGACACCAACATGTACGAGCGGCAGCATGGCGGCGACATGGAGGTCGGCTCCTACGCCCACCGGCCGATCATCGTCAGGCCGGACGACATCCCCTCCATCGAGGAGTCGCCCCGCTCGCCGACGGAACTGCCGTTCACCCGGGACGACTTCGATCCCCAGCTCGCCCAGGCGCTGGAGCTGATGCCGGACCTGCTGGGGGACGAGCGGGTCGGCATCCGGTATGAGATCAACGGCCTGATCTCCATGACCCCGGACGGCCACCCGGTGCTGGGGGAAACGCCGGAGGTGGCGGGGCTCTGGTCGGTCGCGGCCAGCTGGATCAAGGAGGGCCCCGGCATCGGCCGCGCGGTCGCCGAGTGGATGAGCGGCCAGGAGCCGGAGATCGACATCCACGAGGCCGACATCGCCCGCTTCTACCCGTGCCAGCACACCGTCGCCCACGTGCAGGCGCGCGCGCGGGAGGGCTTCAACAAGATGTACGGGATCGTCCACCCGGGCGAGCAGTGGGAGTCGGGCCGGCCGGTCCGGGTCAGCCCGGTGTACGACCGGGAGCGTGAGCTGGGCGCGGTCTTCTTCGAGACCGCTGGCTGGGAGCGCCCGCACTGGTACGCCTCCAACGAGGCCCTGCTCGAGCGCTACGCGGGCAGGCTGATGCCCCGGGAGGCCGAGTGGGAGGCGCGGTGGTGGTCGCCGGTCATCAACGCCGAGCACCTGGCCATGCGCGACGCGTGTGGCCTGATCGACCTGTCGGCGTTCGCCGTCTTCGACATCACCGGGCCGGCCGCGCTGGAGGCGGTGCAGTCGCTCGCGGTCGCGCAGCTGGACGTGGCGCCCGGCCGGGTCGTCTACACCTCGCTGCTGGACGAGCGCGGCGGGTTCAAGTCCGACCTGACCATCATGCGGCTCGGCGCCGCCCACTTCCGGGTGGTGACCGGCGGCGCCACCGGCATGGCCGAGAAGAAATGGTTCACCGACCATCTGCCCGCCGACGGGACGGCCGCCCTGGCCGACCTGACATCCGCCTGGACCACGCTGGGGCTGTGGGGCCCGCGGGCCAGGGATGTGATGCAGGCCGTCAGCGCGGACGACTACAGCCACCCCGGATTCCCGTTCGGCACCTGCCGCGAGGTTGAGGTCGGCGGCCTCACCGTGCTCGCCTCGCGCATCTCCTACGTGGGCGAGCTCGGCTGGGAGCTGTACGTGCCGATGGAGCAGGGGGCCGGGCTGTGGGACGCGCTGTGGGGGGCGGGCACCGGCCATGGGCTGGTGCCGGTCGGCCTCGGCGTCTACGGGACCACCGGCCGGCTGGAGAAGGGCTACCGCGCGTACGGCAACGAGCTGGAATCCGACTACAACCTGGTCGAGGCCGGGATGACCCGCCCAAAGGTGAAGGAGCACGCGTTCATCGGCAAGGACGCCTACCTGGCGCAGCGGGACGCCCCGCCGGTGGCGGTGCTGTGCACGCTGACCGTGGACGACCACCGGTCGGCCAGCGGCCAGCTGCGCTACATGCTCGGCGGCGAGCCCATCCTCTCCGCCGACGGCGAGGTGCTGGTGGACGCCAAGGGCCGCCCCTCGTACGTGACCAGCGCGGGCTCGGGCCCCTCCACCGGCAAGCACCTGCTCATGGCCTACCTGCCCGCCGAGCAGGCCCGGCAGGGGGCGCGGCTGTTCGTCGAGTACCTCGGCGAGCGCTATCCGGTCACGGTCGCCGTCGCCGGCTCGACGCCGCTGTTCGACCCGGGAAACGAGCGGATCCGGAGTTAGGTTAGGCCCCAGGTATGGAGATCCTCGTCTGCGTCAAGCGCGTCCCGCAGGTCGGCGGCAAGATCGTGGTGACCGCTGACGGGCAGGACGTGGACACCCGGATGTCGGGGTTCGCCATGAGCCCGCACGAGGAGTGCGCGGTGGAGGAGGCGATCCAGATTACCGAGCGCCTCGGCGGCGGCGTTTCGGTGCTGACGCTCGGGCCGCCGGACGCCGCCGAGCAGCTGCGGGAGGCCCTCGCGCTGGGCGCGGGGCGGGGGGTGCTGCTGGAGACCGACGGCCGCGAGTGGGGGCCGACCGCCACCGCCGGTGAGATCGTGGCCGAGGCCCGCCGCCGGGCCGGCGGCGGGCCGGGCTATGACCTGCTGCTGCTGGGCAACGAGGCGGCCGACACCGGCGACTACCAGGTGGGGGTCCGGGTGGCGCACGCGCTGGGCTGGCCGTGCGCGACCGGCATCAAGGGCATCGAGATCGCCGACGGCACCGTCCGCGCGCGGCGGGAGTACCGCGGGGCCGAGGAGCTCTTCGAGTTCGGCCTGCCCGCGGTGATCACCGTCAAGGAGGGCATCAACCTGCCGCGCTACCCATCGCTGCCGGGCCGGCTCCGGGCCAAGCGGGCGGTCATCGAAACCCACCAGCCGCAATGGCGGCCCGACGGCCTGCGCAAGCAGGCGCTGCGGGTGCCCGAGACCGAGCGGAAACAGGCGACGGTGCTCGGCAACGGGGAGGACGCGGTGCCGGCGCTGCTCGCTGTGCTGGACGAGCTGGGGGTGCTGCCATGACCGTGCTCTGCCTGGTCGAGCTGGATGGCACCGGTGCCGCCGACGCCTCGCTGCGGGCGCTCACCTTCGCCCGGGATGTGGCCGGGCCGGGCGGCCAGCTGGCGGCGGTGGTGTTCGGCGAGGCCGGCGCCCCGGCTGGCGGGGCGCAGGCCGGGGAGGCACCGGCGGGAGAGGCGCTGGCGGCCTACGGTGTGACCGACGCCTACGTCATCGAGCCCGGCCAGCTCGCCGGGTACGCACCGCTGGCGTGGGCGCGCGTCCTGGCCGGTCTGGTCAGCCAGACCGGCGCGGACGCGGTACTGGCGGCGGGCACCGACCGGGGCAGCGAGGTGATGGCCCACCTCGGCGCGCTGACCGGCCTGCCGATGGCGGCCAACTGCGTGTCGGCCGCCCGCTCCGGCCCCGGGGTCGCGGGCGAGGGCGCGTGGCAGATCGTCCGGCAGCGGTGGGCGGGCCTGCTGCTGGAAGACGCGGTGCTGGAGTCCTCGCCGGCGCTGGCGACGGTGGCCACCGACACGGTGGCGCCCACCCCGGCCGACGCGCCGGCGGCCGTCACCGTCCATCCCCACCGGCCGGAGCTCGCCGACGGCGACCTGGCGGTGCTGGCGACCGAATCGGCGACCCGCAGCGGTGGCGTCTCGCTGGCCACCGCCCGGGTAGTGGTCGGGGGAGGCCGCGGGGTCGGCGGGCCGGACGGCTTCGCGCCGCTGGAGGAGCTGGCCAAGCTGCTGGGCGGGGTGGTCGGCGTGTCGCGGGTGGTCACCAGCGAGGGCTGGCGCCCGCACAAGCAGCAGGTCGGCCAGACCGGCACCAAGATCACGCCGGAGCTGTACCTCGCCTGCGGCATCAGCGGCGCGATCCAGCACATTGCCGGCTGCGCCAGCGCCAAGCACATCGTCGCGGTCAACTCCGACGCCGCCGCGCCGATCCTCAGCCACGCCGAGTACGCGGTGATCGGCGACCTTCACAAGGTGATCCCCGCGCTGGTGGACGCGATCAAGGCCCGCGGCGGCTCCGCCTGACCATGGAGCGGGCCACGGGACTTTCAGCCCTCCTTAAGGACCATGGTCCATGGTGGCGCCGCCATGCATTAGGCATGATCAAACCGCCGGAAGTCCCTTCGCCGGGAAGCGTGGTAACCGAATGACCTCCCCGCACCCACACTCACCTGCGGACCTGGCCCTGGCGCCGGTCCTCATCAACATCGAACGGAACCTGGCCCGGGTAAGGGACAGCGAGGACCTCGAGTACGCGCTCGCCCTGGCGCTGAACGACGACGGCGGCTGGTACCCCAGCGCGGCGGAACGCGCCGAACGTGTCCAGCAGCTGGCCACCCGCAACGTGGATCTGCACGGCTGGCAGGTGACCCCATCACCTGACCTGCAGGGCCTGGTCGTCGAGCACAGCCACTACCGCGTCTCGCTGATGCTCGGCAAGCGGCTCACCAACTACGTCACCAGCGGTGCCGCGGCGGGCGGCCCAGTGGCCAGCGTGACCCGCTGACGGGCGTTCCCGCGGCCTCTCAGCGCGGGTACCCGTCCTCGTAGGGAGCCCCGTCCGCCGGGTACCTGCGGGTGACGCGCACCTCGTCGGGCGGCGGCACCTCGCGGTAGGCCGAACGCCGGCTCCGGCCCCACGGCGCCCACACCACCAGCCACAGCACGACGCCCAGGGCACCGACGATCATCAGGATGTCGCCGATCGTGTGCACAGAGAAGCCAGGGGTGGAAACGGTGACCCCGAACCTCATGATGGCTCCCAGCGCGATCAGGAACAGGCCTGCGCCGATCGTCATGACTCACCTCCCATGAGTGAGTTCTTCTCGCCAGCGCCCACTTCCCTGGCTGGATGGTCCCAAACGGAATCCGCGCGGCGGCCGGGGCGGCCCAGAACCGCGGCGCGGCGGCCAGGGCGGGCAGGATCGGGGCGCGGCCAGGTCAGGCCTGCGCGGCGGCCTGGTAGTTCTCGCGGGCGGTCTCGGTGAGCGGGTGCCCGGGACCCAGCACGCGCTCGCACTCGGCCAGCGTGCGCTCGAAGACGGTGAGTGCCTCCGTCAGGCGGCCCGCGGTGTGGTAGGCGTGGGCGAGGTTGCCCAGCGAGGCCAGGGTGTCCGGGTGGTCGGCGCCGTGCACCCGCTCGCATTCGGCGAGCGTGCGCTCGTACAGCGGGAGCGCCATGGTCAGCTTGCGCGCCGAATGGTAGGCGGACGCCAGGTTGCCGCACGCGGTGATGGTGTCCGGGTGGTCGGGGCCCTGCACCCGTTCCCGGTCGGCGAAGGTGCGTTCGTACAGCGGCAGTGCGTCCTTGAGTTTGTGCGCCAGATGATAGGTATCGGCGAGGTTGGCGCGAGCCGTCAGCGTGTCTGGGTGGTCGGGGCCCTGCAGCCGTTCCCGGTCGGCCAGAGCACGCTTGTAGGCGCCGATGGCGTCCTTAAGCCGGCCCGCGGCGCGGTAGGCGGTGCCGAGGTTGCCGCGTGCGGCGAGGGTGTCGGGGTGGTCACCGCCCTGCACCTTCTCCCGCTCGGCCAGGGTTTGCTCGAACAGCGAGATGGCTTCCTTCGGCCGGCCCGCCGTCCGGTAGGCGTGGGCGAGGTTCGCCCGGGCGGTCAGGGTGTCCGGATGGCGGGGCCCCAGCACCTGCTCCTGCCCGGCGAGGGCACGCTCGAAGACGGCGATGGCCTGGTCGCGGAGCCCGGCGCTGAGGTAGGCCTGGGCGAGTTCTGAGCGCGCAGCCACGGTGTCGGGGTGCCCGGGTCCGTGGACCCGCTCGCAGTCGGCCAGCGCGCGTTCGGCCAGCCGGACGGCGTCCCCGCCGCGGCCGGCCGCACGGTAGGCGCGGGCCAAGCTGTTTCTCGCGGCCAGCGTGTCGGGGTGAGCCGGGCCCAGCCCCCGCTCGCGTTCCGCGAGCACGCGCTCGTGCACGGGGATGGCGTCCATGTGCCGCCCGGCGGCGTCATACGCGGCGGCGAGGCGGTCGGAGGCGAGGATCGTGTGCGCGTGCGCGGCACCCAGCGTCGGCCGGCCGATATCGATCATCGACTGCCAGTAGGCGATAGCCGGGCCGGCGAGCCCGGCGTCGTCCAGGCACTGGCCGGCCCGGAGCAGGACCGGGTGGCACTCGGGGGACCAGAGCAGGACGCCCGCGATCTGGCGGAGCCTGGCCGTGCAGTCGCGCAGGGCCTGGCCGGATGCGGCCGGCACCGCCTGCGGCGGCGGCCAGGCCTGGAGCAAGGCGTCGGCGGCGGCGAGGGCGGCCGCGTCGCACTCGGCGGTCGACAGGCCCTGCCGGCTGGCCACCTGGACCAGCTCGTGGACCCGGACCGTGCGGGCAGCGCTGGTCGTGTCGATGGTGACCAGGCCCAGCCGGCCCAGGGCATGCACCGCGGTCCGGGCCTGCACCTCGTCGACGGGCGCCGCGGTGCTGAACCGGCTCAGGTACGCGCAGGCAGCCGGCGTGGTGAGCACCGCGCCGGGGATGCCATTGGGGTCCAGCATGGAGATCAGCGCAAGCATCGGCCGCGCCAGGCCGGCGGGCGGCAACTGGTCGGCGAACTCAAGCGCCAATGCGGCGGTATCGGCCACCGCCAGGGGCGGGGTCCCGCCGCCGGCGCCCAGGCGCCGGCGCCACTCGGCCATCCGGGTGCGGTACTGGCGGCAGTCGATCCCGGTATGGGCCATGAGCGTGCCGGCCTGGGCCAAGGCGACCGGCAGGAAGCCGAGGTCGGTGGCGAGGTCAAGCGCGCCGGTCCACTGGTCCCGGTCGGCCTGCAGCTTGGTCGACAGGTAGGCCAGGCTCTCGCGGTCGCTGAACGGGCCGAGCTCCACGGCGCGGGGGCTGTGGGCGCGCAGCGCGGCGTCCGGGCGGTTGGTGGTGACCAGGACCCGCCCGTTGGCGCCCCAGGGCCAGAGCCCGTCCAGCACCGCCGGGTCGGTGAGGTCGTCGAGCACCGCCAGCCACGGCCGCGGGGTCTCGGCCAGCCAGGCCAGGAAGTGCGCCGCCGCCACTTCGGGCCCCTCATAGGGGTCCGGCAGCCCCACCTCTCCCAGCGCCTGTGCGTAGCCGGTCAGTACCGCATCCCGGCCGGACGCGGTCACCCAGAGCACCAGGTCCACCGCTCCCCGGCTCCACAGCGTATGGGCGATGGCCGCCGCGAGCTGGGTCTTGCCGGTGCCGCCCATGCCGCCCAGGGCGCGGGCGGCACCGTCGGCGGTCACCAGCACCACCGTCTCGCCGGGATGCAGGTTGTCGGCCGGGTCGGGCCCGCTCTCGGTCCGCGGTGTGTAGGAGTCGGCGAGCGGCGGCATCAGGCCCGAGAGAACCGGCCACGTCACCTGCCCCGACTGCCCCGTGATTCCCCCGTGGACGGCCTGACTCATCGTTGTAGGGTCACCCAATCCACTTGTGTACAAGCCGGGAGTGTCCCGCTCCTGCCCTGTCCGTCCGCGGTTCCAGTCCAGCCTGGGCATGGCTCGGATGGCACGTGGGCGGAGTCCTCAGGCTCGTTTATACGCGTCTTTTCCTACTTCACGGGCAGTATTTGCGGCAGAACCCAGAGCGAAACCCAATGCATCCGATTGCGGTCGGCGCGAATGCGTGTGCCGGTGCCCGTGGCGTCTATCCCAGCCGGGCCAGCAGCGCCTGGCGCCACTGCTCGGTCTGCTGTACCTGGTTGAACGTGAACAGGTGCAGGCCCTCGACCCTGGCCTCGGGCGAGGACAGGGTGGGCGCCAGCCGGGACAAGAGCCGTTCCGGGTTATAGCCGCCGGGGGTGCCCAGCCGCAGGAACCATTCGGTGTGGCCGGCCAGGAACCGGGCGGAATCCGCGGCGCCGGCCTTGGCCGCCATCCGGAGCAGCCGGGCGCGCTCCAGCGGGCCGGCCAGCCCCAGGTACAGGGGGAGCGTGACGCCCCTGGCCCGTATGCGGTTGATCCACCGGCGCAGCAGGGCCGGATCGAAGCACAGGTTGCTGACGATGTAGGAGG
Source organism: Streptosporangiaceae bacterium (assembly GCA_035473755.1). GTDB lineage: Bacteria > Actinomycetota > Actinomycetes > Streptosporangiales > Streptosporangiaceae > UBA9676. The sequence continues at coordinate 8,310 of DATINY010000080.1, forward strand.
CGTGCCGGCGCTTGTCCCACATGGCCTGGACGGTGATGTCGTCTTCGATCCGCGGGTGGCTTTCCGGATAGCCGGTGATCCCGGTCCGCGCGAACGGGGTGCCCATCTCCGCGAGCCGTTCCAGCAGCGACAGGGCGCTGTGGAACTCACCGGCCGGGGGGTCGGCGTCACCCGCCGGTACGAACACGTCGTCCACGCCGCAGGCCGTCAGCCTCGCCACGATGTCGGCCAGGTGGGCATCATCGGTCACCAGCCGCGCCGACACGTGCGGGACCACCCGGAACCCCCTGGCGGCCAGCCGCTCGGTCAGGCCGAGCGTGGCGTCGAGCCCCTTGGCGGGCGAGGCGGTCACGGTCACCGTCTGGTCCGCAGGCACCCACTGCACCACGGCGTCCTCGATGCCGCGGGCCGGGAACACCTCGAAGCGCGTGTTGCGCAGCAGCGGCACGATGCTGGCCAGGCCCCCGCCGAGCAGGCTTGATCCTCGCAGACCCCGCGCCATCACAGGCTCCCCTCTCTCGTCGGCGCGCCCGCTGGAATGCGTGCGGAGCGGGCCGGCGGCCGGGCCGCCGTTTCCGCGCACGAACCAGGCTCGTCACCGACGAGCCGGGCGAGTTCGGCCTCCAGCCGGCTGGTGCCGGTCTCGATCACTGTGAGCGGCAGGCCGAACCGGGCCGCCACCTGCTCGGCCTGTGCCTGCATCGCAGCGCTGCGGTCCTGGGCGAGCCAGACCACCCGGCGGTAGTGCCGGAAGTAGTCGGGCCAGAGCTCCGGGTGGGCCTCCAGGCCGAGCCCGGCGACGACGGTCCGCTGGAAGCTGCGGACGAGGTAATCGGTGAGAACGTAGGTGCCGGGCTCGGCGTCGAACAGAGCCCGCATGCGCGACGGGCCGGCCAGCACGTCGTAGCAGTGCAGTCCCGGGAGCCGCCGCAGCCCGAGCCGTGTGCACAGCTCGTCCAGCGCCCCGTAGGTGCCGCAGTCGGCGTAGGCGAGTGTTACCCGTTGCCCGCGAGCGAGAGCACCCCGCGCTATTCGTTCTGCCTGAGGGGTGATCATGCCGGGCCGGTTGTGCAGCAGCGCGGGCAGGCAGTGCAGCTCCACCTGCCAGCCCCGGTCGGCAATGATCTCCCGCAGGTGCGCGCCCAGCGCCCCGCAGGCGATCACCACCGGCCGCGGGTCAGTCGGGGAAGGCAAGCTGGTCGACGAAGCGGTCGTTGAAGTCGGCGCGGTCCGACAGCTCGACATACCTCACCTCCTCCAGCAGCGCCAGCCCGGCGGCGCGCTCGCGCAGCGACAGCAGCGCCATCTTCGCGCCCTCGCCGGCCACGTTCCCCGCGCTCACCACCCGCAGTACGGCCAGGTTGGGGACCAGGCCGAGCCGGATCGCGTTCGCGGGCGACAGATAGCTGCCGAACGACCCGGCCAGCAGCACCTGCTGGATATCGCCGGCCGCCAGCCCGGCCTCCTCCAGCAGGATCTGCCAGCCGGTGGCGATGGCCGCCTTGGCGAACTGGAGCTCCCTGATGTCGCGCTGGGACAGGTAGACCGAGCGCGCTGCATCGCCGGGCTCGCCGAGCCAGTGCAGCACGAACACCCGCTCGTCGCCGATCCGGGTCAGCCGGCCCGCCAGGCCGGGCGCGAGCGCCGTGGCCTGGTCCTCGGCCACGAGCCGGCCGGAGTGGTCGAGCAGCCCCACCCGGACCAGCCCGGTCACGGCGTCGACCAGCCCGGAGCCGCACAGCCCGGCCGGCTTGGCGTCCCCGATGACCTTCAGCTCCAGCGCGTCCGGCGTCATCGTGACCACCTCGATCGCGCCGTCCGAGGCGCGCATCCCGCACCGGATCGCCGCCCCCTCGAACGCCGGCCCGGCCGGCGCCGCGGTGGCGAGCAGCCATTCGTCGTTGCCCAGCACGATCTCGCAGTTGGTGCCGATGTCCACGAACAGCCGGATGCGCGAGTCGCGGTCCATGCCCGAGGCGAGCAGGCCCGCGGTGATGTCGCCGCCGACGTAGGCGCCGAAGGCGGGGAAGACGACCGCGCGGGCGCGCGGGTGCACGCCGATGCCGAGGTCGGCGGCGAGCACCTCGGGGTACAGGCGGGTGGACATGATGAACGGCGCGACCCCCAGCGGCTCCGGGTCGATGCCGAGCGCCAGATGGGTCATGGTCGCGTTGCCGGCCATGGCGACCTCGTAGACCTCCGCCGGGTCCACCTCGCCCCGCTCACAGACGGTGGCAGCCAGCTCGGACAGGGTCCGCTGGGCCAGCGCGGTCAGCCGGCCCAGGGCCTCCGGGTCCAGCATGGTCGCGCTGATCCGGGTGATGACGTCGGCGCCGAACGGCTGCTGGGAGTTGAGCACCGAGTCCACCGCGACCGGGGTGCCGGTGGACAGGTCGAGCAGGGTGGCCACCACGGTGGTGGTGCCCAGGTCGTAGGCGATGCCGAACCGCCGGGCCGAGGTGTCCCCGGGCTCCACCGCGATCAGCACGTCGTCCACGACCACCGCGGTGACCTGGTAGTCGGCCGCGCGCAGCACCCGGCCGAGCGTTTTGAGCACGGGCAGGTCCACCCGCAGTTCGAGGTCGTCCATCGCGGCCAGCAGCCGCTCCAGGTCGGTCGCCTGGTCGGCCAGGGTCGGCTCGGTCAGCTCCAGGTAGCGCTTCTGTACGGCCGGGCGCAGGATCACCTGCCGGCCCACCCCGACGGTGGCCGCCTTCGGCCGGGTGACCAGCGGCGGCACCTCCACCGTGGCGTCGGCGGTGGCCAGCGCCCGGCAGGCGAGCCGCCAGCCCGCCCGCAGCTCGTCGGGGGTGAAGGCCCGCAGGTCCAGCGGGGTC
>DATINY010000081.1:0-21005 GCA_035473755.1 Streptosporangiaceae bacterium
GACCGGGTATCCGATCCTGAGCACAGCCCCGCCCGGGATCCGGACTATCTCGAGTGATGAGGGCACGTAGGGCGTGCGCTGGGCTTGCATGACCACCATCAGGCTGTGCAGTGACACCGGATGGCGCGAGCCCGGCGGCGCGGCCCCGGTGATCTCGGCGGAGCGCAGCGGCATCCCGGCGCTGGCACCCGGGCTGGGACCGCCGAAGCCGGTGATGTCCAGCGGGCGCAGGTGGGCCAGCGCGGCCAGCGTCACCAGCAGCCGGGGATCGACCTCGCCGTTGGCGAGCGCGGTCCGCGCGGCGGCGGAGACGTGGATGCTGCGGTTGCGCAGGAGCTGCGCCCCGGCGGACGCGCGGGCGCGCACGTCCGCGGCCAGCGCCGTCCAGTAGGCGGCGGCACCATCGGGCGCCACCACCCGGACATCTATCCGCGCGGTTCCCGAGCCGAAGCTCGCCAGTGTCACCGGCGCGTACACGCCCACCAGCCGCGCCCCGAACTGGCCCCGCACCGCGGCGGTCGCCACCACCAGGTCCGACCCGAGCGGATCCGACCTGGCCGGGGTCAGCGCGAGCAGCCGCCCGGCGGGCACGCCACGCGCCTCCAGCGCCGCGCACATGGCCGGGTCGCAGGCAACGATGGCGTCGGGGCTGGCCTGGCCGGCCACCCAGGCCGCCGCCCGCTGCCGGACCGCTGCCGCCGCGGCGACGGCCTTCGTGCCGCCGGGCTGCCCGGCGCTCGGGCGACCCGGCCCGGACAGCATCACCGTGACCGCAACGGCCAGCAGGACCGCCGCCACCAGCCCGGCCACGATCAGGGCCAGCCAGCGCGCCCGGCCCGGGCGGGGGCGCCGCGTCCAGCTGAGCCGGCGCCGCAGCCACAGCCGCACCGTGGTGGCGAGCACGGCCCCCCAGGATGGTTCGGCCGCCGGTCGCTGGCCCGGTGGGGGGGCCTCCGGCCGGCTCGCCTCCGGCCGACTGGGCCCCGGCTGGCTCGCCTCCGGCCGGCTGGGCTCCGGCCGGCTGGGCTCCGGCCGGCTGGGCTCCGGCCGGCTGGGCTCCGGTGAAGGCTCGGGCGGGCTCGCGGGGTCGGGCCGTTCGTGCGACCAGAGCGGGTGGAAGAGCTCCGGCGGCAGGGGCCGGACGTACGGCTCCGGCAGGCCGGGCTCATCCGGCGGACCGGGCCGCGTGGACTGCCTGGAAAACCGGGACGGCACCGACGGCCGGGAGGGGTCAGGGTGCCGCCTGGGCAGCTCGTCCGGTATGGGCGGGGGCGGGCCGGGCGGTTCGGACGCCCTGGGCCGGTCCGGCGGAAGCTGGCCGGCGCCCGCCGGGACGACTACCTGGACGTCATCGGCGGCCGCGCCGTCGTCATCGGCGCCCGGCGGCTGTGGCGGGTTCTCGCTGGTCAGCCCCCTGTCTGACCGCTGCGCAGGCATGGCTCCGCCGCCCGCCCTGTCCCCGGGCGGTGGTGGCCGACCGCTACGCGATTGCATGCTTGTGTCCCCCGGGCCACATGGAGCCAGATCATGCGCGTGACCCACCCAGAGACAGCCGAACATACTGGGACATATGGCTTCAACCGGAATAGCTAACTGCTACTGACAAAACACGTACCGCATGGTGGGTTAACAGATGCTCAGACGGCGGCGCGCAGCCCCGCGGCCCGCTGATAGAGGGCGAGCGCGGCGTCCACGGCGGCGGCCTCGCCGGGCAGTGCCGCCGCCCGGGCCCGCGCCGCCTCGCCGAGCCTCGCCGCCAGCCCGGGATCATCCAGCACGGCCAGCACCGCCGCCGCCAGCGCGGCCACGTCCCCCGGCGGCACCAGGACGGCCGCGTCCTCCCCGGTGAGGCCGGGGATGCCGCCGGTGCGGGAGGCGACCAGCGGGCGCCCCGCGCGCAGCGCCTCCTGCACGATCAGCGGCTGCCCCTCCCAGCGGGATGGCACCACGACCACATCGGCGGCGGCGAGCAGGGCAGGCACGTCCCCGCGCTGGCCGAGGAAGCGCATCCGGAGCCCGCGCACATCCGCCTCGGCCCGCAGCCGCTGGTCCAGCGGCCCGGCGCCCGCGAGGGCGAGCACCGGGCGGGGGTCACGGCCCTGCCAGCTGGCCGCGGCCGCCAGCAGCGTGCCGAAGCCCTTCTGGGGGGCGAGCCTGCCCGCCGCCAGCACCACCGGCTGGCCGGCGCCGCCGAGGTCGGACCGGGCCGCCGCCACCGCCTCGCGGGCCGGCGGGCCGGCCGGCGGGGCGGGCACGATGGCCAGGCCGGCCACGGCCGCGCCCAGGCGCCGCATCCGCGCCGCCAGGTCACCAGACACACAGGTCACCGCGTCCGCCCGGCGGGCGACGATCCGCTCGAGCACCCCGTACACGGCACCGGCCCAGCCCGCCGCGGGCGGGGCGTTGTGCACGGTGACGACGAGCGCGCAGCGGTGAGCGCGCCGCCAGCCCGCCCCGGCCATCGCGAACGCGGCGACCGCACCGGCGCGCAGCCCGTGCGCGTGAACCACCTCCGGCCGGGTGCCGGCCAGCAGCCTCCGCAGCCGGAGCACCGCCGCCGCGTCGCGGGCCGGCCGGGGGCGGTCAGCGATCTCCACCGGCACGAAGGCGACGGCCGGAGGGCCGTCCGGGCCCACCGCCGGATCTGCCGTGAAGAACCGCCGCCCGGCCTGCGCGGGGCCGTGCACGGTCACCGCCAGCCCGCGCTCCTGGGCACCCCGGGCCAGCATCGCCACGTACTGACCGGTGCCGCCGGTCACGGTCCCCAGCACGTAGGCGACCCGCATGCCGGTCACGCCGGGTCTCACACCGCTCGCCGGGTGAGGCGCGCCCGGGCCCGGGCGGCAAGCGCCCGCAGGTCCCGGCCGTCGAGCACCACCACGACCGCCCCGAAGGCGGCCGTCGCCGCCAGGCAGGCGAGCACCGCGGCGCCCGCGTTCGGGATGAACCCGGTAACCGGCAGCCCGGCGGACACCAGCGCGCCCGCCGCCGCGCCCGCCAGAGCGCCGGCCAGCCCGGCGCCCGCCGCCCGGGCCGACCCGCGCAGGGCGGCCGGGCCCCGGATGACACCGACCGCGGCCAGCAGGCCGAGCCCGGCCAGGGTCAGGCCGACGGTGTTGCCGAGCGCGAGCACGGGCACCACCCACCGGGGCGGGACGGCCGGCACGGCCAGCACGTCGGTCACGATCACCAGCAGCCAGCCGGACACCAGCGCAATCGCGGCCACCCGGCTGCGATGGCACGAGAACAGCACCCGGGAGGCGTTCGCGGTCAGGCCGTAACCGATCAGCCCCGGCGCGAACAGCGCGAAGGTGATCGCGAGCTGGCGGGCCTGCGCAGGCCCGGACACGAACAGCCGGGCGGCGGGGACCGCGGCTCCCGCGAGCAGCGCCGCGCCGAGCCAGGAGACCAGCATCACCGCCCGGGTGGAGGAGGCGGCGGTGTGGTCGAAGCCGGCCCCGTCACCGGCGGACAGGACCGGGAACGCGCTCGTGGCGATCGGGAGGGCCAGCACCGCGTACGGCACGAAGAACATCTGCCAGCCGTAGTTGTAGAGGACCAGCGCCCCCTGGCCGCCGTGGCCGTTGGCGAGCACGATGATCGCCACCAGGGACGCGTCCTGCGCGGCGAGCGCGGCGACACCCACCCCCGCCAGGCCCCGTACCCGCCGGGCGACGCCGTCCGGGAAGTGCAGGGCGGGCCGCAGCCGCAGCCGCAGCCGCAGTGCGGGCCCCAGCGCGGCGAGCACCAGGGCCGCCACGCCGGCCGTGGTGCCGACCGACAGGACCAGCTCGGCGGACCGGGGCAAGGTGGCCAGATGGTTCTGGGAGCCGCCGCCGAGCGGAAGGAAGGCGATATAGGCCGCGATCACCACCAGGCTGGAGACCACGGGGGCGACGGCGGGCGCGATGAACCGGCGATGCGCCTGCAGGATCCCGTACAGGACGACCGCCAGCCCGTAGAGCAGGATCTGCGGGGCGAACACCACGAGCATCCGGGTGCCCACGGCTTCGGTGGCGGCCGCGTTGCACCTCGGCGCGCCGGCCAGCAGCACCGAGGTCAGCGGGCCGGCCACGGCCACGAGCAGGATGCTCACCGGCACGAGCAGGACCACGGTCCAGGTGAGCAGCGCGGACGCGATCTGGCTGACCTGCGCGTCCGGCCCCGGCCCGGCGGGCTGCCCCAGGGTGAGGCCGTCGGTGCCGACCAGCGGCCGGCGGGCGGCCACCCCGGCGAGCACCGGCACCACCACGCTGGTCAGCGCGCCACCCAGCACGATGTCGTAGATGATGTTCGGCACCTGGTTGGCGGTCGCGTAGGCGGTGCCCAGGCAGCTGTTGCCGACGGTATGGGCGAACGCCAGCTGGCGGCCGAACCCCACCATGCGGGCCAGCACCGTGATCGCCCCGATGAGGACGGCAGCCTGCCCGATGCCCCGCCCCGCCTGCCGCAAGACCCCCGGGGCGGTCACCTGGGCCGGGGGGCCCGTCACGGCGAGGTGGCGCCCGCGGCGGGCCCGGTGCCCGGGACTCCCGGTGCCGCCGGGATGCGCCGCCCGCCATTGACGGCCGGGACGCCCCCGGCGTCCCCGGTCCCGCCGGTGTCAGCCCGCCCCGGCCCGGCGGCGGGCCGCCGGCCCAGCATGTCCAGCCAGCGCAGCGCGGGTGTCCGCTCAATCACGGCGGTGAAGCTGACCACCTCGCTCGCCGCGGTCAGGCCGATGATCCCGGCCAGGAGGGCCGCGCGGGCCGGCCGGGGCAGGCTCGCCGCCGCGGCGCCCCCGAGCATGGCGCCGAGGGCGTTCGCGCCCGCGTCGCCGAGCATGGCCCGCTCGCCCAGGTCCTCCGGGAGCAGGGCGACGGCCGCACCGGCCGGGCCGGCCACGGCCCGGGCCGCACCCGGCCCCCCGGTCCCGGCGATCAGCGCGCTGCCCGCCAGCGCCACCTTGAGGGCGCGGCCCGGCCGCAGATCGAACAGGTTGAGCAGGTTCGCGCCGCCCGCCGTGAGGCCGGCATTGATGATCATGTCGGCCGGCCGCCCGCCGATCAGGGCCGCTGCCACCACCCCGGCCGCGCCGATCCCACCGAGCTTCACCGCACCGGTGGTCACCTCGCCCCCGGCCAGCGCCCCCAGGTGGCCGCGGAATCCGCGCCGGTCACCGCGGCCGGCCAGATCGTCATAGCCGCCGAACGTTGCCGCCCCGGCCCCCGCCGCCACCAGCGCGGCCCGTGCGCGCGGCGGCAGGCCGGGGGCCAGCGCCGACGCCAGTGCGGCGCCCAGGGCCGCGGCCGGGCCCTCCAGCAGGGTGACCGCCTCGCCCCGGTGGTTGGTCCGGGTCCAGGCGGCGGCCCCGCCGGGCGGCCTGCTGCGCAGCGTGGCGTAGCCGGCGCGGGCGATGACCACGGCGGCGCCCGCGGTCACGGCCGCCCGCGCGGGCGGCCCGTAGCGGCGGCTCATGACTTGCCCGCCCTCACCGTCGGGCGCGACGGCTGGCCGGGGACCGGCTGCAGGCTGGCCGGCGTGGGCGCCGGGCTCGGGCCCGGCGCGTTCGCGCCGGGCCCGAAGCCGTAGCTGCCGCTGACCCCCCGCAGCTGCTCGTAGAGGGCCTGGGCGACCACGATCTGCCCGACCGCGTGGTCGGCGTTATCGACGCTGGACAGATGGCCGGCCCGGCCGCCGTTCCGCATCACATCGATCGCGCTGCCCGGCCCCGAGCCCGCCACCGAGCCGGCCACGACCGTGCCCTGGCCGGCCAGGTTCAGCTGCTGCGCGAACGTGACCAGCCGCTGGCTCTGCGGGTCGGCGATGCTCGTAGACGGCGGGGTGTCCGGCAGGATCACCACCGCCAGCGTGGCGCGGGCGTCGGGGTGCCCGGTGACGTTCAGGAATCCCCCGGCCCCGAACCCGCTCAGCAGCGCCACGCTGGCGGCATCCCGCTGCCCCGCCACCGGTTGCCCGGGGCCGTCCTTGGTCAAGATGGCGCCCGCGATGACCTGGCTCGCCTGGGCCACCGGGGAGCCGTGCAGGCTCGCCCCGGGCGGCGCGAACTGCTGCGCGAGCTGGCTGAGCTGCTGCTCGGTGGACGGGCTGGTGTCGAAGAACTTGTTCTGGAGCTGAACATGGCCGCTGACGGCGGCACCGGCCTGCGCGAGCGCCTGGTCGACCCCGCTGATCACCTGGCCGGAGGCGCCTGGTGCCTCGACCACCACGACCCGCTCCCCCGCCAGCAGCTGGTCCAGCAGCTGGGGGGCGACCGACTGCGCGAACTGGTCATTGGCCGCGATCTGCCGGCTGAGCTGCCGGTTGGTGGCCAGGGCGGAGTCGATCTGCTTGCGCTCCTGCTGCGACAGCCTGATGAGCCCCCCGAGCGCGGTGGGCTGAAGCGCCGTCGCGCCTACCAGGAGTCCCAGGCCCAGGGCCAGGAAAACGGCAACGATGGACACGAGGTGATAGCGAAAGTCAATCATCGGGGGTCTTAGAGCAGTCCGGTCAGCCAGTATTTCGCCGCGTCCCACTGGGCGCTGAGGTAAGTCAGCAAGACCTGCCCGGCGGGCGACACGGCCATCGCCACGAGGATAGTGGCACCGGCCGCCAGCACGAGCACCATCAGCGCCCAGCCCGACACCCGTGGCCGGTACAGCCGGCTGACGCCCTTGGCGTCGACGAGCTTTCCGCCGCCCACCCGCAGCCGGGTCAAGATGGTGCTGGAGGATCCCGGCCTGTCCTTGTCGAGGAACTCGTCGAGGCTGAAGTGCGTGCCGACGGCGACGATCAGGCTGGCCCCCTTCTCGTCGGCCATGAGCAGCGCGATGTCCTCACTGGTCCCGGGGCCGGGCAGCAGCACCGCCGGCAGGCCGAGCCGCTGCACCCGTTCCAGGCCGGGGGCCCGGCCGTCGGGGTAGGCGTGCACCACCAACTCGGCGCCGCACTGCAGCCCGGTGTCGGACACCGAGTCCATGTCGCCGACGATGATGCTGGGCCGGTACCCGGCTTCGAGCAGGGCGTCGGCGCCGCCGTCCACGCCGATCATGAGCGGCTTGAACTCCCGGATATACGAGCGCAGCGTGGCCAGGTCCTCCCGGTGGTGGTAGCCCCTGACCACCACGAGGACGTGCCTGTTCTCGATCCGGGTCCGCAGTTCGGGCGCGGTGATCCCGTCGATGAGCAGGTCGCCCTCGCGGGTCATGTACTCCAGTGTGTTGGTCACGAACGCCTGCAGCTGGGTGGCGACGCTGGCCTTCGCCTCGGCCATTGCCGCCGCGACCGACTCCGCGGTCTGCAGCCGCCCCTTGGCGATGATGTCCTCCCCGGCGTAGAGGGTCTCGCCGTTCAGGCGGACGATCATCCCTTCCCTGACCTTGGCGAACAGGTCGGGCCCGGCGTCGTCCACCAGCGGGATGCCCGCCTCCAGCAGCAGCTGCGGCCCATGGTTCGGGTAGCGCCCGCTGATGCTCGTGGCCGCGTTCACCACGGCGGCGACGTGACGGCGGATGAGCGCGTCGGCGCTGACCCGGTCCAGGTCTACGTGATCGATGATGGCGATGTCGCCGGGGCAGAGCCGCTTGGAGAGATTCTTCGTCCGGCGGTCCATCCGGGCGGGGCCGGCCACACCCGGCAGGTCATCGGGCCTGCTCCGGTGCTTCATGGGGAGCCTGAGGAACTGGGCCATCACCACCATCCTGCCAGACCAGCCGCGCCCACGGAGCCACACGCCTCATCGGGGCCGCACGCGTTCCTGCAGCTTGCGGCAGCCCCGTGGGCCCCGCTCGGCCTCGCCCGCCCGGTACACCCGCCCGCTGAGCCCCGTCCGCTATGTCCCGTCCTGCCCGCCGGCCCGTTCCGCCGCCGCCGCGGCCAGCAGCTCCCCCGCGTGCGCCCGGCCAAACTCGGAGTCCTCCAGGCCGGCCAGCATCCGGGAAAGCTCGGTGACCCGGCCCGCGTCATCGAGGCGGGTGAGGCCGCTGCGGGTGACCGAGCCGTCGTCGGCCTTCTCGATCACCAGGTGGGCATCGGCGAACGCGGCCACCTGCGGCAGGTGCGTGACCACGATCACCTGCGCGAGCCGGGCGAGCCGGGCCAGCCGGCGCCCGACCTCCACCGCGGCCTTGCCCCCCACGCCCGCATCCACCTCGTCGAACACGAAGGTCGGGACCGGATCGGCCCCGGCGAAGACCACCTCGATCGCCAGCATGACCCGGGACAGCTCACCGCCCGAAGCGCCCTTGCTGAGCGGCAGCATGGGCGCCCCCGGATGCGCGGCCAGCCTGATCTCCACCTCGTCCGCACCGTACTGGCCGAAGTCGCCGGCCGGGACGACCGCCACAGCCAGCCGCGCGTGCGGCATGGCGAGGGCCGAAAGCTCGGCCGTGACACCGGCGGCGAAGGATTCCGCCGCCGCCCGGCGCAGCTCGGTCAGCTGCCCGGCCAGCTCGGCGACGGCCGCGGCGAGCCGTGCCTCCTCATCGGCGAGGGTGGCGATCCGGTCGTCGTCGCCCTCCAGCTCGGTGAGCCTGCTGCCGGCCTGCTTGGCCCAGCCAAGCACCGTTGACAGGTCGGGAACCGCCGTGGCTCCGTCCGGCCCGGTGGCCGGCCCCGGCACCAGCCCGCCGTAGGTGCGGATGAGCCGGATCAGCTCGGCGCGGCGTTCCTGCACGGCCGCGAGCCGGGCCGGGTCGGATTCGACCGACTGCACGTAGGAGGCCAGTTCGGTGGCCACATCGGACACGAGGTAGGAGGCCTCGGAAAGCCTGCCCGCCAGTCCCGCCAGCGCCGGGTCGTGCTCCGCCACGGCCTCCAGCGCCTGCCTGGCCCCGGCCAGCAGGCTGACCGCGTCCGCGGCCTCGAAGGACCCGCTGGCGGGGTCGCCCAGGATCGCCTCATGGGCCGTGGTCGCGGCCGCGTGCAGCGCGTCCGCGTGCGCGAGCCGGTCTTCCTCGGCCAGCAGCTGGGCGTCCTCGCCTTCCGCGGGCTCGGCCCGCTCGATCTCGGCCAGGCCGCGGCGCAGATCCTCGGCCTCGGCCGCCCGCTCCCGGGCCGCCCTGGTCAGCTCGTCGAGCTCGGCCCGGACCTCGCGGTGCCGCTGGTAGGCCCGCTGATAGTCGGTGAGCACGGCGTGCAGCTCCGGCCCGGCGTACCGGTCGAGGGCCTGGCGCTGCCGGCCCGGCCGCAGCAGCTGCTGCTGGTCGGCCTGCCCGTGCACGGCCACCAGGTCGTCGGCCAGGTAGGTGAGCAGCGAGACGGGGACCGACCGGCCGCCCGCGTAGGCCCGTGACCGGCCCTCGGCCGACACCGACCGGCTCACGATCAGCGTGCCGCCCTCGTCGTCGAGCTCGCCGCCCGCCTCCAGGACCTGTTGCGCCACCCGGCCGCCGGGGTCGATCCGCAGCCGGCCCTCGATGGTGGCACGCTCCGCCCCCGGCCGGACCCGTGCCGGGTCCGCGCGGCCGCCAAACATGAGCCCCAGACCGGTCACGACCATGGTCTTGCCCGCCCCGGTCTCCCCGGTGACCACCGTGAACCCGGAAGAAAGCTCAAGGACGGCGTCCTCGATCACGCCGAGGCCGGTGATGCGGACTTCCTCAAGCACCGGTGTCCTCCTCTCCGGCCGTCCCGGGGCGGTCTCCGGCCGTCCCGGTGCGCTGCCCGTTCGCCCGCCGCCGGGCGGCGGGCGACCCGCGCCAGCCAGCTACCGGCAGGCCGAACTTGGCGACCAGACGGTCGGTGAACCGCGCGCCGTCGGCTTGTTCCTGGCCCGGGCCGGTCAGCCGGGCCAGCAGCACCGGCTGAGTACCGCGGCGCACCTCGACCCGCGCACCGCCCGGGAGATCGACCCTCCGCCGCCCATCGCACCACAGAACGGCCGCCGCCGTCTCGTCCTGGCCGTCGGCCGGCCGGGACGGGGCGCCCGACAAGTGGAGGACCTCGACGGCCAGCACCGACCGCGGCGAGACCACCATCGGCCCGGCGAACAGCGCGTGAGCGCAGATCGGCACGAGCAGCAGCGCCTCCACCTCGGGCCAGACGATCGGCCCTCCGGCCGAGAACGCGTACGCGGTGGAGCCGGTCGGGGTGGCGCAGACGACGCCGTCGCACGCCCAGCGGGACAGCGGGCGGCCGTCGATCTCGGTCACCACCTCGATCATCCGCTCGCGTGCGACCTTCTCCACGCTTGCCTCGTTCAGCGCCCAGGTACCGGCGGTGACGATGCCGTCCTGCCGCACCGTCACGTCGATCGTCATCCGATCTTCCACCGTGTACCTGTGCTCCACCACCTGGTCGACGGCGCCGGCCAGGTCGTCGGGCTCCGCCTCGGCGAGGAACCCGATATGGCCGAGATTGACGCCGAGCAGCGGCGCGCCAGCGGGCCTGGCGATCTCCGCCGCCCGCAGCAGCGTGCCGTCGCCGCCGAGCACGATCACCATCTCGGCGTCCTGCGCCGCGTCCGGCGTCGCGGGGACCACATCGGCGCCGGCGCAGCGCATAGCGGCCGCCTCCGGCTCCAGGACCCGCACCGCGATGCCGGCGGCGGTGAGCCGGTCCACCACCAGGCGGGCGCTGCGCAGCGCCGCGGGCCGGCCGACGTGGGCCACCACGAGCGTGGTGCGTTTGGCGTTCACTGGGGTCCTTCCGCGATGACCCGCCGCAGTTCGGCCGCGTCGAGCGCCGGGGCGCCCCGGCGCAGCCAGAGGAAGTACTCGACGTTGCCGGCCGGGCCGGGCAGCGGGCTCGCAGCCAGCCCGGCCACACCGAGCTCGAGGCCCGAGGCGGCCTCGGCCACCGAGGCGACCGCCTGCCCGCGCAGGCCTGGCTCACGCACCACGCCACCCGCTCCCACCCGGCCCTTGCCCACCTCGAACTGCGGCTTGACCAGGAGCACGAAGTCGGCCTCCGGGGCCGCGCACCTGACCAGCGCGGGCAGGACCAGGGTCAGGGAGATGAAGGAGAGGTCGGCGGTGACCAGATCCGGTGCCGGGGCCACCTGCTCGGGCTGAAGCTGGCGCACGTTGACCCGGTCGAGCACGGTGACCCGCTCGTCGGTGCGCAAGGCCCAGGCCAGCTGCCCATAGCCGACGTCGGCGGCGATGACGTGCGCCGCACCGGACCGCAGCAGGACGTCGGTGAAGCCGCCGGTGGACGCGCCGGCGTCCAGGCACCGGCGTCCGGCGACCCGGAGCCCGGGGAAGGCCGCCAGCGCCCCGGCGAGCTTCGCGCCCCCGCGCGATGCATACTGCGGCTCCTGCCCCGCGCCGGTGACCAGGATCGGATCGCCCGCAGCGACCTGAGTGGCGGGCTTGCCCGCGGCCTGGCCGGCCACCAGCACCCGCCCGTCGGCGACCAGGCCGGCGGCCTGCTCACGGGACCGCGCGAGCCCTCTCCTGACGAGTTCGGCGTCCAGCCGCCGGCGGGTGCCCATCCGCTTTCCTGGGCGCCGTTCAGCTGCCCAGCGGGCCTGGGCTGTCGTCCGGTACCGCCCGCTCACGCGCGCCGGCGTCGCCCAGGGCGTCCGTGAGCCGCTGGTGAACACGCTCGAAGATCGCCGGGTGCTCGGCGACCGGCAGCCCGGCCAGGTCCTCCAGCGGGGAGACCGCCTCGTCCACCCGGCTGTCGCCGGTGGCAGGCCACGGGCCGGCCGGCTCGGGCGAGCCCGGGGCATCCGCACCCGGTTCCGACTCCATCAGCTTGTTCTCCTCCCGTCAGGCCCACTCCCCGGCCTCGCTGTCTGCTACAGGAAACGCTACCGTCCATCGGTGAGTTCGCCGAGCATGGCGCGGCGCTTTGGCCGGGCGGGGATTTCCGCCCTGCGTTCTAATATTTACTCAGTGGGAACGGGGGAAGCGAGGTGTTTCATGGCTACTGCTGAGGAATGCCGCCAGGCGCTGGAAAGCCTGGTCGGCCAGATCAAGGAGATGGACCCGGCCGACCGTGCGGCCTATCTGGTGGACCGCGATATCAGCTGCAAGGTGAGCGATCTCGGGGTCACGTTCCTGACGCACCTCGGGCCCGATGGCGCTTCCCCGGTCACCGTGGCCAACGGCTCGGATCCCCAGGCACAGGTCAAATTCACCACCAAGAGCGACGACCTGATCGCCCTCGCCGCGAACCCGGGCAGCATCGGCAAGGCGTGGATCACCGGCCGCCTGAAGGTCCAGGCAAGCATCTTCGACCTGCTCCGCCTCCGCAAAGCGCTGTGACCGCCGCGCTTCCCCGCCGACCAGTGCCGGGCTGAGCCGTGCCCGAGGGTGACACCGTCTGGCTGACCGCCCGCCGACTGAACGAGGCGCTGGCCGGGCGGGTGCTGACCCGCAGCGACGTGCGGGTGCCCAGGTACGCCACCACCAACCTGGCCGGGCGTACCGTGACCGAGGTCGCCGCCCGCGGCAAGCACCTGCTCATCCGGGTCGAAGGCGGCATCACCGTGCACACCCACCTGCGGATGGACGGCTCGTGGCGGGTACGGCCAGCTCGTGAGCGCATCGGCAACAGCCACCGCATCCGGCTCGTGCTCGCCAACGACGCCTGGCAGGCGATCGGCTATCAGCTGGGCATCGTCGAGGTCCTGCGCACCGCGCAGGAGGCGAGAGTCGTTGGCCACCTGGGTCCGGACCTGCTCGGCCCCGACTGGGACGAGGCGGAGGCGGCCCGTCGGCTGCGCGCCGCGCCGGGCCGGGCCATCGGCGAGGCCCTGCTGGATCAGCGCAACCTGGCCGGAATCGGCAACTTGTACAAGGCCGAGGTGCTGTTCCTGAGCGGGGTGGACCCGTGGCGGCCGACCGGCGAGGTCGCCGACCTCGACGCCCTCGTCACCACCGCCCAGCGGCTGATGGACGCGAACAAGGAGCGGTTCAGCCAGGTCACCACCGGGGTGCGGCGGCCGGGCGAGCAGACCTGGGTGTACGGGCGGGCCGGGCGGCCCTGCCGCCGGTGCGGCACCCTGATCCGGGCCGCCGAACAGGGCGGCGACACCACCGAGCGGATCACGTTCTGGTGCCCGCACTGCCAGTCCTGATTGGCGGCCCTGGAACGCGCCGTTGACGGCGGCAGCGGGTGGCGGGCGGCCCGCCGTCGCGTGGCCGCCCGCCACCTCACGCCGGCCGGGGCTCCACCGGCCGGGCTCTCCTCACGCGTCCCGGGTGCGGAACAGGATCCCGCCCGCCACCACCGCGACCGCGGCGTAGGCGCAGAAGACCCCGAACCCCACCCACGGGCTGAACATGTTCACCCCGCTCAGGTTCTCCCAGATCGCGCCGCCGGCGTTGAACGGGATCCACTTGTCGACGTGCATCGCCCAGCTGCTAGGCAGGAAGCCGCTCAGCACGAACAGCACGAACAGCAGCGCGACCGAGGCCGTGATCGCCCCGGCGGTGGACCGCAGCAGCGCACCGATGCCGTAGGAGAGCAGCCCGCACACGGCCAGGAACAGCCCGCCGCCGATGACCGCCCGCAGCACCCCGGGCTGGCCGATGCTGGAGTTGAGGTGGTGGGTGGCGAAGATCGCCTGGCCGATGAAGTAGGAGCCGAACGACGTGACCAGCCCGGCGGCGAGCGCGACCGCGGTGAACACGACCGCCTTGGCCGCGTACACGGTTCCCCGGCGCGGCAGCACGGTCAGCGAGGTCCTGATCATGCCGGTGGAGTACTCGGAGGTGATCGTGAGCGCGCCCAGCACCGCGATGACCAGCTGCCCGAGGATCAGCCCGAACATGCTGAACTCGGTCGCCCGCGACCTGATCCGCAACGCCTCGTGGGCCTGCACGACCGCGGGCTGCGAGGCGTAGTCCTGGATCCGGCCCCAGCTCAGCAGCGCGCTGATGCCGATCGTGATCACGATCATCGCGAAGAGCGTCCAGTAGGTGGACCGGACCGACCGGATCTTGGTGAGCTCCGAGCGCAGCGCGCCGCCGAACCCCGCCCGGCCGGCGCTGGCCGGCCGCACAGCGGTCCGCTGGCTCCCGGCGGCTTGTGCCGTCACCGTCATGTCAGGCCACCCCTCCCGTGCTCACCCGATCGCCCTGTTCCTCGGCCTGCTCCGCGGCCGGCCCGCCGCCCGCGCGGAACTCCACGCTGGCCGCGGTCTGTTCCATGTAGGCCTCCTCCAGGGAGGCCTGGGCCACGGCCAGTTCATGCAGGCGGATCCCGTTCTCGTAGGCGAGGTCGCCCACCTTGTCGGCCGCCAGGCCGTGGATGACGATCGCCTCCCCGGCGGCGGCCACCCGGCCGCCGACCCGGCGGATGGCGGCCACCAGCTCGTCCGGCTGGGGGGTGCGCACCCGGACCGCCTGCACCGAGTTGCGCTCGATGAACTCGGCCACGCTGCAGTCGGCGATGAGCCTGCCGCGCCCGATCACGATCAGATGGTCGGCGGTGTTCTCCATCTCCGACATCAGGTGACTGGAGACGAAGACGGTCCGCCCCTCCCCCGCGAGCTGCTTCATGAGGGAGCGGATCCACAGGATGCCCTCGGGGTCCAGCCCGTTGACCGGCTCGTCGAACATCAGGAGCGCCGGGTCACCCAGCAGCGCGGCGGCGATGCCGAGCCGCTGCCCCATCCCGAGCGAGAAGCCCTTGGAGCGCTTCCCGGCCACCTCAGTGAGGCCGACCAGGTCCAGTACTTCGCCCACCCTCCGCCGGGGCAGGCTGTTGGTCTGGGCCAGGCAGAGCAGGTGGTTGTAGGCGCTGCGGCCGCCGTGCATGGCCTTGGCGTCCAGCAGCGCGCCGACCTCCCGCATCGGGCTGGCGCTGCGGGAGAACTCCCGCCCGTTCACGCTGACCGACCCGCCGGTGGGGTGGTCCAGGCCCAGGATCAGCCGCATCGTGGTCGTCTTGCCCGCCCCGTTCGGGCCCAGGAACCCGGTGATCCGGCCGGGCTCGATAGTGAACGACAGCTGGTCCACGGCCAGCTTGTCGCCGAAGCGTTTGGTGAGGCCGCGTGCCTCGATCATTGTTGGGTCCTCCTCAGGCGCGCGGGCCCCGTGCCCGGCCGCCATAGCAAGTCTGTCCGCGCCGGGCCCCTGGCGCGTCAGCCGGTGCGCTGATTCGGGTCCACCCGGAGAACGATCTCCGGCTACGCCTGGAGATGTAAGAGGACCGGGAACGGAGCGCGAATCACCAGCCCAGATGGGTCAGCGCCGGGGCCACCGCCGCCGCCGTCACCCCATCCGCCGCCCAGCTGGCGGCGCAGAGGGCGCGCAGGCCGTCCATGGGATCGCCGCCACCGCCGAGCACGAGGCGGGAGGGCTGCCAGCGGGCGTGCCAGCCGCCGCAGGTGAAGCCGGCGCCGTCTACGGTGACCGGCGGGTGGGGGGTCAGCAGGCCGGACAGGTCCGGCGCCAGGTAGGCAGGGCGCTGATGGGGCGGCGCGAGCACGGCATCCGCGGGGCGGGTCACGCCGGTGAGCACGAGCATGCTGTCGGCGCCGACCCGGACCGCGCCCTCGATGTCGGTGTCGAGACGGTCGCCGACCACGAGCGGGCGGCGGGCGCCGGTACGCGCCACCGACTCGGCGTGGAGCGGGGGTTCGGGCTTGCCCGCGACCAGCGGCTCCTGGCCGGTCGCGGTCGCGATCACCCGGGACAGGGAGCCGTTCCCGGGCTGGCGGCCGCGCGCGGAGGGCAGGGTCTTGTCGGCGTTCGAGACGACGAACAGCGCGCCCGCCTGGACCGCCAGCGCGCCCTCCGCCAGCAGCGCGTAGCCGAGGTCGGGCGCGTAGCCCTGGATGACCGCGGCCGGCCGCTCGCTGGCCACCGACACCGGGCGGAATCCCCGTTCCCTGACCGCTACCCGCAGGCCGATGCCGCCCACGACGAGCACCGCTGCCGCCGGCGGCAGCCGCTCCGCCAGCAGGCGGGCCCCGGCCTGGGCAGAGGTGACCACGTCGGAGGCGGTGGTGGGAACGCCGAGGCCGGTCAGCTGCGCGGCGATGGCCGACGGCGTGCGGGAGGCATTGTTGGTGACGAACGCAACCCGCAGGCCGGCCGCCTTCGCCTTGGCCAGCGCGTCGGCCGCCCCGGCCACGGCCGATTGGCCGATGTAGACGACCCCGTCGAGGTCAAGCAGCGCCACGTCGTAGGCGCTGGCGAGCGCCTCGGCGCAGCCGCGCGGCGCAGCCGCCGCCGCGTCACCGGTCATGGCTGGCCCCGTCCCGGCCCGGCTCATCAGCCAGGGGCGTCCCCGGCCGGCGGCGGGCCGGGAGGCTCGGGAGCGGCCCGGGCCCGGAGCGTTGCCCGTACGCCGCGCAGCGCGTTGGTGTAGTGCGGCAGGTCGGGACGCATCGCGGCCGCCAGCGCGAGGTGCTCGGCGGCGGCCGCCGGGTTCCCGTCCCGGGCCAGCGCGAGGCCCAGCCCGAAATGCGCGTAATCGTCACTCGGGCTGGCCTCCACGATCTGCCGGAAACTGTCTGCTGCCGCAGCGTACCGGCCGACGTCGAACTGGGCCCGCCCGAGGGCTTCCAGCACGCTGCGTGATCCCGGCTCCGCCTCGGCCGCGCGCTGCAGCAACTGCGCGGCAGCCGCCGCGCTGCCCCGGCCGAGCAGGTCGAGCCCGCGGCGGTACCACGAATAAGCGTCGCCGTCCGGGGCCGGCGGGCTGGACTCCACGCGCCGATCCTCGTCGGAGCGGGAATCGTAGCCGCCGTCCGGTGCTTCTGACATATGTGCAGATCCTTCCGTCCGGCCAGCAGCCAGCGCCCGGCCTCGCGCTGGCGCCGTTCCGCGGGCTGCGCTATGCGCAGGACCGGGTCAGCGGCCTCGCGGAGGTCACCTCTCCACCGTACGACGTGATTGCCCAGGACGTCGCAGCCCAGTTGCGGGCGGCCGACCCGCACAACGTGGTCCGGCTGATCCTTCCCCGCCACGATGCGGGCAATCCGGGCGATGCCTACGGCGACGCGGCGCAGCTGTTCCGTGACTGGCAGGAGCAGGGCATCCTGCTTCCCGACCCCCAGCCAGCCCTGTACGTCTACGAGCAGGCCTTGCGCGGGGGGCAGGTCCTTCAGCGGGGGCTGATCGGCGCGCTGCGGCTGACGCCGCTGGACGCGGGCTCGGTGCTCCCCCATGAGGACGTCATGCCCGGGCCGGTCGCCGGCCGCCGGCAGCTGATGGAGGCGGCCGGAGCCAACCTGGAGCCGATCTTCCTGCTCTACGACGGTGACGGCGCGGACGGTGCGGCCTCGCGGCTGGTCGCGCAGGTGGCCGGGGGCCGGCCGCCGCTGATGACCGTGGACACCGACGACGGGATCCGGCACCGGCTGTGGGCGCTGACCGATCCGGCCGAGCAGGCGGCGGTGGCCGCCGACCTCGCCTCGCGCCAGGCGCTGATCGCCGACGGGCATCATCGTTACGCCGCCTACCTTCAGCTCCAGGCCAGGAAGAGGGCCAACGGCCAGGACGGGTCCGGCCGTCCGGCCCACCTGGCGCCGTGGGACGCGGGGCTCGCGTTGCTGGTGGACTCGCAGTCCTTCCCCCCTCATATCGGGGCGATCCACCGGGTGATCCCCGGGCTCAGCGCCCCGGAGGCGGCACAGCGGGCGAGAGCCGCCTTCGCGGTGCGGCCGCTGCCGGAACCGCTCGTGCACGACCCCGACGGCATCATGGACGTGCTGCGCGAGGCCGGCGGCGTGGCGTTCGTGGTGGCCGGCGGCGGGGAGGCACACCTGCTCACCGACCCCGATCCGCGGCAGGCGGAGGCGGCGATGCCGGACCGCTCGGCCCGCTGGCGCGGGCTGTCCGCTTCGGTCCTGCAGGAGCTGCTGCTCGCTCACGTGTGGGGGATCCAGGACGACGAGAGCAGCGTCCAGGTGCATCACGATGCGGCTGGGGCGCTGCGGGCCGCGGGCCGGCCTCCCGGCGGGACCGCGGTGCTCTGCCCGCCGCTGGCGGCGGCGGACGTCTACGCGATCGCCGCGCACGGTGAACGGGTGCCCCGCAAGTCAACGTCGTTCGCCCCCAAGCCGCGTTCCGGGCTCGTGCTGCGCTCGTTCGCCTACGGCTGACCGATCCCGGCTGCCGCCGCCTACGGGGAGTGGCCGGCCTTGCGGATGTACAGCCAGTCGGGCCCCTCGGTGAGCGGCACGAAGTTGGCCAGGAAGTAGGCCCGCAGCCGCGGTGTCCACGGGATCCGCGGCGCGGAG
This sequence comes from Streptosporangiaceae bacterium, assembly GCA_035473755.1. Taxonomy (GTDB): domain Bacteria; phylum Actinomycetota; class Actinomycetes; order Streptosporangiales; family Streptosporangiaceae; genus UBA9676. Next base: position 18,125 of record DATINY010000081.1, read on the forward strand.
CTGGCGGTGATCCACAGGTACTGGGCCGAGCGGAACGCCGACATCCACAGCTGCTCCACGGCGGGGACGCGCCCGGCGCCGGTCAGGGCGTTGCGGCCGCCGGAGAGCGCGTAGTCGCTGCCGACCCCGTCGACCATCACCGAGCAGCCCGGGACGGCCGAGGTGAACCGGTTGATGGCGATCGTGTACGACACCTGGTCGGTAACCACGCAGGCGCCAGAGGGGACCATCCGCTCGGCCGCGCTGATCTCCGAGGCGGGGATGGCCGCGGCGAGGTGGCTCTCGGCCACTCCCTGCAGGACGGCGAGGGCGGCGAGCGCCGCCGCGGCGAGCACGGCTGCCCCGCGCCGCAGCAGCACCACTGGCCGCGCCCGCGCACCGGCCACCGGGGGTGTTCCCAGCACGCGGGAGAGCGGCAGCGCGATGGCCAGCGCCAGGAACGGCGCGAGGAACGCGGCGTAGTGGTTGTAGAAGTCGGACGGCCACAGGAAGGCGGCCACCGCGAGCCCGAAGGTGACGGTGGCGAAGATGTCCAGTGCGGGCGGTGCCTGGTGGGTGAGGCGGACGCCCAGCACCACCAGCCCGGCGATGATCACGATGACGGCGGCGCCGATCGCCACCAGGGCCGGTGTGGCCAGCTGCGGCGCGTGGGTGAGGCCGAGCATGTGCTGCAGCCGGAAGGCGAGCGGCACCCGGACGAGGTCGGCCCTGACCAGCTGGGCGACGATCACGCTGCGGTAGAAGGTCCGCGGGGCGAGGAGTGCGAACGGCAGCACGGGCAGCAGGAATCCGGCCGCGACCCCGGCGGCGAACCGGGCCGTCTCGCGCGGCCGCCGGGCGGTGAGCGCGAGCACCACCAGCACCGGCAGGATGGCCCACACCTTGACCGCGCCCGCGAACCCGAACGCGAGCCCGCCCCAGATCAGGCGCCGCCCGCCGGCCAGCCGGTCGCCGTCGAACACCGCGAGCGCCCCCAGCAGGCAGAACAGCACCAGCCACGGCTCGAGCAGCACGGTTCTGGCCGCCTGCAGGCTGTCCGGGTACACGGCGATGATCCCGCAGCTGACGGTAACCGCGAGCAGCCCGCGGTGACGGGTGAGCAGGCCCGCCAGCGGCACGGCGGCGGCACTGGCCAGCGCGGTGAGCACCCGCCCGGTGGCCATCCCGGCGACGGTGCCGGCCGCCTTGGTCGCCAGCGCGACCGGGGCCATCAGCAGCGTGATCCCGGGCGGCTGCACCATGATGAAGTCGCGGTACGGCAGCGCCCCGTTGATCAGCCGGACGGCGCTGCCGAAGTCGGTCCCGTCGTCGTATTCGGTGATCCCGACCAGGTAGCCGGGGCGGCTCAGCTGATACAGCCGGAGGGCCAGGGCAACCAGGGTCGCCACGATGATCACCGTGGTCGTCGCCCCGGGCAGGACGAGCCGGCGGCGGGCGCGCCGGCCCGCGACGGCAGGCGGCAACCCGGTGCTGGGCGTTGTCGCAGACGTTCTGCTCACGGGTGTGTGACTCCGCACGTTGTGCGTGGGACGCGATGCACGCGGCGGCCATGGCCGTTGCCCGGCCCGGGCCGGAGATTCCCGCAACGTGCCGGGATCTGGCCGCCGCGTGCGATCCTACTCGCTCTCCGCCGCCACCCGGCCGGTTGTCACTTACCGTAATCAGGCGGCAGCTATCGGTCCCGCCGCGGTCTGGCACGATAAAACCCATGAACCAGGCAGAACGCAGCTCCGCCACGGGCCGCGGTGTCAGGCCACTCGGGCACGAGGTGTTCGAAATCGACACCCGGATGGCTGGCCACGACAAGATCACTGCCGGCTACCTGATCCGGGCGGAGCGGCCGTGCCTGGTCGAGACGGGCACCGCGCCGTCGGCGCGGGTGGTCCGGGACGCGCTCGCCGGCCTGGGCATCGGCCCCCGGGATCTGGCCACCGTGGTGGTCACCCACATTCACCTGGACCACGCCGGCGGGGCGGGCGACATCGCCGCCATGTTCCCGGAGGCCGAGATCGTGGTCCACCAGCGGGGGGCCAGGCACCTGGCGGACCCCAGCCGCCTGATGGACAGCGCGCGCCGCGTCTACGGCCCGGCGCTGGACGCGCTGTTCGGCGAACTGGCGCCCACTCCCGCCGAGCGCATCCGGGCGGTGGAGGAACGGGGCTCGATCGACCTGGGCGGCGGGCGGCGCCTGGACAGTCACTACTCCCCCGGCCATGCCAAGCATCACGTCGGCCTCATCGACTCGGTCAGCGGTGATCTGTACGTGGGCGACGCGGCCGGGGTGTTCATCGAGGAGACCAGGGACCTGCGCCCGGCGACCCCGCCGCCCGACTTCGATCTCGACCAGGCGCTGGATTCGCTGCGGATGTTCGCGGCGCTCCGGCCGGCGCGGCTGCTGTTCAGCCATTTCGGGCCGGTCGGGGAGGTGGCGCAGACGCTGGAGCGGTCGGCGGAGGAGCTGAACGTGTGGACCGAGCAGGCCAGGCGGGCGCATGACGCCGGCCTCGACCTCGACCACGCGGTGGCCATGGTGACCGAGCAGACCAGGCAGCGGTACGCGGCGCTCGCGCCCGGTGCCGACCCGGCGCTCAGCGCCAGGTTCGAGCGCCAGAGCGGCGCGGCCCTCAATGTGTCCGGCATCATGCACTGGCTTGAGAGGCAGGAGCAAGCCGCCCGCTGACGGCGCCTGGGCGCCGCCGAGCGCCCCGGGTGCGCTAACCGGCCTCCTGCACTGGGCCGTCCTCCCCGGCTGGCCCGTCCTCCCCCGCCGGGCCGTCCTCCCCGGCCGGCCCGTCCTCCCCCGCCGGGCCGTCCTCCCCGGCCGGCCCGTCCTCCCCCGCCGGGCCGTCCTCCCCGGCCGGGCGGGCCTCCCCCGCCGGGC
>DATINY010000082.1:0-3939 GCA_035473755.1 Streptosporangiaceae bacterium
GCGCCGAGCCGGTCGACTACAAGGGGCCGACCGGGATCGTCGGCGTGCTCCAGCACGCGTGCGCGGACGCGGGCATACCGGCGGTCTCGCTGTGGGCGTCGGTGCCGCACTATGTCGCGCAGCCGCCCTGCCCGAAGGCGACGCTGGCCCTGATCCGCGGCGTGGAGGACGTGCTCGACGTGTCGCTGCCGCTGGCCGATCTTCCGCAGGAGGCGCGCGCCTGGGAGCGGGGCGTCGACGAGCTCGCCGAGCAGGACACCGAGGTCGCGGACTACGTTCGGACGCTGGAGGAGGCCAAGGATGCGACCGACCTGCCGGAGGCGAGCGGGGACGCCATCGCCCGGGAGTTCGAGCGCTACCTGCGCCGGCGTCGCGACCCGGGCGACCGCGGCGGCCGCTGATCCGCCCGGGCCGCTGCCCCGGGAGCCGCTGACCTGACCGCGCTCCTACACCGGCGGCCAGGGCACGGCCGGCCAGTTCTCCGGCGGGTAGGGATGCACGCGGTGCTGGATCAGCAGGTCGACCCGGTCGCTGGTGGCCCGCACCTCGGCCGGCGACAGCAGCGCCGCCAGTTCCTCCGCCAGATCGCCACTGGCCATCTTCTCCTGCAGCTGGGCCAGGGCCTGCATGGCCCGGCCGGGGAGCCGCCGGCCACGCCACTGCCACAGCACCGTCCGCAGCTTGTACTCCTCGCCGAAGCAGACGCCGTGATCGCAGCCGTAGAGCCGGCCGCCGGGCAGGGGCAGCAGGTGGCCGATCTTGCGGTCGGCGTTGTTGACCACGGCGTCGAACACGGCCATGTCACGGAGCTGGGGATGGTTACTGCTCCGCGCGAGCGCGATCAGGTCGGTGGTGGCGTCGGCGTCGATCCACAGCTGGCACATGCCGGGGCCGAACGGCCCGTCGCGCATGACGGTGGGAGGCACGATGCCCCAGCTGGCGGCGCGGGACACCGCGTAGGCGGCCACCTCCCGCCCGGCCAGGGTGCCCGGCGGGAAGTCCCAGAGCGGGCGCTCACCCGCCACCGGCTTGTAGACGCAGGCCGCCTGGGTGCCCTGGTGGCTGATACTGCAGTACAGCGTGGCGTTGGAGGCCTCCACCAGCCGCCCCTCCACCTCGAGGGTGCCCCTGGTGAGCAGTTCGAGCGCGGCCTGATCCTCCAGCGGCCCGTCCCTGTCACCGGTGGGGACCGTCTTGCGGGACGTCCGGGCGCCGCGGACCGGCCGACCGGGCCGGGCCGGATGGTCTGGCCGCTGCGCACGCCTGCCTGAGACCGGTTCAGGCATCGCCGACCCGGTGACCGTTCTGCCGGGGGCAGATATGGCCCTCCTCGTCCAGCGGCAGCCCGCACAGCGGGCACGCGGGCCGCCCCTGCGCCACGATCTGCAGCGCCCGCTGCGAGAACGCACGGGCCTCCGCCGGGGTGATCCGCACCCGCAGCACCCCGGGTCCGTCCTCGGGCACCTCCTCGGCCAGCGGCTCGACCGGGTTCTCGGTCTCCTCCTGGGCCTCGATGACCACCCGCTCGTCCTCGCCGTCCCAGGCCAGGGCGATGGCACCGACCCGGAACTCCTCCATCAGCGGAAGGTCGAGCGGCGCGTCGTCGGCCAGCTCGGCCGGGGCGGTGGCCGGCACGGCCACCCGCCCGCCGGTGCGCCGCAGCACCTCGTCGAGCAGCTCGTCCAGGCGCTCGGCGAGCAGGCTCACCTGGAACTTCTCCAGCACGACGCTGGTGACCCGGCCGGCCGCGCTGGCCTGCAGGTAGAAGCTCCGCTCGCCGGGCTGGCCGACCGCCCCGGCGACGAACCTGTCCGGCGGATCGTATGCATAAATCGACATGGACCTATCCTCCCGCTCCGCCGCCGATGGCCGCGTCTTCGTCCCCGTGCCGGGCCCGCCCGGGCCGCCGGTCCGGCCGGACCAGTCCGCTCACCGTCCCGCCGGTGTCGTTCATCCGCACCAGGAACGGCCGGAACGGCGTGTACCGGATCGCGGTCAGCGAGCAGGGGTCGACCTGGATGCGCTGGAACAGGTCCAGGTGCATGCCCAGGCTATCGGCGATCAGTGACTTGATCACATCGCCGTGTGAGCAGATCAGGTACGTGGCGTCCCGCCCGAGCCGGCCGTTCCACTCACGGACCGCCCCCACCGCCCGGTGCTGCACGTCCGGCATGGACTCGCCGTCCTCGCCGGGGAACCTGACCCCGCTGGGATGCGCCTGCACCACCCGCCACAACGGGTCCTTGGCCAGCCGCTTGAGCGGCTTGCCGGTCCAGTCCCCGTACCGGACCTCGGCCAGCCGCTCGTCCTCCTGCACCGCCAGGGGGTGCCCGTTCCGCGCGGAAGCGATCGCGTCGGCCGTCTGGCGGCAGCGCTCCAGCGGGCTGGTGATGATCGCGTCCAGCGGCACGGCGGCCAGCCGGGCCGCCAGCGCGGCCGCCTGCTCCCGGCCCCGGTCATCGAGGGGGATGCCGGGCGTCCGGCCGGTGAGAACGGTTCCCGTGCCTGCGGTCAGGCCGTGGCGTACCAGAAGGACCAACGTCACGTTCCTGACTCTAAAGGGTGGAGGGAAATGCGGAGACGGGTCTCACCCGGGGCCGGGTTGAGCCCGCGGGCATGGTCCCGCCCGCCGGCCCCACCGGGCCGCCGTCTGCCCAGGTCAGTGCAGCCGGACCCGCGGATCGAGCACGGCGTAGAACGCGTCGACCACGATGTTGGCTATCACGACCGCGGTGGCGGCGACGATGACCACGCCGATGATGACGGGCAGGTCCTGCTGCGTGATCGCCTGCACGGCGGTGAACCCGAGGCCCGGCAGCGCGAAAACCTGCTCGGTGATGACCGCGCCGCCGAGCAGGACCCCGACGTCGAGGCCGAACTGGGTGACGACCGGCGTCAGCGCCGCGCGCAGCGAGTGCCGGAAGATGACCCGCCGCTCGGACAGGCCTTTGGCCCGGGCGGTGCGGATGTAGTCCTCCCCCATCACGTCCAGCATCGAGCCCCGGGTCAGCCGCGTGTACGTGGCGGCCGACACCAGCGCGAGGGTGAACCAGGGCAGGATCAGCCCGCGGAACCACTCGAACGGGTTCGTGGTGAACGACGTATAGCCGGACCCGGGGAACAGGGCCAGGCCGTGGATCGTGAGCTCGTAGTAGAAGAACAGCAGGAACAGCAGGCCGAGCACGAACGTGGGCATCGAGTAGAAGAACAGGGCCAGGCCGGTGAGCGCGCGGTCCGCCAGCGACCGGGACCGCACCGCGGAAATCACCCCGCTCAGCACGCCCATCACGACCCACAGGATGGCGGCCCCGATGACCAGCGAGAGGGTGATCGGGAACGCCGCCGCCAGGATCGAGTTGACCGACTGGTCGTGATAGAAGGAGTACCCGAGGTTGCCGTGCAGGAGCAGCCACAGGAAGTGGCCGTACTGCACCCAGATCGGCTTGTCGAGCAGCAGCCGGTGGGACACCGCGGCCACGACCTGCGGCGTCGCCGACTTCCCGGCCAGCGCGCGGGCGACCCCCTTCGGGCCCGGGCCGATATAGAAGATGATGAAGACGCCGACCGTGACCAGCCACAGGACGATGATGCCCTCGAAGATCCGGCGGACAAGGAAACGGGCCACGTGAACTCCTAGACGAACAGCTGGTCGCCGCGCGGGTCGAAGGCGTCCCGGACGCCGTCCCCGAAGATGTTGAACGCGAGGGTCGTGATCAGCAGCGCGAGGCTGGGGAACACCAGATACCACCACGCGCCGTACTGGTACACGGTCTGCGAGTCGGCGATCATCTGTCCCCAGTCGGCGGTCGGCGCGGGGATGCCGACGCCGAGGAAGGACAGCGACGCCTCGGCCACGATCGTCACGGGGATGAGCAGGCTCGTGTAGACGATGATGGGGGCGATCACGTTGGGCAGGATGTCGATGAACATGATCCGCCA
>DATINY010000083.1:0-7566 GCA_035473755.1 Streptosporangiaceae bacterium
AGGGCCCGGAGACCTGCGAGCTGTCTGGCTACCCGAGGGTCGTGCTCTACGACACCGGGGGAGCGGCGCTGCCGTTCCGCTACGCCAGAGGCGGCGGCGCGTACGTGACCTCGCGCAAGCCGGTGACCGTGATACTCGCCCGTGGGGCCTCGGCCTACGTCCTGGTGGCGAAGTACCGCTGCGACCTCGGTGTCGCGCGCAACGCGACCGCCATCCGGCTGACCCTGCCCGGCGCCTACGGTGCGGCGTTCGCCGGGCGGGAAGCCGTCGCCGCCGTCGGCGCGGCCGGCCTGTCCTATTGCCGCGGCGGCCAGTACGACCCGGGACAGGTCATCGCGGTCTCGCCCGTCGAGCCGACGCAGCAGGCGACCCGCAACCTCCGCTGACGCTCAGCGCGATGCCCCCGTGCCGGCCCGCGCCGAATGGCTCTGGTCTTCCTGTGCTGCCGGCGGCTGGCGGCTGACCCACGCGAGCCACCGCCGGCCGGCCGGCCGGTCCAGCAGGAGCGCGAGCCCGCAGACCGTTCCGATAGCGACGGCGGCGCCGGCCACGGTATCGGTGAAGTAGTGCCATTGCAGGCCGATGACGGCGATGGCAACGACCAGCCCCAGCGCGCACGCCGCCACCGGGATCAGCACGCGCGGCAACGCTGCCTTCGCCGGCCGCGGCGGGACGAGAAGCAGCACCGTGACCGTCGCGGCCAGCGTGAAGACGGCTGTGGTGTGCCCGCTCGGGTAGACGACGTTGCCCCCGTAGGTGCGGTGGACCAGGGGCTTGAGCAGGACTTCGTCCAGCCCGACCGCGACGGGGACGGCCACCGCGGCGAGCACCGCGCCGTTAAGCCGGCCGGCGAGCAGGCAGGCGGCAACAACGGCCACGCACAACACGCCCGCCGGGATCAGCGAGCCCGGGGCGGCAAGCCACAGCAGTAGGTCACGATGGCCGCCCAGCCGGGCAATGACCTGGGAGTCGACTGCGTGATCGAGCCCGTCCGCCCTGGCCTGGTGTGCGAACAGCACGCCGAGCACGGCCACGAGGACCGCGCAGCAGGCCAGCAGGGCGCCGGCCCAGGGGCGGGCGCTGGCGGCCAGCAGGGGCCGCCCCGGCCGTAGATGTATGCCCGTCACGCTCCTCCGGGGCTATTGCTCCCGGTCACGGCGAAGCTGCTCCATGACCTCGTCCGGGCTCTCCATGGTGACCCGGATCATCGCCCGCACCATGTCCGCGAGGGCGACGCGCGGCACGTCGAGCTCGACCGCGGCCGAGTGCGCCCACCGGGTGAGCTGCCGGTGAAGCTCGGGACTCAGGTCGAGCGTGACCCTTACCGGCTTTGAGCGGACCGCGGTCTGGCCGGCCGGCCGGGCGTCGGGTTCGCTGCGCCTGGCCGCGGCGGCCGCCATCTGCGCTTTGCGCCTCTCCAGCTCTGTGGTCATGACGGCACCTTCCCGAGAGGGACGCATCGCTCGATGAGGTCGTGGGCCACGCCGCGCCATACTTCGCGGCCTGTCTCGGGAACAGGCATGCCGAAACTCTGGGCGTACACCTCTAGCCTCGGCACCGCCGTCCGCAGCACGTCATAGCCTAGGCCCTCCAGTGCCTCTCTCGCGTTCACGGTCGAGTGCGCGCGGGCGATACACCGGTTCAGCAGCACGGCCGCCCGGGCGGGCCGGTCACGGACCGCCTCAACCTCGAGGATCTCGTCCCGGACGGGCGTGGTGCGGTTGATCTCGATGGGGCTCGGCGCGCACGGGATCAGGATCTCGTCCACGTAGCGCATCGCCGACCGGGCGATACTGGCGTGGTCCTCCAGCTGGGGGGCGTCGATTATCACCACGTCGTCGTCGTAGGCGATCTCGGGCACGCGCTGATGCAAGGCGCGTGAGGGCAGGGCCACGATCCGGAACGGGAATGTGGTCCTGGGCGGCAGCCTCGGGTCCATGGCGGCGAGATCGGACCACTCCAGGGCGCTGCCGGAAGGGTCCGCGTCGACGAGGAGCACACGCTTCCCGGTCTGGGCGAAGATGTGTGCCAGCCAGACCGCTGAGGTGGTCTTGCCCGTGCCCGGCTTGAGGTTGAGCAGAGCGACGCTGAGTGCCGTCATCAACGCAGTATTGCAGTACTTACGGCATTACGGAAGCCCGTCGCGGCGATACCGGCGTGGCAGCGCGGGCGAACCGAATCCCCCAGCATCGCACCTGCCCTGCCAGCGGGCACAAGCGGCCCCCGGCGGCCGGGGCCCCAGACCGCCCGCCCGGTAGCGGCCGCCACTTTCCACAGGGAGCACAGATCCTACCGCGCAGTTCCGTGGCGCCCCCGGGCCAGTACTCACAGGCTGTGGATCAGCCGAGGGTCAGGGTGACCTGCCCGGCCGGGATCCCCGGGCGCGGAACTGGAAGCTGCCGTCGATCACGCCCCACCAGCAGTGGGCTCACGCATCCTCAGGGGGGAGGGAACAGGGCAAGGCCGACACCGGGGATGTCCTGCGCCGTCGCCAGCACCGCATCCTTGGCCACCGAAGCGGACTCACCGGTACGCGATATCTCGGCCCCGATGAGCCCGGCGACCAGGGGCGCGGAGAACGACGTGCCGTCCCACCTGGCCATCCCGGCGAAGTCCTGCTTGGCCGGCCGCTTCGGCGGTTCCTGGTAGGTGTACTCGCCGGTGGCGTAGGCGTTGACGAGCCCTTCGCCGAGCGCGTAGACGTCCACCCAGTGGCCGTAGTTGCTGAACCATGCCCGGTTCTGCTGATCGGTTCCCAGGGCGCCGACGCCGACCGTCCACGGGAAGGCCGCGGGCCAGAACTTCCGGTGCGTGCTGTCGTTGCCAGCCGCCGCGACCAGGGTGAGGTCCTGGTGCTGCTGGTGGAAGTAGAAGAAGCTGAGCGGAGTCCAGTTCCTGCGGGTGTAGGTCCCGGCGGAAAGGTTGACCACGTCCGGGTCGTAATTCAGGATGAGCTCTTCCAGCTTGTGGATGATCACATCCTCCCGTTCCCCTCCGGACAGCGTGAAGTGATTGTTGACATACACGTCGGCCCCCGGCGCCATGCACCTCGCGACCCCCGCTATGAAGGTCCCGTGCCCGGTGTACTCCGGGATGGCCGGCAGGCCGCTGGGCTGGACCGGCCCCAGGGGGTCCGGGTCCCCGGCGACGCCGGCCAGCCAGGGGTACTGGGCCGGGTCCAGTGCGTCCAGCAGGCCGGTGTCGCTCACCCCGATCTTCACGGGATACCCGCCTTGGCCTGCCGGGGACGGGCCCGGCCACGGCTGCGCTGGTGGGTACCCGCTCGGCACCTCTGGCTCGGTGGCCGGGCAGATCTTCGAGATGTGCATGATGTGGACCGGCGAAGCCGGCGGCAGGCCACCCTCGGCAAATGCCGGGTTGTCATCACCGAGTTCTTCGTCGATACGGGCCAGCGCCTGGGGAACGGTCAGGTTGCCACCGCCGACCTCGCTGAGGGACAGCACGACCAGACCGGCACTGCGTGGCCGGGTCTCCGGGTCGGTGCGGCGCAGCCGGGGCAGGATCCGCTCCAGCCGCGCGAAGGTCTCGTCGTCGTCCACGGCCAGCAGATGGCCGTGCTCGTAGATGTAGTCGACCTGGTCGTCCGGCGTATAGGCGACCCCGATGTGAATGTCTTCGCGAGAGAACGCGTCCTTCATGTTCAGGTACTGTGCGTCGAACACCGCGTCCATCTGATGCCCCCTTCAGGCGCTCGGGTGGGTCGACATATCAGGTCTTCCCCCGCCGAGTCTGATACATCCGGGGACGCTGGAAAATAGATCATCTCGCCGGTGAATATCGCCGTGTTTAGGCGCGCGGGACCCAACCGATCCGGTGCGTAGATTGCGGCCGGCCTGCGGAGCTGCGCCGGCCCGGCATGTCGGTCGCGCTATCAGCGGCCAGCACGGTGGCATTTTCAATTTGCCCCCTCACCCGGCTTGGCCAAGGATCTATGGATATGGCGGCCACGTTGAGACCGGCCGGTGACAGGCACGCAGACCTGCTCCCGCTCGCGCTCTCTCGCCCCAACGAGGCCCTGCAACGTGCCCGGGCGGTGCTCGCGGGCGACCCCTCCCCGCTGGACGCCTCGGTCGCGCGGCAGGCCATCGGCACCGTACTGCGGGAGTATGGGGACATCGAAGCGGCCATTGATGAGCTGCGGATCGCCCGGCGGCTGGCCCGCCGTGCCGGCTCGGCCGATCGCGAGGCCGACGTGCTCGGGACGCTGGGGGTGGCGCTGGTCTTCGCCGGCCGGACCGTGTCGGGCCGCAACGCCCTCGATGCGGCGGTCCGGCAGTCCACCGGGTACCTGCATGGCCGGATGCTGTTCCGCCGCGGCGCCGTCCTGCTGATCCTCGGGCGTCATCGCGAGGCGCTCGAGGATCTGAACAGCGCGGTGGCGGCGCTAAGGATGGCCGGCGATCAGATCTGGGAAGCCCGGGCGCTGCAGGAACGGGCGGTCAGCTACCTGTCGTCCGGTCAGGCGCGACGTGCCGTCGACGACCTCCGGCGGGCTGAGGACCTGTTCACCGCGAACGGCCAGGAGTTGGAGTCGGCGGAGACCGCAGTGAACCGAGGACTGGTCGCCCTGCGGCTCGGCGACCTGCCGGAGGCGCTAACCTGCTTCGACGAGGCGGCGGAGCGGTATCAGCGTCTCGGCACCCCCGAGCCGGATCTGAGTATTCACCGGTGCGCCGCGCTGACGGCCGCAGGGCTGGCCCGCGATGCCATGGCGGAGGCCGACGCGGCGATCGGCCAGCTGGACCAGATCCACGGCCGGCCGACCAAACGGGCCGAGCTGCTGCTGACGGCGGCGACGTGTGCGCTGGCCGCCGGCCAGCCTGCCATCGCCCTGGCCCGGGCCACCGAGGCGCGCCGGCTGTTCGGCCGGCAGGGCCGGCGCTGGTGGCGGGCACACGCCCAGCTGGCGCAGGTGAACGCCAGCATCGACGCTGGCCCGGCAACCGCGGCCCTGCTCCGGGATGCTCAGCGATGCGCCCGGGAGCTGGCGGATCTCTCCTCGCCCGACCAGCCGCTGGCGCGGCTGGCCACCGGACGGGTCGCGCTCGCGCTCGGGCGGACGGCGGTGGCGGACGAGCAGCTGGCCGCCGCGGCCGCCGGCCGCCGGCACGGGCCGGCCCTGTCCCGGGCGGTCGCGTGGCTGGCCGATGCGCTGCGCGCGGAGGCAGTTGGCGACCGGCGGCGGCTCATGTATGCGTGCCGGCACGGCCTGGACGTGATCGACGAGTACCGCAGCATGCTCGGGTCCTCCGAGCTGCGTGCGCAGACCACCGCGCACGGTGCCGAGCTGGCAAGTCTCGGCCTGCGGCACGCACTGCGGCTTGGCCGGCCCGGGCTGCTCCTGGCCTGGAGCGAGCGGTGGCGGGCCATGGCGCTGGCTGTCCCCCCGGTACGCCCGCCCGGCGATGACGAGCTGCAGGCCGACCTGGCGGCGATGCGGAGCGTCAGCAGCAGGATTTCCCGGGCCCAGAGCCGGGGGCTGCTGATCACCCCGCTCCAGCACGAGCAGCAGCGGCTGGAGCGGGCGGTGCGCTCCAGGGCACTGCGCACCCTGGGCACCGGCCCGGGCGATGGCTGGCGCACCAACGCCGGTGGACTGGACCGTTCCGGCCTGCTGGATGAGCTGCACGGCGACCGGCTGCTCGAGCTGGTCGATATCGATGGTGAGCTGCACGTGCTGGTGTGCGGCGATGGCCGGGTCCGGCGATTCGCGGCCGGCACCTCCGAGGAGGCCGCCCGCGTGCTCAGGTCCGCCCGGTTCTCGCTCAGCCGGGTAGCCCTGGGATCGTCGGCGTCGTATCCCACCGAGGCTCGTGCGCGGCTGGTCAGGCTGGGCGAGATGCTTGAGCATGTGCTGCTCGGCGAGGCCGGGGATCACCTGGGGGACGGCAACGTCATTGTCGTGCCGCCCGGCCGGCTGCACGCCGTGCCATGGGGGCTGATGCCGCTCCTGCGCACGCGGGCGGTGAGCGTGGCGCCCTCGGCGGCGTCCTGGCTCCGCGTCCGGCGGGCCGTGGCCGGCGACATCCAGGACGCCGCGGCCGGTCCGGTGGTCCTGGTCCGCGGTCCCGGCCTGGCCTCCCGCGGCGCCGAGGTGCCCCAGCTCGCCGCCGACTACACCGTCGGCGACCTCGAACCGGTTGTGCTTGGCGACGGCTCCGCGACGGTGGCGCGGGTCATGAATGCGATCGACGGCGCCCGGCTGGTGCACATCGCGGCGCACGGCACCTTCCGCGCGGACAGCCCGCTGTTCTCCGCGCTGCAGCTCGACGACGGCCCGCTCACGGTCTACGACCTGGAGCGGCTGCGCCGGGGTCCACGTCTGCTGGTGTTGTCAAGCTGCGATTCCGGCGTCGTCGCGCCCGCTGGTGCCGACGAGGTGCTCGGGCTGGCCAGCTCGCTGATCCCGCTGGGCACCGCCGGGATCGTGGCGAGCGTTGTCCCGGTGAACGATCCCGCCGTGGTGCCGCTGATGATCGAGCTTCACCGGCAGCTGCGCGGTGGCGCGAGCCTGGCCGAGGCCCTGTGCGACGCCCGCCGCGCATCCGGGTCCGACCTGGTGGCCACGGCCACGGGCTGGTCGTTTATCTCGCTCGGCACTGGCTGAGGCTGGCCTGTGCCCGGGCTGACCTGCTGTGGCAGGCTTCCCGGGTGACCATGCGGCAGGGCTGGGAGTCCGAGGCGCAGAACTGGGCGCACTTCGCGCGCACGCCCGGCCTGGACCGGGCGCATGAGGACATCAACGTGCCGGCGTTGCTGGACCTGCTTCCCCCGCCGGGACGCCGGACGCTGGACCTGGCCTGTGGGGAGGGGCGCCTGAGCAGGCTGCTGACATCGCTGGGCCACCGGGTGGTGGGGATCGACGCCTCGCCGACGATGGTCCAGCTCGCCGCCACCCACGAGAACCGGCAGCCCGTCCTGCTCGCGGACGCCACCGCGTTGCCCTTCCGCGATGGGGCGTTCGACCTGGTGGTGGCCTACATGTGTCTGCACGACATCGACGCGATGCCGCAGGCCGTGGCCGAGATCGCGCGGGTCCTCGGGCGCCCGGGCCGGCTATGCGCCGCCATTCCTCACCCGATCAACAGCGCGGGGTCGTTCCCGGACCGTGACCCGGCGGGTCCCTTTGTGATCTCCGGCTCCTACCTGGACCCCGCGCCGGACACGTGGGTGCACGACCGCGGCGGCGTCCGCCTGACCTTCCATAGCGAGCACCGGCCGCTGGAGGCCTACGTGCGGGCGATGGAGGCGGCCGGGCTGCTGACCGAGACGATCCGGGAGGTCAGGGCGCCCGACCACGTCGTCGCCCGCGACCCGCGCGCCCGGCGGTGGCAGCGGATCCCGCTGTTTCTGCCCCTGCGGGCCATCATGCCGGGCTGACCGCCCGCATCAGGCGGCGGCCGACCGGGCGAGCGCGCGCAGCGCCACTGGGAAGATCCCGGCCGGGGGAGTGACCAGCCCGGCGCCGACCTGGCCGGTCCCGGCGACCTTGCCCGCCATCCCCGTGTTGATCTGCGGCAGGATGCCGGTCCGCGCGACCAGGGT
>DATINY010000084.1:0-10135 GCA_035473755.1 Streptosporangiaceae bacterium
CGGGACGGCGGCCGGGAACGGGACGGCGGCCGGGAACGGGACTACGGCTGGGGACGGGGCGGCGGACGGGAACGGGATGGCTGCGGTGACCCGGCGCCTGCGGGCGGCCGGGAGCCAGGGCCGGGCGCCGTCCACGGGCACCGGCGGCCTGGACGTGTCGGCGCTCACCCGGGTGCTGCACGTCGACCCGCGGGCCCGCAGGGCCGTCGTCGGCGGCATGACCACATATGAGGATCTGGCCGACGCCACCTTGCGCCACGGCCTGATGCCGCTGGTGGTGCCCCAGCTGAAGACGATCACACTCGGCGGGGCGGTGACCGGGCTCGGCATCGAGTCCACGTCCCTGCGCAACGGCCTGCCCCACGAGTCCGTCACCGAGATGGAGATCCTGACCGGGGACGGGCGGGTCGTCACCGCCGCCCCCGGCGGTGAGCACGACGGGCTGTACCACGGCTTCCCCAACTCCTACGGCACGCTCGGCTATGCCCTCTCCCTCACGATCGAGCTGGAGCCGGTCCAGCCCTACGTGCACCTGCGGCACTACCGTTTCGCCAGCCCGGAGGCGTGCATGGAGGCCGTCGGCCAGCTCGCGGCGGAGCGGAGCCTGGACGGGCACCGGGCGGACTTCGTCGATGGGACCGTCTTCGGCCTGGATGAGATCTACCTGACGGTCGGCGCGTTCAGCGACGCCGCCCCATGGGTCAGCGACTACACCGGCCAGCGCATCTACTACCGCTCGCTGCGCGGGCCGCGGGAGGACTTCCTCACCATCCGCGACTACCTCTGGCGCTGGGACACCGACTGGTTCTGGTGCTCGCGCCCGTTCGGCGTCCAGCACCCGGCGATCCGCCGCGCCTGGCCGCGCCGTTACCGGCGGTCGGACGTCTACCGCGCGCTGGTCGCCTTCGACCGTCGTTACCGGCTGTGGGAGACGCTGAACGCCAGCCGGGGCCGGCCGCCGCGAGAGGCGGTGATCCAGGACGTTGAGATCCCGCTGGACCGCGCCGCCGCCTTCGCGCGGTTCTTCGCCACCGAGGTGGGCATGAGCCCGGTGTGGCTGTGCCCGCTGCGTCTGCGCGGGGGCCAGTCCTGGCCGCTCTACCCCCTGCAGGCCGGCCAGGTGTACGTGAACTTCGGCTTCTGGGGAACCGTGCCCCTGCCCCCGGGGCGCCCGGACGGGTACTACAACCGGCGGGTGGAGGCGGAGGTGGCCGCGTTCGGCGGCCGCAAGAGCCTGTACTCGACGTCGTTCTACTCGCCGGAACAGTTCTGGGAGCACTACAACGGCCCGGCCTACGCGGCGCTCAAGGGTGAGTATGACGGCGCCGGGAGGCTGGCCGGGCTGTACGAGAAGTGCGTTCGCGGGCAATGAGCGAAGGGATGGGCGGCATGGCACTGGCCGAGGTGTTCGAGAGGGTGGCGGGGCCGGGCGGCCCGGTGGAGTTCCGCGCCTACGACGGGAGCACGGCAGGCACCGCGGGCGCGCCGGTGCGGATCACGGTGCGCTCCCCGGTGGCCGTGTCCTACCTGGCCCAGGCGCCGGGCTCGCTCGGGCTGGCCCGCGCCTACGTTTCCGGGCACCTCGACGTCGACGGGGACATGTACACCGCCCTCGCCCGGCTGACCCAGGCACAGCAGATGCAGGGCATGTCCGAACGGCTGCGTCTGCTGGGGCAGCTGGGCGGCCCGAAGCGGCTCTTCCCCCGGGTGCCGCCGCCCCCGCAGGAGGTGCCCGTGACCCGCCGCTGGCTGGTCGGCCGGCGCCACACCAAGGCCCGTGACGCCAGCGCGATCTCTCACCACTACGACGTATCCAACACCTTCTACGAGTGGGTGCTCGGGCCGTCGATGGCTTACACCTGCGCCTGCTTCCCGCGTGAAGACGCGACGCTGGAAGAGGCGCAGGACCACAAGCACGACCTGGTCGCCAGGAAGCTGGGCCTGCGGCCCGGCATGCGGCTGCTGGACGTCGGCTGCGGCTGGGGCGGCATGGTGCGCCACGCCGCCCGCGAGTACGGCGTGAAGGCGCTCGGCGTGACCCTGTCCGCGCAACAGGCCGCCTGGGCGCAGCGGGCGATCAAGGAGGCCGGGCTGGCCGACCTGGCCGAGGTGCGCCACCTCGACTACCGGGACGTGGCGGAGGGCGGCTTCGACGCGGTGAGCTCGATCGGCCTCACCGAGCACATCGGCAAGGCCCAGCTGCCGGCCTACTTCTCGTTCCTGCACGGCAAGCTGAAGCCGGGCGGGCGGCTGCTCAACCACTGCATCACCAGGCCGGACGACAGCGATCCGGCCCGTCCTGGGGATTTCATCAACCGGTACGTGTTTCCCGACGGTGAGCTGGAAGGGCCCGGGTACCTGGTGTCGAGGATGAACGACGCCGGGTTCGAGATCCGGCACGAGGAGAACCTGCGCGAGCACTACGCCCTGACCCTGGCCGGATGGTGTGCCAACCTCGACGCCCACTGGGACGAGGCGGTCGCCGAGGTCGGTGCGGGAACGGCGCGGGTGTGGCGGCTGTACATGGCCGGCTCGCGGCTCGGTTTCGAGCGCAACGTAGTCGCGCTGCACCAGATCCTCGGCGTCAGGGTCGACGCGGCGGGCCACTCGGGGATGCCACTGCGCCCGGACTGGGAGCGGTCGGCGGCACCGATTGCCGGGTAGCGCCGGGCCGCCCGCGCCAGTAACACCAGGGGCCACCCGGCGCATCCGGTCAAAGCCCCAGCTTTTGCGGTTCGGCGGCGCGCGGAACAGGGCGGCCTTGCCCACCGGGGTGCCGGTGGGCCCACGCGGGCGTGACAGCGCAATACCGGGCACAATAGCGGGGTGGATTCCTCCCGTGGCGGCCCACGCAGCGTCGTTCTGCTGGGCTCGACTGGGTCGATCGGCACCCAGGCCGCCGATGTCATCCGGCGCAACCCGGACCGGTTCCGGATAGCCGGGCTGGCGGCCGGCGGCGGCAACCCTGGCCTGCTGGCCAGCCAGGCGATCGAGTTCGGGGCCGAGGTGGTGGCCGTCGAGCGCGAGCAGGCCGCCGCCGCGGTCAGCGAGGCCCTGCGCGCGCAGGGTGCCCGCACACACCCGAAGGTTCTCGCCGGGCCGGACGGTGTGGCCGAGGCCGCCGCCTGGCCGTGTGACGTGGTGCTCAACGCGGTGACCGGGTTCAGCGGCCTGGCCGCCACCCTGGCGGCGCTGCGCGCCGGGCGGGTGCTAGCGCTGGCGAACAAGGAGTCGCTGATCGCCGGCGGCCCGCTGGTGGCCGGCCTGGCCCAGCCGGGCCAGATCGTCCCCGTCGACTCCGAGCACTCCGCGATCGCGCAATGCCTGCGCGGCGGGTCCGCCGGTGAGGTGGCCAAGCTGGTGCTGACCGCGAGCGGCGGGCCGTTCCTGCACCGCAGCCGGGCCGAGCTGGAGCAGGTGACCCCGGAGCAGGCGCTGGCCCACCCCACCTGGAACATGGGGCCGGTCATCACGGTCAACTCCGCGACGCTGATCAACAAGGGCCTGGAGGTGATCGAGGCCCACCTGCTGTTCGGGATCGGCTTCGACGCGATCGAGGTGGTGGTGCACCGGCAGTCGGTGGTCCACTCGATGGTCGAGTTCACCGACGGGTCGACCATCGCGCAGGCCAGCCCGCCCGACATGCGGATCCCGATCGCGCTCGCGCTGGGCTGGCCGCACCGGGTCGCCGGCGCCGCCCCGGCGGTGGACTGGTCAGCCGCCCATACCTGGACCTTCGAGCCGCTGGACGAGCAGGCCTTCCCCGCCGTCCGCATCGCCCGCGAGGCGGGGTCGGCCGGGGGCACCGCGCCGGCCACCTACAACGCGGCCAACGAGGTCTGCGTCGATGCGTTCCTGGCGGGCCGGCTTGCCTTCACCGGGATCGTCGACATCGTCGCCCAGGTAGTCTCGGAGCATGACGGCCGCGCGGGGGATACCGCCCAGCTGGCAGACATACGTGCCGCTGACCGGTGGGCGCGGGACCGGGCCCGGGAACTGACCAGCAAGCAGCCCCGCCGCGTCCAGGATGCGATGGATGTGGCCTACCGGAGGGGAGATTCCGCCGGATGAGCTTCCTCCTTGGCATCCTCATCTTCGTCCTGGCGCTGCTCTTCTCGATCATGCTGCACGAGGCGGGTCACTTCTTCACGGCCAAGAAGTTCGGCATGAAGGTCACCCAGTTCTTTGTGGGGTTCGGCCAGACGCTCTGGTCGCGCCGGAAGGGCGAGACCGAGTACGGGGTCAAGGCCATCCCGGCGGGCGGCTTCGTGAAGATCGTCGGCATGACCGAGCTGGAGGACGTCGATCCCGCCGATGAGCCGCGCTCGTTCCGCCGCCAGCCGGGCTGGCAGCGCATCATCGTGCTGGCCGCCGGGTCGTTCATGCACTTCGCGCTGGCCTTCGTGCTGCTGTTCGCGCTGGCGATCGGGATCGGCCTGGCCGGCGCGGGCACCTCGACCACGGTCGGGGCCATCGACACCTGCGTGCCGTCCAGCCTGACCTCGGTCTGCAAGGCCTCGAATCCCGCCTCGCCCGCCAAGAAGGTTGGCATCCGCGCCGGCGACAAGATCATCGCCGTCGCCGGGGTGCCCGTGCACAACTGGACCCAGATGGGCAAGGCCCTCCGCAGCCAGCCGGCCGGCAAACCGGTCGCGATCACCGTGCAGCGCGGCGGGAAGCAGGTGACCCTGACCGCCCGCCTGGCCGTCGTCCACGGCCGCCAGGGGTCGTACCTGGGCGTCTCGCCGGTCGTCGTGTTCCAGCGGACCGGGCCGATAGGCGCCGTCACCTACGCGGGCGGCAAGTTCGGCCAGATCCTGGCCGGGTCGGCCGGGGTGGTGGTCAGCCTGCCCAAGGCGGTCCCGGACCTGTTCGCCAAGAACCGCGGCAGCGGCCCGGGCGGCCAGGTCACCAGCGTGGTCGGCGCCGCGGACATAACCGGCCAGGTGGTCGCCTCCCCGATCGGCTGGCAGGCCAGGGTCGCCGTGGTGATGCTGATCGTCGCCTCGCTGAACATCTTCGTCGGCGCGTTCAACCTGCTGCCCCTGCTCCCGCTGGACGGCGGGCACCTGGCCATCGTGATCTACGAACGGTGCCGTGCGTGGCTGGCCAGGCTGCGGGGGAAGCCCGATCCCGGGCCAGTGGACTTCCGGCGGTTCGTACCCGTGAGCGTCGGGGTGTTTGCCCTGCTGGTAGGTTTCGGATTGCTCCTGATCATGGCAGATCTCGTCAACCCGGTTCACATCATCCAGTGAGGCTACGAGCGTCATGACGATAGACCTTGGCATGCCCCAGCCTGCCCACGAGCCGCTCGCGTCCCGCCGCAAGTCCCGCCAGATCATGGTGGGTCAGGGCAAGCATGCGGTGCCCGTGGGCGGCGGCGCCCCGGTCTCGGTCCAGTCGATGACCACCACCCTGACCGCCGACGTCAACGCCACGCTGCAGCAGATCGCCGAGCTGACCGCCACCGGCTGCCAGATCGTACGGGTCGCCGTTCCCTCCCAGGACGACGCCGACGCGCTGCCGCAGATCGCGCGCAAGTCGCAGATCCCGGTTATCGCCGACATCCATTTCCAGCCCAAGTACGTGTTCGCCGCGATCGACGCCGGCTGCGCCGCGGTGCGGGTCAACCCGGGGAACATCAAGGCGTTCGACGACAAGGTGGCCGAGATCGCCCGGGCGGCGTCCGGCGCGGGGGTGCCGATCAGGATCGGCGTCAACGCTGGTTCGCTGGACAAGCGGCTGCTCGCCAAGTACGGGCGGGCCACCGCCGAGGCGCTGGTGGAGTCGGCCCTCTGGGAGTGCTCCCTGTTCGAGGAGCACGGGTTCACCGACATCAAAATCTCGGTCAAGCATCATGACCCGGTGGTGATGATCAACGCCTACCGCCAGCTCGCGCAGGCATGCGACTACCCGCTGCACCTGGGGGTCACCGAGGCGGGACCCGCCTTCCAGGGGACCGTCAAGTCGGCGGTCGCGTTCGGCGCGCTGCTGGCCGAGGGCATCGGCGACACCATCCGCGTGTCGCTGTCGGCCCCGCCGGTCGAGGAAGTCAAGGTGGGCATCGCCATCCTGGAGTCGCTGGGCCTGCGCGAGCGTGGCCTGGAGATCGTGTCCTGCCCGTCCTGCGGCCGCGCCCAGGTAGACGTCTACACCCTGGCCGACCAGGTCACCGCGGGCCTGGAGGGCATGGAGGTGCCGCTGCGGGTGGCGGTCATGGGATGCGTGGTCAACGGGCCCGGCGAGGCACGCGAGGCCGACCTGGGGGTGGCATCCGGCAACGGCAAGGGGCAGATCTTCGTGCGGGGCGAGGTCATCAAGACCGTGCCCGAGTCCCAGATCGTGGAGACCCTCATCGAGGAGGCCATGAAGCTGGCCGAAGCGGCAGCCCCGGGCGGCCAGGACGGCCAGCCCGGCCCGCCCACGGTCACCGTCTCCTGAGCGGCCGCCGGCACCGGGGCTGGGGCCGGCCCGGCCCGCGATGAGGCCAGCCCGGCGAACGCACCTCCCGGCGTCGGGCAAGATGGCTGCCATGCCGATGAAGTTCCCGCCCGTCGCGCGCCCGGCCGCGTTCATCGCCGGGGCCCTTGCCTGCGCCATCGCCGCCGCCGGCTGCACGTCCGGGTCAGCGGCCCCGGGAGGGTCGGCCTCGCCGTCGGCCGCGAGCGTCGCGACGGGCCAGGCAGGCGAGCTGCACTGGCACACCTGCCCCATCCCGCCGGCCCAGATGCGTTGTGCCAGCCTGCAGGTGCCGCTGGACTACCGCCATCCGGCCGGGCGGAAGATCACCCTGGCCGTGTCGGAGATGCCGGCCACCGCCCCGGCCGCGCAGCGGCAGGGCTACCTGCTCGTCAACCCGGGCGGCCCGGGCGCCAGCGGCCTGTCGCTGGCCGCGGACGTCGCCGGGGGCCTGAACCCCACCGTGGCCTCCGAGTACAACATCATCGGCTTCGACCCGCGTGGCGTCGGTTCCAGCGTCCCCGCCCTGCACTGTGACCCCAGCTTTTTCGCCGGGGTGCGGCCCGACTACATCCCGGCGAACGCCAAGGCCGAGCAGGTGCTGCTCGGGCGGGCGAAGAGCTACGCCGCCGGCTGCGAGCGCCGGTACGGCTGGCTGCTGCCGTTCATGACCACGGCCGACACGGCGCGGGACATGGATTCCATCCGGGCCGCCCTGGGCGTACAGAAGATCAGTTACTTCGGCATCTCCTGGGGCACCTACCTGGGGCAGGTGTACGCGACGCTGTTCCCGCACCGGCTGCGCCGGATGGCGCTCGACAGCGTGGTGAACCCGCGGGGTGTCTGGTACGCCGACAACATCGACCAGGACTACGCGTTCGAGGGCCGGATACGGGCGTTCTTCTCCTGGATCGCCGCCCACGACGCCGTCTACCACCTCGGTTCCACCCAGGCCCAGGTCCAGCAGGCGTGGTCCCAGGCGCGGGCCAGGCTGAAGGCGCACCCGATCGCCGGCCCGACCGGCCCGATGATCGGCCCCGACGAGTTCGACGACACCTTCCTGGTGGGCGGCTACACCAACACCGTGTGGCCGGGCCTGGCCATCGCGCTGGCCGCCTACCTCCGCCAGCACGACAACGCCCCCATGGTCGAGGCGTTCAAGGCGCTGGGGGCGCAGAACGAGAACGAGAACCTGTTCGCGGTCTACAACGCGGTGCAGTGCAGTGACGTCAACTGGCCGCGGAGCTGGGCGAAATGGGACGCCGACACCAGGCGGGTCTACCGGACGGCGCCGTTCGAGGCCTGGGACAACGCCTGGTTCAACGCCGCCTGCGCGTTCTGGCCGGTGCGGGGCCCGGCCCATCCGCTGCAGATCCGCGGCGCGGGACTGCCCGGCATCCTGATGATCCAGGGCACGCTGGACGCGGCGACCCCCTACGCGGGCGCGCTGGTGGCCCGCCGGCTGCTGCCCACGGCCCGGATGGTGGTGGTGCTGCGCGGCGGCAACCACGGCCAGTCGCTGGACCAGCCCCCCAACACCTGCGTCAATGGCTACCTCAACCGCTACCTGGCCACCGGGGCGCTGCCCAGCAGGCCCGGCCTGGTGAACGCGGTCTGCCCGGCGACGCCTCCGCCTGCCGCCGCCTGAGCCTGCCGTGATTTGCCGCATGCGATAACGGGTGGGTTGTAACCCTCCTGCCCCTTGGGCCGATACGCTGGGGGTGTGCTGCGCACCAAGACGTGGCGATCGTCGTCGCTGCGCCTGCTCGACAACCGCGATCGCGATGAGGTCATCGAGCTGTGCGACCGCGACCCGGTAGTCAACGTGTTCATCAGCTCCCGGGTACGCGAGGCTGGGCTGGACCCGTCCCGGCTGGGCGGGCAGATCTGGGGCTACCAGGCAGGCGGGCGACTGGCCTCGCTGTGTTACGCGGGCGCCAACCTGGTGCCGGTCGCCGCCACACCCACCGCGATCACGGCCTTCGCGGGCCGCGCCCGGCTGCTGGGCCGCCGCTGCTCCTCGATCGTGGGGCCGGCGGCGGACGTCCTGGGCCTGTGGGAGCTGCTGCGGCCGTACTGGGGGCGGCCACGTGAGATCAGGGCCACGCAGCCGGTGATGGCCATCTCCGGCCCGCCGCAGGTGGAACCCGATCCGCTGGTGCGCCGGGTCCGCCCCGACGAGCTGGGCATCCTGCTGCCCGCGTCGGTGGCGATGTTCACCGAGGAGGTCGGCGTCTCCCCGGTGGGGCCCGACGGCGGCGGCGCCTACCGGGCCCGGGTGAACGAGCTGATCGGCCTGGGCCGCGCCTTCGCCCGGATCGAGGACGGCCAGGTGGTGTTCAAGGCGGAGATCGGGTCGATCACCCCGCTCGCCTGCCAGGTGCAGGGGGTCTGGGTCCGCCCCGATCTGCGCGGGCGCGGGCTGGCCGCGGCCGGGATGGCCGCGGTGGTCACCGAGGCGCTGCGCAACGTCGCGCCGGTGGTGTCGCTGTACGTCAACGACTTCAACGCCCCGGCCCGAGCCGCCTACCGGCGGGTGGGCTTCACCGAGACCGCCACCTTCGCCTCCGTCCTGTTCTGAGCCGGCCCTAGGGCGTGTCCTGTAGATCTTGGCCGTCGCGAGCGGCCGTCCGGAGGGATGGCCCGCCAGGCGGAGGAGGAGCCGATAGTGGAGCTATCGGCGACGACAACAACGCCGCGGGACGCCCTCCGCTGGACGCGCAGCAGGCTGAAGATCTTCAGGACACGCCCTGAGCCGGCGGCCCGTAGGATGAACCCGTGTCCGACGTGGCCAAGGCGGTAACCGCCTGCGGTGAGGCAGCCAGGGACGGAGCCCGGAGCCTGGCCGGCGCCCGGGACGAGGCCATCGACGAGGCGCTGCGCGTCATGGCCGCCAGGCTCGGCGAGGCGGCGGGCGACGTGCTGGCCGCCAACGCCGCCGACGTCGCCGGCGGCGAGGAAGCGGGGCTGGGCCAGGGCCTGCTGGACCGGCTGCGGCTGGACCAGGCCAGGATCGCGGAGATGGCCCGCCAGCTCGGGCTGCTCGCGGGCGCCCCGTTCCCGCCCGGCGAGACGCCGGTCCGCGAGCTGCCGGGAGGGCTCCGGCTGGCCGAGCGCCGGGTCCCGGTAGGGGTGATCGGCGCCAACTACGAGGCCCGCCCGAACGTGACCGTGGACGTCGCCTCCCAGCTGCTGAAGTCGCGCAACGCCGGGGTGCTGCGCACCGGGGGAGCGGCGCTGCGGTCGGCGGAGGCACTGTTCGACCACGTCATCGCGCCGGCCGTGGCGGCCGCGGGGCTCGACCCCGGTGCGCTGCAGCTCGTCCGCTCCGCCGACCGCCAGGCCGCCACCGAGCTGGTCCGCCAGCCGGGGCTCATCCCGCTGGTGATCCTGCGCGGCAGCGGCGAGACCACCCGCGCCCTGGCGGCGGAGGCGGCCCGGCACGGGGTGCGCACCCTGGCGCACGCCGACGGCGGCGGCGTGCTGTACCTGGACCGCGCGGCGGATCCCGCACTCGCCGCCGAGCTCATCACCGCCAGCCTCGACCGGCTGGGCGTGTGCAACCGGCTCAACCTGCTGCTGGTGCACGAGGCCGTCTGGGACGCGCTGCTGCCGGTGGCGCTGGACGCGCTGGCCGCCTGCGGGATCGCCGCCTCGCTGCCGCCGCATGGCCACC
>DATINY010000085.1:0-19715 GCA_035473755.1 Streptosporangiaceae bacterium
CGCCGGGTTCCGCGGCCACGGCCGCAGGCCCAGGACGCCCACCTCGCCGCCGTCCGGCTCCCGCAGTCCCTCGATGATCTCCAGGGTGGTGGTCTTGCCCGCCCCGTTCGGGCCGAGGATGCCGAAGAACTCGCCGTGGCCGACCTCGAACGTCACGCCGTCCACCGCGCGCAGGTCCCCATAGGACTTCTGGATGTCCCGCACGCTGATCGCCACACTCACGCGGCGAACCTTACCGGACGGGCGATCAGCAAACGGGCGGCGGTCAGCCGGTTCGCTTGGCGCGGCGCCGGGCCAGCTCATCGTGGCTGCTGGCGCCGTCGGCGTCGGCCCTCTGCCCCTCGGGCGGCTCGGCCTGTTCCGCCGGGAGCTCGGCCAGCGTCCCGTCCACTTCCTGCCAGATCCGGCCGAGCGCGATCCCGAACACCCCCTGCCCGCCGGCCAGCAGGTCCACCACCTCGTCGGCGGAGGTGCACTCATAGACGGTGACCCCGTCGCTCATGAGGGTGAGCCGGGCCAGGTCGCTGGTGCCGCGGTCACTCAGATGGTCGACGGCGGCGCGGATCTGCTGCAGCGAGATGCCGGTGTCGAGCAGGCGCTTGACCACCTTGAGCACGAGGATGTCACGGAAGCTGTAGAGCCGCTGCGAGCCCGACCCGTGCGCGGCCCGGACGCTGGGCTCCACCAGCGCGGTGCGCGCCCAGTAGTCGAGCTGGCGGTAGGTGATCCCGGCGGCGGCACAGGCGGTCGGCCCGCGGTACCCGACGTTCTCGGGGTGGGCGGTGAGGTCGTCGCCGAACAGGAGACCCTGCTCGCCGGCACGCTCGATCGCCGCGCCACGCTCATGCGGCTGATCGCCGTCCTTGCTGGTTACCGCCACGCCCGCCTCCGCCCCGGGAGCTGGCTATCCGCCTACTAGTCTCGCACGCTAGGCCGACCCGCCCGGCGGGTCAACGATCCCCACGGCGCGTCGCTCCGGCAACCTCAGGTTGCCCGCCCGAAGTCCTCCGGACTGATGGTGTCCAGGAACTCGCGGAACTTCTCGACTTCGTCTTCCTGCTCGTCCGGGATCGCCACCCCGGCCTCATCCAGGATCTCCTCACTGGCGAAGATCGACGCACCAGTCCGGAGCGCGAGCGCGATCGAGTCCGACGGCCGGGCGCTCACTTCCTTCCCGTTGGAGAAGATGAGGTCGGCGAAGAAGATGCCGTCCCGGAGCGCGGTGATGTTGACCGTGTTCAGCTGGACCCCGAGCGCCTCGAGCACGTCGCGGAACAGGTCGTGGGTCAGTGGCCGGGCCGGTACCATCCCCTGCTGCGCGAACGCGATCGCGGTGGCTTCCACCGGGCCGATCCAGATCGGCAGGTACCTCTCCCCCTGCACCTCCTTGAGCAGGACGATGGGCTGGTTCGTGGGCATCTCCACCCGGACGCCAACGACCTCCATCTTCCTCACAGCGGCTCCGTCCTCACCTGCGCCGGACGCTGCCAGCGTCCTGAAGTTATTGAAGGCGTTCTTCTGTCAAAGTACACCCGCGCGGCTGGCAACGACGCCCGCGCCCTGCGCTCAGCCATCCGGCTGGCCCGGGCGGAGCTCGCCGAAACCGGCGTCGGCCAGCGCGGCCTCGATCAGCGCGGCGTGCAGCTGCAGGGTGACGGCGGCGATTTCCCGCGCCGTCCGGCCGGCCCGGTCCCGGGCCCCGTCGCTGCGCTGGCGCAGTATCGGGGCCACCACCTGCTCGATCAGCGCGGTCTCCCGTTCCGCTGACGCGCGCAGCACCCGCAGGTGGCGGGCCTGGACGCCATAACGGTCGAGTGCCACGACGGCGCGGGCGGCCGCCAGCGCATCCGGGCCGTACCGCCCGCCGCTGCGCCGCACCAGGCCGAAGTCCTCCAGCTCGGCGAGCCGCGCCTCGTCCAGGCCGGTGGCCTGCAGCATCTCCCGCCGGGTCAGCGGGGCGGCGGGGCCAACGGCGTCGGCGGCGGGGTCCGCGAGCGCCTGGTACCGGCCCGCCCGGCGCGGGGAGTCGTCCCGCCCGTCGGCGTCGAGCTGGTCCTTGATCACCCGCAGCGGCAGGTACTGGTCCCGCTGGGCGGTGAGGATGTAGCGCAGCCGCTCCACGTCGGCCGGGGAGAACTTGCGGTATTTGGACGGCGACCGGGCAGGCTGGATGAGCCCTTCGTTCTCCAGGAAACGGATCTTCGAGACGCTCACATCGGGGAACTCGGCTTGCAGCTGGGCCAGCACCTCGCCGATGCCGAGATACGCCCGGGCGGGCTCAGCACTCATGCCCCTACCTGCGCACCTCCGCCGCGGTCGGCGTGGGACCGCCGTCCGGCGAGGAACATCAGCCGGAACTTGCCCACCTGGACCTCGTCACCGTCGCTCAGATCGGCCTCCTCGATCCGTTCCCGGTTCACGTAGGTTCCGTTCAGGCTCCCCACATCACGCACGGTGAAGCCGCGCGGGTGCCGGTAGAACTCCGCGTGACGGCGGGAGACCGTCACGTCGTCGAGAAAGATGTCGCTCTCCGGGTGCCGGCCGGCCGTGGTGAGCTCGCTGTCGAGCAGGAACCGGCTGCCCGCGTTGGGCCCCCGCTTCACCACCAGCAGGGCGCTGCCCAGGGGCAGCGCCTCGACCAGGCCGGAATCGGCGAGCGGCTCATCCGGCTCCGCCTCGGCCAGCTCCGTCCCGAGCGAGATCGTCGATGTGCTCTCGCCCGGCCGCTCGCCTCCGGCGCGCCCCAGCGCGAGCCCGCAATGGGAGCAGAACCGGGCACCCTCGGGGTTGTCTTGCCCGCAGCGAGGGCAAAAGACGCGCGGCATCTCGTAGTCCAGCCTCTCGTCCGCTGGCAATGGGCTCAGGCCGGAAACCACGTGCGCCTGCGCGGCTCTCGGCGTCAGCTCGGGTACGTTCGCCCACGCTACCTGCGAAGCGGGCGCCCGGTCCACGCGCCACGCATTCCTCTGGCGCCGCCGCCACAGCCCCCGCCAGCCGCGCCTGGCCTGGCCGTGCGCGGCATCAGGCCCGGCGGACGGCACCGCTCCGTGGAAGCTCTCGGGGGCATTGTCGCGACGCCTCCGCCACATCAGGCCAAACCTCCGGCACATCCTCAGCTGCTAGCAGATGAACTGGAATTCTCTCATGTGCAGGGTATCCGCGCCTGCTCACTTGACAGGCCGGAGCTCAGACTCCGGCCTGCTCCACCACCGCGGCCCACTCGTCGAGCAGCGCCTGGGCGGAGTCGGCGTCAGGGCCCTCCGCCCACAGGTGCGTGACCGCGTCCGCCGGGTCGGGCAGCACCAGTACCCAGTCCCCGTTGGACTCGATCACCCGCACGCCGTCGGTGGTGTCCATCTCCCGGCCGCCCGCGGCCTCCACCACCGTGCGCATGACGCTGCCCTTGGCCGCCCACGGCGTCGGCATCGAGCGCCTGAGCAGATGGGCCCGGGGGATCCGGGCATCGATCTGGCTGAGGGTGAGCCGGGTGCGGGCGACCAGCCCGAGCAGCCGCGCGAACGCCGCGATGCCATCCAGCGTCCGGCTGAACTCGGGCACCACGAACCCGCCCCGGCCGTCCGCCCCGAAGATCATGTCGTCGGCCGCGGTCGCCTCGGTGAGGCCGTGCAGCGAGGTCGGGGTCCACACCACCTGCACCCCGTGGAAACGGGACACCCGCTCGGCCACCCGGGTCGTGGTCACCGGCAGGGCGACCCGGCCCGACCGCCGCTCGGCCGCGATGAGGTCGACCACCACCAGCAGCGCCCGGTCATCGCTGACCATCGCGCCCTTGTCGTCCACCAGCTGGATCCGCTCGCCCACCTGGTCGAACCGGACGCCGAAGTCGGCCCGGGACGAGGCCACGAGCTCGGACAGGCGCTGCATGCCCGCCCGCACCTGCGCCAGGCTCTGGGTCGGCGATCCCTCATCGAGGCGGTTGTTGACGGTGAGCACCTCGAGCCCGATCCGCCCCAGCAGTTCCGGCAGCACCAGCGACGCGGTGCCGCCGGCGCAGTCGACCACCACCTTGAGCGCCGCCTCCCGGACACCGGTCATGTCGGCGCTCTGCACCAGCTCGGCCGCGTAGGACTCCACCACCCGCGGCGGGTAGCTCAGCTCGGCGATCTCGCCGGGAAAGGCGCGCCGGTACTCCTGCCGGGAGAACACCCGCTCCAGCTTGCGGGCCGCCGCCTGGGACAGCTCGGCCCCGCGCTCGTCGAGGAAGATGATGTCGATCGACTGCGGGTTGCCGGGGCTGGTGCGCAGCGCGATGCCGCCCCCGGCCTCGCTGCGGGCGGTGCGGAACCTGGCCACCGGAAGCGGCTGCGCCTCCAGGTCCACCACGTCGATCGCGCTGGCGTTGAGCGCGCCCTGGACCGCGCGCTTGAACGCGCGGGCCGCCCGTGACACGTCACGCGAGGTCGTGACCACCGCTCCCTTCTTCAGGGTGGTCGCGTACGCGCTGGCGAGCCGGACGCAGAGCTCGGGGGTGATCTCGACGTTGATCAGGCCGGAGACCCCGCGCGGGCCGAACAGCGTGCGCTGCCCGCGCGACTCCCAGATGACGCTGGTGTTCACCACCGCGCCCGCCTCGATGGTCTTGAACGGGTAGACCTTCACCCCGGCCGAGACGTACGCCTCCGGCTCGATCACGCACTCGTCCCCGACGACCGCGCCCTCCTCGATCCGGGCCGAGCCCATCACGTCGGTGTTCTTGCCGATGACACAGCCCCGCAGGGTCGTCCCCTGGCCCACGTAGACGTTGTTGTGCACCACCGCCCGGTGCAGGAAGGCCCCCTCCTTCACGACCACGTTGCTGCCGACCACGGTGAACTCGCGCAGCTGCGCCCCGGCCTCGATCTTGGCGTAGTCGCCGACGCACAGCGGCCCGGACAGCAGCGCCTCGGGGTCGACCTCGGCCCCCTCGCGGATCCACACCCCGGGCGACACCTCGAACCCGCCGATCTCGGCCTCGACCCGGCCGGACAGCACGTCGGCCTGGGCCTTGAGGTAGCTCTCGTGGCTGCCGACGTCCTCCCAGTACCCGTCGGCGATCCAGCCGTACAGCGGCGCGCCCGACTTCAGCAGCTGCGGGAACACGTCCCCCGACCAGTCGACCGAAACCCCGGCCGGCACCTCGGCCAGCACCTCGGGCTCCATGACGTAGATGCCGGTGTTCACGGTGTCGGAGAACACCTGCCCCCAGGTGGGCTTCTCCAGGAACCGCTGGATGCGCCCGTCCTCGTCCACGATGATGATCCCGAACTCAAGCGGGTTGGGCACCCGGGTGAGCGCGACGGTGACCAGGGCGCTGTTCTCCTTGTGGTACTGGACCAGGGCGGACAGGTCGATGTCGGTGAGGGCGTCGCCCGAGATGACCAGGAACGGGTCGGCCCGCAGCTCGTCCTCGGCGTTCTTCACGCTGCCCGCCGTCCCCAGCGGCATCTCCTCGGTGGCGTACTGCAGGCTCATGCCGACGTCCTCGCCGTCGCCGAAGTAGTTGCGCACCAGCGAGGCCAGGAACTGGACCGTCACCACGGTCTCGGTGAACCCGTGCCGCTTGAGCAGCAGCAGCACGTGTTCCATGATCGGCTTGTTCACCACCGGCAGCAGTGGCTTGGGCTGGTTGGCGGTCATCGGGCGCAGCCGGGTGCCCTCCCCGCCCGCCATCACCACTGCCTTCACTTGTGACCCGTCTCCTCCCTAATACGGCATATCTCCCATCATTTCATCGCGGCCGGGCCCGGGTCATGGCCAGCGTCCCCGGCGATCCCCGTCACGGCCAGCGTCCCGCGCCCCGCGCGGCCCGTCACGCCCCTGACTGGCTCCGGACCGCCGCACCCAGGCGGCGTGTCTGCTCCAGGTACAGTACGGCGGCCCACCAGTACAGGGCAGTTCCCCAGATCGCGAAGGCCCAACCGACGACCCGCGCGACCAGCGCCGCCGTTCCCGCGTGTGAACCGAGGAACAGCAGCGGAAACGCGTACAGCAGGCACAGGGTGGCGGTCTTGCCCACCAGGCTCACCTGCAGGGGGCCGTACCCGTGCCGGCGCAGCACCAGCAGCGCCGCCCCCAGCACCAGTTCCCTGGCCACCAGCAGGGCGACCAGCCACCAGGGGATGATGCCGCGGATGGCCAGCCCGATCAGCGTGGCGGCGATGTAGAGCCGGTCGGCCGCCGGGTCGAGCACCTGCCCCAGGCGGCTCTGCTGGTTCCAGGCGCGGGCGATCACGCCGTCCAGCCAGTCCGACAGCCCGGCCACGATGAGCAGGGCCACCGCCCAGCCATCCGCCTGCGGGCCGAGCACCAGCCAGAGGAAGACCGGGACGCCGGCCAGCCGCGCCACGCTGATCGCGTTGGGCACCGTGAGGATGCGTCCCTGCTGGTCGGCGCGCGCGCCGGCGCCGGCCCCCGCCTCGCCATCGGTCCGCGTCACCCTATGCGCCCCTCATCCGCGTCGCTGCCGACCCTACCGGCCGTCCGTGCCTGCCCGGGCAGTCCGGTTTGCCCCGCTCCATGGTGTTGCCCGCGGCCGGGCGCCACACGTGTCGCCGCGTCCGGGCGCGCCAGGCTTTCATCCATTATTCATTAGCGAATCAAAATATTTACGGAACGTTTATGCGAATCGGCGTAGCTTCGCCGGTGGAGGCCGTGCCGGGAACGGCCGGCAATGGGAGGTCTATGGCTTCGTGACCGCTCCTATGAATGACAGGCCGGCGGAGCCCGGGGCCATAGCCCGGGGCCCGTCCGCGCATTCCCGCCTCCTCGCGGGTCCCCGCGAGAGCCGTCACAGCAGCCGGAGGGCGCCATGAAACTAATCCCGGTTATCGGCCGACGGCCCGGCGGGCGACGCGCCCGCCGGCTGCCGCCATTCGCCGCCATCACCGCATCCTTAGCACTGTTAGCCCCGCTGTCGCTCGCCGCCCCGGCGTTAGCTGGCACGGCGTTGGCCAGCACGGCGTTAGCTGGCACGGCGTTGGCCAGCACGGCGTTAGCCGGCACGGCGTTAGCCGGCACGGCGCACCCGGGCAGCGCCGCCGCAGCCGCGGCCGGCCAGGCCGCGAACCCCCGCTGTCCCTGGCTGCACCAGTCACTGCCCATCTCGCAGCGGGTCCAGCTGCTGCTGTCCAAGATGACCCTCGCCAATGAGATCACCATGGTCGAGGGCCAGGGCACGGCCCAGCCCTACGTTTTCTATATGGCGGCACAGCCGTCGCTGTGCATTCCCGCGATGGGCCTGGAAGACGGCCCGCTCGGCGTCGGGGATGGGCTGACCGGGGTCACCCAGCTGCCGTCCGGCGCGTCGCTGGCCGCCACCTTCGACACCTCGCTGGCGAGCCGGTACGGCGCGGTCATCGGGCAGGAGGAATGGGGCAAGGGCGCCGCGGTCAACCTCGGCCCCACCGTCAACATCCTGCGCGACCCCCGCTGGGGCCGGTCGTTCGAGGCTTTCACCGAGGACCCGTTCCTCAACGCCGCCCTCGCCGTCAGCGAGATCCGCGGCGTGCAGGACCAGGGTGAGATGTCCCAGGTCAAGCACTTCGCCGCCTACAACCAGGAGACGAACCGCAATACCCCGGCCGACGACGTGATCGTGAGCAACCGGACCCTGCACGAGATCTACCTGCCCGCCTTCGAGCAGGCCGTGACCCAGGCCAAGGTGGCCTCGGTGATGTGCGCCTACTCGGTGGTCAACGGCAACTTCGCCTGCCAGAACCCCTACCTGGAGACCCAGGTCCTCAAGCAGCGCTGGGGCTTCCCCGGGTTCGTGACCTCCGACTACGCCGCCCTGCACAGCACCCAGGGGGCGGTCGACGGCACCGACATGGAGCAGCCGTTCAACACCTACTTCGGCGCGGCGCTGCAGGCCGACGTGGAGAACGGCACGATCCCCAGGTCCGTGGTGGACAGCATGGTCAGCCGGATCGCGACCGAGATGTTCCGCTTCGGCATCTTCAACCACCCGCCCACCGGCACCACCAGCGCCACCGTCACCACCCCCGCCCATCAGGCCGTCTCGGAGCACGTCGCCGAGGAGGGCACCGTGCTGCTCAAGAACGACGGCGGGGTCCTGCCGCTGCCGGCCGGGCGCGCCGGCACGGTGGCGGTGATCGGCCCGGCCGCGTCGGCCGCGCCCACGCCCACCGGCGGCGGCAGCGCCTTCGTCACCGCCCCGTTCAGCGTCACCCCGCTGCAGGGGCTGCAGGCGGCCGCGGGTCCCGGCACCAGCGTCGTCTACCAGCAGGGCCTGCCCACCGACACCAGCCTGCCGGCCATCCCGGCCCCGGCGCTGTCGCCCGCGTACGCGCCGACCCCGCTGGGCGGGAGCTACACCGGGACCCTGACCGCCCCGGAGACCGGGACCTACGTGCTCGCGATCACCAACCCGTGCGGCTGCTACAACGCCACCACGCTGGCGGTGGATGGCACCGAGATCCTCAGCAACCCGAGCACGCCACCGGTACACACCTACTCGGCGGCGGTGCAGCTGCAGGCCGGCCACACCTACCGGATTCAGATCAGCGGCAACTCGTCGGCCCTGACCTGGGCGACGCCGTCGGCGCTGGCGCCCGGGATCAGCCAGGCAGCCGCGGCGGCCAGGTCGGCGCGGGTGGCCGTCGTGGTGGTGTCCGACGACACTGAGACCGAGGCCGCCGACCGGCCGGATCTCAGCCTGCCGTCCGCGCAGGACGAGCTCATCTCCGCGGTGGCCGCGGCCAACCCGCACACCGTGGTGGTCATCGACGCGGGCGCGCCGGTGGCGATGCCGTGGCTGGGCCAGGTGGCCGCGGTCGTGGACGCCTGGTACCCGGGCGAGAGCAACGGGACCGCCCTGGCCAGCGTGCTGTATGGGGCCACCGACCCGTCCGGGCACCTGCCGGTGACGTTCCCGCAGAGCCTGTCCCAGGTGCCGGCCTCCACCCCGGCCCAGTTCCCCGGGGTGGGCGGGAAGGTGCTGTACTCCGAGGGCATCGACGTCGGCTACCGCTGGTACGACGCGCGGAACCTCACCCCGCTGTTCCCGTTCGGGTACGGGCTGTCCTACACCAGCTTCGCCTTCAGCGACCTGCGCGTGACCCCGCCGCAGCTGGCTGGCCGGGGCGCGCCGGTCAAGGTGACCGCCCGGGTCACCAACACCGGCCGGGTGGCGGGCTCCGAGGTGGCTCAGCTCTACCTGGGTGACCCGGCGACCGCGGGTGAGCCGCCCCGCCAGCTCAAGGGGTTCCAGCGGGTCGCCCTGGGGCCGGGCCAGTCAGCCGTGGTGAGCTTCACCCTCGACGCCCACGACCTGTCGTACTGGAATGACGCGGCCAACGGCTGGGTCGTCCCGCCCGGCGGGTTCCGGGTCTACGTCGGTGATTCCTCGGCCCTGTCCGGCCTGCCGCTGCGCGGCGGATTCACGGTAACGGGCGGCGGCTGACCGGCGGGCTATCTGGCCGTGCTGACCAGCGGACCCGCCCGCGGGACGGCTAACCGGCGGACCAGCGCAGCGGGAGGGCGACCACGCCGTAGATCCCCTCCACGCCGCCCAGTTCCGCCGGGCCGTCCGGGGCGAGCCCGGGCATGCGCGGCACCAGGAACGCCAGCGCCTCCTCGAGCTCGGCCCGGGCCAGGTTGGCGCCCAGGCAGAAATGCGGGCCGGCGCCGAAGGTCAGCAGCCGGTCCTCGCGGCTCAGCGTGATGTCGAACCGCTCGCCCGCACCATCGCCGCCGGCGGCCGGGCCGGGCTCATCGGCGGTCTGCTCGCGGTTGGCCCGCTCCGCGCAGACCGCCACGATCGTCCCGGGCGGGAACACCACCCCCCGGTGCTCGAGCTGGTCCACGCAGATGCGGGCGGTGAACGGCGTGATCGGCTCGAACCGCAGCACCTCGGTCACGGCCGGGCGGATCAGTTCCGGGTGCGTGGCCAGCAGCGCCCACTGGTCCGGGTGCCCGGCGAACAGCCGCATGGCGTGCGCCAGCTGGCTCTGGGTGGTGTCGATGCCGCCGGCCAGCACGTTCAGCACCAGGTTGACGCATTCGGGGTGGGACAGCCGGTCCCGTTCCTCGCGCGCGGCCAGCAGCGTCGACAGCAAATCGCCGGCGGGCACGGCCCGGCGCTGCTCCAGCAGCGCCTCGACGTAGTCGTAGAGCTCGACGGTCGCCCGCTCGATCCGCGGCAGCTCGCTGGCCAGCGCGCGGACGTCGAACTGGCGCTGCACCCAGTGCGACCACTCGTGCAGCCGCGGCGCATCCCCCTCCGGTGCCCCGAGCACCGCCGTGATGGTCAGCGAGGGGTACGGCTTGGCCAGGGCGTCGACGAACTCCGCCGACGTGGCCGGCTCGATGCCGGCCCACAGCCGCCCCAGGTAGCCGCGCATCACCGGGCGCCATGCGTCCGCGGCCCGGGGGCTGAATGCCTGCCCGACCAGGGCCCGCAGGCGGCGGTGGCGGGCGCCGGTCAGGTTGAGGATGTTGGCGTCGATCTGCTCGCGCAGCCGCCCGCCGGTGACGCCGAACAGGTCGGCGATCTCCCGCCCGGGGAACGCGGTCCCCTTCGAGCGCAGGAAGAACTCGCCCGCCTCCCGGTCCAGCACCACGTAGGACAGCGGGGACGAGGCGAGCCAGCCCCTGCTGCGCACCTCGGCGAGCCGCTGGTGGTAGACCTCGCCGGTCAGGTCATCGGCGAGGTAGTCGAACTCGGGCAGCTCGAGCTCGGTCACGATCGCCATCGCCGCTCCCCTCGCGCCCGGTGCCCCACATGAGCTCCCAGAAAGACGTTCTACCCGTTTCACCCGCCGCCGGCGGGGTAGCGGGCACAACTCCTGACCAACAGCCAACCAACGGGAGAGGAGCAGATCATGCTCACGCTCACCGACAGCGCCGTCACGGCCATCCGGGCGTTGACCTCACAGCCCGAGCAGGCGCCCGACGCCGGGCTGCGCATCATGGGCCAGGGCGAGGGCGTCCCGCCCTTCGAGCTGGCGCTCGCGGAGACGCCGGCCGACGGCGACCAGGTGATCGAAGCCAACGGCGCCAGGGTGTTCCTGGCCAGCGAGGCCGCCGAGGTGCTCGCGGACAAGTCGCTCGACGCCGAGGTCGACGACCAGGGCGGGGTCGCGTTCAGCGTCTCGTCGCTGCCGGCCTAACTGACATGGCCCGGCCGGGCCGGCGGCCCCGTCAGGCGGACTCCCACAAGGTGGCGATGCCCTGCCCGACGCCGATGCACATCGTGGCCGCCGCCCGGCCGGTCCCCCGCCGGCGGAACTCATGCAGCAGCGTGGTGGTGACCCGCGCGCCCGAGCAGCCGAGCGGGTGGCCGATCGCGATGGCCCCGCCGTTGACATTCACGCGGTCGGGATCCAGCTTGAGCTCGTCCGCCACCGCCACCGCCTGCGCCGCGAACGCCTCGTTCACCTCGATCAGGTCGAGCTCCTCGAGCCGCCAGCCCGCCCGGCCGAGCACCTTGCCCATCGCCGGCACCGGACCGATCCCCATGTAATCGGGGTGCACGCCCGCCGCGGCGGTGCCCACATAGCGGGCCATCGGCGCCGCGCCGGCGGTGCCGGTGAGCGCCCGCTCCGAGGCCAGCAGCAGGCACGCCGCCCCGTCGTTGAGCGGTGAGGAGTTGCCGCCGGTGACCGTGCCGCCCAGGCGGAACGCGGGCCGTTTCGCCGCCAGCTCGTCCAGGGTCAGGCCGGGCCTGACCCCCTCGTCGTGGCGCAGCTCCCCCGCACCGGTGCTGACCGGGACGATCTCGCCGTCGAAGCGGCCTTCCTCCTGGGCGCGCGCCGCGCGCCGGTGGCTGCGGAGGGCGAACTCGTCCTGGCGCTCCCGGCTCACCCGGTAGCGCTCGGCCACGTTCTCCGCCGTCTCCCCCAGGCTGACCGGCGGGTACATCTCCTGCATCCGGGGGCTCACCAGCCGCCAGCCCAGCCGGGTGTCGGCCACCCCGGCCTCGCGGGGAAACGGGTCGGCCGCGCGAGGCAGCACGAACGGGGCGCGGGTCATCGACTCCACCCCGCCCGCCAGGCAGATGTCGGCCTCACCGGCAACGATCGCCCGGGCGGCGCTGGCGATCGCCTCCAGGCCCGACCCGCACAGCCGGTTGACGGTCGCGCCGGGCACCTCCACCGGCAGGCCCGCCAGCAGGACCCCCATCCGCGCCACGTTCCGGTTGTCCTCGCCCGCCTGGTTCGCGGCGCCCCAGTAGACGTCGTCGATCCTGGCCGGATCCAGCCAGGGGTTGCGGGCCAGCAAGGCGCTGATCACGTCCGCGGTCAGGTGGTCGGGGCGGACCGGGGCCAGCGAGCCCTTGATCTTCCCGACCGGGGTCCGGCACGCATCGATCGCGAAAACCGCCGTCATGTCCGCCTCCTCGCCAGCGTCCCGCCATGCCGAGACTACCGGCGTCGTCCGCGCCGGCCTGGTCGCGCGGACCGCCGGATGTGGGCGGCCTGGCGGCGCTGCCTGCCACTTTCCCCGTTATCGGCGGCCCATCCCCGGGCCGCCACCCGGTGCCCGTAGCACGGGCTGGCAGGCGCCCGCCAGCGCGACAGCGGCGCGGTACCCCTCCGGCGCCCCCAGCTGGCGCACCGTGCAGCCGTTCACCCCGTGGTTCGCCGCCGAGCCGGGTCGCACCGGGAATTCGCCGAGGCCGTGCCCGATGCCCTGCCCGGTGCATTTGAGTGCGGCCTCGGCCCGGACCCAGCAGGTCATGATCGCCTCGTGCCGGTCCGGCTCGGCCAGCCCGGCCACCCAGGCCGCGTCGGCCGGATGCAGCGCCTCGGCCAGCGAGCAGACGCAGCGGGCCGCATCCCGTTCCACGTCGACCCCCACCGGCCGCCCCGCGACGGCGATGATCACCACGTCGCCGGAGTGCGTGAGCGAGAACGAAGGAGCCGCGCGGGCGCCCGGCGCCAGGACGGGTTTTCCGGGCGCCCCGCAGCGTGGGCACCGCTCACGGCCCAGCCGCAGCGTGCCGGGCGTGGTGCCGGTGTAACCGGCCAGCACCCGCCGCAGCATCACGTGCGCCACCTGGTACCGGTGCCGGTCGGCCGGGAACAGGAACGCCTCCGCCCGGTCCCGCTCGCCCCGGTCGAGGTCGGCGAGGCCGGCCGGGCCGACGGTCACGGCCCGCGTGTCGAACCACCACACGTCCACCAAGGCCCCCGATGGCACGGTGCTGCCGGGCGGCATGGTGCTGCCGGCGGGCAGGGCGTGCGTCATAGGCCCCCCTCCGGCCGGGCCCGCTCCGCGACGAAGGCGGCGAGCGTGCCGAGGGTGGCCAGCGAGTCCAGGTTCAGGTCCTCCCCCGCCACGTCGACGCCGAACCGGCGCTGGATCTCCCGCAGCAGGAGCGTCCCCGTCAGCGAGTCGAGCCCCACCGGCGCTCCGAACAGCGCCGCGGTGGCCGGGATGTGCAGCAGCTCGTCCCGCCCGGTGGCCGAGGCCAGGAACGCGCGCAGGTCATCGGCGACCGACGCCGGGCCGGCCTCACCCGGCGCCGTCACCCATCCGGGCAGGGCGGGCAGGGAGGTGCCCGGATCCCGCTCGTACACGGCCGGGAGCCGCTCGGGGACCCGGAAGCCGGCCGCGGCCAGCGCGAGCCGGAGCGGCACGTTGCGGCCGTCGGGCACGCACGGGATCCGCAGGCGGCCGGCCCCGGCCCGGGCGGCCTGCCGGGCCAGCCAGGCCAGCAGGGCGTCGATGACGCCGCGGCCCATCGCCCGGCACGACATCATGAGCAGCGGCACCGTCCAGGTCCCCGCATCCCTGGTGATGACGCAGCCACCGACCATGCCGTCGTCGCCGAAGGCGTCCCGCAGCCGCACCGTGACCACGTCCTGGTCCGGGGCCGACAGCAGGCCACCGAACCAGTCCTGGGTCATGCCCTCGCCCGGCGGCCCCACGTCCCGACCGGCCGCCGAGTTGAACTGCCGGGTCCTGGCCGCGAGCTCCGCCAGGCGGGGCACGTCGGCGGCGGTGGCGGCGGCGATCGTCACCTGTGTGCCGGCCGAGGCCAGGAACTCCTCCTGGGTCCCGCCGAACGCCCGCCCGGCCTCCTGGCGCCGCTGGCGTTCGGCGTACATCTCACCGCGGCGGCGCGCCTCCGCGGTGATCACCGGCGGGCTGAACTCCGGCCAGCCGACGGCCTCCACCGCCTCCTCCGGCGACAGCACCAGCACCCCAGGCAGCGCGGAACCGACCTCGGCCCGCTCGTAGGGGTCATCGTCCACGAAGGCGAGCGCGTCCACCGCGATCCCCAGCGTGGCCGCGATCTTCGTCAGCGCGCCGGACTTGCTGCCCCACCCGCACTCGGCCGCCGCGAACCGCCAGCCGGTGACGCGCGCCGTGTGCGCGGCGGCTTCGGGCGGGTTCTTGCTGGCGAGGGCGTGCAGGATGCCCCGCGCCCCCAGCTCGGCCAGCACCGCGCCCAGCACCGGGTCGGCCCCGGGCGGCTCGTCCGGCGACTCCAGGTAGGTCCCGGTCAGCAGGGTGTTGTCGATGTCCCAGACCACGCACTTGATCATGCCGGCCGTGACCGTGCCGGCCGCCGTCATCCCGGGCCCCCCGCCGGGCCGGGCGGGCCGGCCCGGCGCCGTTCCATCGTGAGGTGGGCCGCCTCGAACCCGAATTTGCGGTACAGCGCGCGCATGCCCAGGTTGCTGGCGTGCACCTTGCCGGTGAGGTGCACGAAACCGGCCCGGTCCGACGCCTGCAGCACGGCCTGCATGAGCAGCTCGGCGACCTGGCCGCGGCCGGGGACGTCGGCGGTGGCCAGCGAGCGGAAGTTGCCGTACCGGACGCCGGTGAGGGAGTTGGTGCGTCCCGACAGCCATGCCCAGCCCACCGGGACCGCCGGCGCGCCGGCGGCCACGGCCACCAGGGTGACCTCGCCCGGCTTGCCCAGCGCCCCCGCGACGCGCTTGCGGTGCAGCGCCGGGTCCTCGATGGCCTCGTCGCCGAACGAGGCCCGGGCGATGTCGATCTCGAACCCGGCGATCACGTCCAGGTCGTCTTCGGTGGCCGGCCGGATCTGGAAGGCCACCGCGGCCGGGGGCCGGGCGCCGGGCTCCGTCATCGCCCGGCCGCCGGCCGCGGCCCGGCCCCGCTCAGCGCCATCGGCCGCAGCACGGTGCCGCCGCAGTCCGGGCAGCCGTCCGCCTTCAGCCGGGCGATCGTGCTCCAGCGGGCGCCCGGGCCGACCTGGTGCACGGCCCCGCAGCCGGCGCAGCGGTAGGGCCGGGTGGCGGTGGCCCGCGTGTCGGCCGTGTACAGCGGGCCGGTGTAGGCGCCGGCGATGGCCGGCCGGGCCTGCGCCGTGGTGCGCAGGTGGTAGAGGTGGCTCACGCCGGCCAGGATGCCCGCACCGGTGTAGGAGTTGAAGCCGGGCACGAGTGAGCGCACCGTCAGGCCGAGGTCCGCGATCAGGCGCTGGACGCGCAGCGTTTCCTCCGGGCGGCGGGCGCCGAACGAGAAGAACACGTGGCTGCCCGGGCCAGCGGCCAGTGCGGATACCGCGCGG
The DNA here is from genome assembly GCA_035473755.1 of Streptosporangiaceae bacterium. Lineage (GTDB taxonomy): Bacteria > Actinomycetota > Actinomycetes > Streptosporangiales > Streptosporangiaceae > UBA9676. The sequence goes on from DATINY010000085.1 coordinate 15,509, forward strand.
GACAAGAACAGCTCCGCCCCGGCCACCGTGTAAGGCGGGTCGGTGCAGGCCACGTCGAACGCGCCGGCCAGGCCGTCGGGCAGGGGCTGGCGCAGGTCGTGGTCGATCAGCTCCACCGGCACGTCGGCCGCCGCCGCCCGCGCGCCGAGGTAGCCGAGCAGATCGGGGTCGCAGTCCACCACCGCCAGCCGCCGCGGCCGGGCGGCCGCGGCGGGCAGCGCGGCGAAGGCGGCGATCGCCAGCGACATCAGGTCGTCGTCCCCCAGCACGATCACGCGCTGACCGGCCAGCGCGCCCGCCTCGTGCATCCGCAGCACGCGGCGGAGCTTGGTGTCCACCGTGCAGTGGGTCTGGTCGAGCTCCAGCTTCGCCGCTGGCATGCCCGCCGCCGCCAGCTCGAGCTCACCGGCCAGCGCGGCCAGCCCGGCCGGGACGGCTACCCCGGTGCCGCCGCAGCCCGGGCATTCCCCGCTGACCGGCGGCTGCCCGTCGGCGGGCAGGGCGAGCCCGGCCCGCCCGGCCGGGGTGAGGCGCACCGGCCGGGCCCGGTCCACCACCCCGCGCTTGCGCAGCTCGTTGCACACGGCGGCGACGATCGGGACGGGGAGCTCGGCGAGCCTGCCCACCTCACGGGCGGCCACCGGCTCGTGATGCGCGATCACCCGCAGCACGTCCCTGACCCCGGCCGGCCCTTCGGCCAGCCCCACTGCCGAGGCGACCTCGGCGACCACGACATCAACGTCCATCTGGTGTTCTCCAGGAGACCCCCGGACCATGCCGCCCGGCTCGCGTGTCCCCGCATCCCGGCTGGCTGCGTGGGTCTTGCCATCCGGGCGCGGATGACCCGCTCCCTGATCGGACGCCATTGCGGGGCGGCCTCCTAGCTCCGCTCAACCGGGGACCGCCGCGGGCGGTACGGTATCCTCCCACATCATGCCAGCTAAGAGCCTGTCCGGCGGCGGGCGCCCGCTGTTCCCGCCGGGCCCGGCCGGAATGCTCCTCTACGCGGTGGATGCAACCCTCACGCCGGGCTCGCCCGTCTCCGACGTCGGCCAGCTGACCGCGCTCGCGTCGGACGCGGTCGCCGTCGGAGGCGGCCACGTGCTCGACACCAGCCACGTCACGTTCCCGAACGGGGCGGTCACGCTGGTGCTGATTCTGGCCGAGTCGCACCTGGCCATCCACACCTGGCCCGAGGACAACCTGATCGCGATCGACCTGTTCAGCTGCGGCGCGATCGACGGGCCCCGGGTGGCGGCGGAACTGGCCCGCCTGCTGCGGCTCGACGACGTGCACACGCAGCGCGTCGAGCGGGGGGCGGCCGCACGCCGCTGACACCCGAGCGGAGCACGCCTATGGCCCAGATCGCCGCACGCGAGGATGACCGCGGCTCAGGCTAAAGATCACTACGACTTCAGCACCTCGGCTCAGCCCGGCTCGCGGATCAGTCATCGCTTGCGCGGGGTCATCTTCGAGCTGCACGCGGTCGCACTGTGCAGACGCGCCACTCTAGTTCCGGCAGAGGTAGGGATTTCCCCGTTGCTCGGCTGGCCGCGCCCACTCATGCTCAAGCCAGAGCCGGGACCGGAGGCTCCGGCATGCCGCAGCGGGCGCGCTGGCCTGAAAGAAGGCAGGGCCGGGTGCCCCGTCGGCTGGCCCAGCCGGGCGCTCAAGCACATACGGGAGGGTGACATGCGGGGACCGATCAAGGCTGTCGTGATGGCGGGGACAGTGCTCACGGCGGCCCTGAGCACGTCCTTGCTCGGAGCCGGACCGGCGCTCGCGGCCGGCTGGACCGTCGCCCCGTCCCCGCCGACCGGGCAGGACGCCTACATAAACGGCATCGCCGCCCGCACCGACGCTGATGCCTGGGCGGTCGGAAGCGTCGGCCAGCAAACGTACAACAAGCCCTCGCTCCCGCTCATCGATCACTGGAACGGGACAGCGTGGTCGCAGTCGACCCCGCCGAGCTTCCCTGCCACCAACGGCATCCACCTGGGCTGGGTGAGCGCGAGCAGCGCCGCCGACGCGTGGGCGGTCGGGACCATCAACCTCGTCAAGCACCCCGGTTACTCGAGCCCGCTGACGGTCCACTGGAACGGCTCGACCTGGACGAACGTCCCAGACCCGCTGCCTCTCAACCCGGGCACCGCCCTGGTCGGCGTGGCCGATATCAGTTCCACGAACGCGTATACGATCGGCAACGAAGGCACAGAATACGGGCTGGTCCAGCAGTGGGACGGCACCGCATGGACGAGGCTGGCCCCACCGCCGTTCCCTGAGCCCAACGGGAGCACGTTCGCCGGGAACACACTCAATGCGATCTCCGCCACCTCGGCAAGCAACGTGTGGATCGTCGGGACCTACTTGCAAACCGTCTACGGCAACATATGGGACCCGTACTCAGTGCACTGGGACGGCACCGCGTGGAACCTCGTCACGATGCCGCAGGTCACCGGCGCCGTCTTCACATCGGCTGACGCGCTGAGCCCGGCCAACGTGTGGGCGGTCGGCAACAGCCCGTCCGGCCCGCTCATCGCGCACTGGAACGGCACCGCGTGGACCATTACGCCCAGCCCCGCAGCCGGCACGCTCACCGGGATCACAGCCCGCTCGGCCTCCGATGTGTGGGCCGTGGGGTACACCACTGGGCCGCAGACCCTCACCCTGCACTGGGACGGCACTACCTGGACGACCGTGTCCAGCCCCAATGTGGGCAGCGCCAGCCAGCTGACGTCGGTATCTGCCAGCCCTGGCGCCGCGATTGTGTGGGCTTCCGGGTACAGCGGCGTCTCGGGCTCGTTCAACCCGCTCACTCTTCAGAACGGCTGACGGGCGAGGCCCGGGACCGGGCGCTGCGCACCTGATGACCAGGCCTGGCTGGATCTTGCCGCCAAGCTCGCCCCCGCCAGCTCCCTCGCCAGGATCGACATCGTCACCGCCCGCGCCATCACCGCGATCGGCACGCTGCTCACCGGCCTCGGCGTCCTGGCCGCCGGCAGTTCGCGCACCACAGCGCTGCCCGCGGCCTGGCCGCCGCCGCCTCACACCAGAGCCGCGTCGTGGCCGGCCGGGCGGTCCTGGAAACCCAGGTCCGGGACGGGCTGCGGCGCCATCCCGGCGGGGCCGGGGTTCCCCGCCCGCGGCGCTGGGGCGGCTTCCGGGTACTGCCCTCTTGCGTCGAGTTCTGGCAGGAATCACCGGACGGTCTGCACGACCGGATCCGCTACCGCCGGGAAGGCGGCGGCTGGACAACCGAGCCGCTGTCGCCGTAACTGCCCGGCTCAGGCCGGCGCGCTGCTGCGCCGCTTCGCCGCGGTCACCCCGCTGGGCGCCGCCGGCCACATCCTCCTGGTAAGCCTGCCCAATTGCGGCGCGCCGCTGACCCACAGCACGTGCAACCTGGAAAGCATCGACCTGACGACGTGGCGGCCAACAGCCAGGTTCGAGTTGCCGGCCGGGCGCGTCCCCATCTCCGATGCCGTGTTCAGCCCTGGCGGCACCAAGGCCGCCTTCCAGCTCACGCGCGCCAGCCAAGATCCCCGCCTCACGACCGGGTGGCCCTACCCGCCCGCCGACGTGGTGGTCCTTCACCTGCACACCGGCAGCCTCGACATTGTGCCGGGCCTAGAGCTGCCCCCCATGACCTGGGCCGGGCTGGCGTTCGACGCCACCGGCAAGTGGCTCCTCACCGCGGTCAGCGGAGGCAAGCACGGCGAGTTGCTGGCCTGGAGACAGGGCATGCCCGGTCCCGCTCTCGTGACCACCCTGCCAGGGCCGCTCGTGACCGCACCACCGCTGCTTGCAATGTTGTCCTCCTAAACGGCCAGCGCGGCCGGTTCCCGGCAGGCACCGGGCATGACACCTGCCCGGACCCCGGCATGTCTGATTCCCGGCACGCGATCTGCGGGCCGCGCCCGGCACTATGGGTGCCAGCGGAGGAGGATCACGATGATGGAGCGGGATGATTCCTTGCACGTGGTTTTCGGGGCGGCGGGCGCCATCGGCGGCGCCGTGGTGACCGAGTTGGTGCACGCTGGCTGTGATGTGCGGGCGGTCAGCCGCGGCGGCGGCCAGGCGCCCGATGGCGCGCAGGGCGTGGCGGCCGAGGTGTCCGGCCCGGGCCAGGCGGCCCGCGCGGCGGCCGGCGCGTCTGTCGTCTATCACTGCGCAAGCCCCCCGTATAGCCAATGGCCCGAGCTGTTCC
>DATINY010000086.1:0-7377 GCA_035473755.1 Streptosporangiaceae bacterium
CACGGTCAGCACGTCGGGGTGCAGCCGGGCCACCGCGCGGGCCGCGCCCGCCACCGTGGCCGGGATGTCGTGCAGTTTCAGGTCGAGGAAGATCTTGACCCCGCTCGCCCCGCGGATCGACGCCACGATTCCCGGCCCATACCGCAGGTACAGCTCCAGCCCGACCTTGACGGTGCTGACGTGAGGGGTGACCAGGCCGGCCCAGCGGGCGGCGGTCTCCAGGTCTGGCGCGTCGAGAGCGACGGCGATCGGCGCAGGCTGGGTCAAGGCTCCTCCTCCGGCCCGGTAACAACACGTTACAAGACGTTCCCTGACAGTCTCTGGGCTGGCATTTGCCGTGACTGGTGGGCCAGCCCGACCGCGTCGGCGAGGCGCTCGATCCCCCGGCTGGCCAGTTCCTCCTCGAGCTCGCGGATGATCCGGACGCAGGCGGACGGATCGTGGAAGATCGCCGTCCCGATACTGACCATGGCGGCGCCGGCCAGGATGAGCTCCAGCGCGTCCCGGCCGGTGCGGACCCCGCCCATCCCGATGATCGGCACGTTCCCCAGCGCCGCCCGCACCTGCCAGATGCACCGCACCGCGATCGGGCGGATCGCCGGCCCGGACAGGCCGCCGGTGGTCCCGGCCAGCGCGGGACGCATCGTGACGGTGTCGATCGTCATGCCGAGCAGCGTGTTGATCATTGACAGCCCGTCGGCACCCGCCGCCATGCAGGCGCGCGCGATCGCGACGATGTCGGTGACGTCGGGCGACAGTTTCGCGAACACCGGGATGTCATAACGCAGCCTGCCGCGGACCGCCTCGACCACCGCGGCCGACGCCCCGGCGTCACAGGCGAAGACCTGGCCCCGGTCCTCGACGTTCGGGCAGGAGATGTTCGCCTCCACCGCGGTCACCCCGGACGCGTCGGAGAGGCGGCCGGCCAGCTCGGCGAACTCCCCCACGGTGCCGCCCGCGATCGACACCACCGCCCGTGCCCCCCTCGACAGCAGCCAGGGCAGGTCACGCTGCAGGAACGCGTCAATGCCGGGGCCCTGCAGGCCGATTGAGTTGAGCATCCCGCTCGGCGTCTCGGCCATCCGCGGGGTCGGGCGCCCCGCGCGCGGGGCCACCATGACCGATTTGGTGACGATCGCGCCGAGCTTGGCCACGTCGAAGTAGTGCGCCAGTTCCCGGCCCGAGCCCGCGCAGCCCGACGCGGTGAGGATGGGGTTAGGCAGCTCGACATGCCCCAGCCTGGTCCGCAGGTCAGTCGCCATGGGCGGCCCTCCCCGCCGCAGCGGGCCCCGTGCTGGCCCGTCCCGTGCTGACCGGTCCTGTGCTGGCCGGTCCTGTGCTGGCCGGCCCGCCGCCCGGCTGGGGCTCGGGCGGCCGGCGCGGCTTCCAGCCCGGCGCGCCGAGCGCGTCGAACGGGACGGTGCCCACGTCGTCCCAGCGCACCAGATCGCCGCGGAAGACCGGCCCGTCCACGCAGGACCGCACCATCCTGGTCACCCCGTCTTCGCCGACCACCGGGAGGACGCAGGTCATGCATACCCCAATCCCACAGGCCATGGACTCCTCCACCAGGACCTGCGCCGGGATGTCGTAGCGGCCCGCAACCGACGCCACCTGGCGGAGCATCCCCATCGGGCCGCAGGCGTAGATCACATCGGTCCTGCCTTCGTGAATGACCTGGCCGAGCACGTCGGTGACCTTGCCGCGCACCCCCATCGAGCCGTCCTCGGTGGTGATCGCCGCGGTCCGCCCGCCGCGGCGGGCGGTGAGCGCGCCGAACACCCGGTCGGCGCTGGCGGCACCGATCAGGAAGTCGACCGTGCAGCCACGGCCGCGCAGCCGGTCCGCCAGCGGGAACAGCGGGGCGCTGCCGTACCCGCCACCGATGAGCAGGCAGCTCACCGGGTCGCGGGGAACGGGAAACGGCCGCCCGAGCGGCCCGGCGATGTCGATCATGTCTCTTGTCCGCCGCCCGGCCAGCCAGCGGGTGCCGGGGCCGACGACGGCGAACACGAACTCCACCGTGCCGCCGTGGTCGGGCCGCACGCCGTAGATCGAGAACGCGCGGCGCAGCAGCATCGAGGTCTGTGGGCCGCCGACCGCGACCGCGGCGAACTGGCCCGGCCGGAACCGGGCCGCGATCCCCGGCGCGACCACGGTCATGGCGTAGTACGCGTCCACCCGCCGCACGGTGAGCACCGTCCCCGTGACCTGGACCTGGGACGGCCCGCTGCCCTGCGCGGTTGGCCCGTCCGTCACGGCTTCCCTTCCGCGGTCGTGCCTGCCGGCGGCGTGCCGCCCGCCGCGGTCGCTCCCCCGCCTGCGGCCGTCCCTCCCCCGCCGCGCAGCGCCGTCGCATGCTGCTGCAGGGACCGCACACCCACCTCGCCCCGCGTGATCGCCTCGATGCCCTGCACGGCGGCGGCCAGGCCCTGGACCGTGGTGACGCACGGGATTTGCCGCCGGACCGCGGCGGTGCGGATCTCGTACCCGTCCAGCCGGGGTCCCGACTGCCCCGGGCTGCCGAACGGCGTGTTCACGATGAGGTCCACCTGGCCATCCAGGATCCTGGCGACAATGTCAGGCTCGCCGTCCGGCCCCACGCCGTCGCTGTGTTTACGCACGATCGTGGCACGAACACCGTTGCGCCGCAGCACCTCACCGGTTCCCCGGGTGGCCCAGATCTCGAACCCGAGGTCGGCGAGGCGCTTCACCGGGAAGATCATTGACCGCTTGTCGCGGTCGGCCACGGACACGAACGCGCGGCCCTTGACCGGCAGCGCACCGTAGGCGGCCGCCTGTGACTTGGCGTAGGCGGTGCCGAACACCTCATCGATCCCCATCACCTCGCCGGTGGAGCGCATCTCCGGGCCGAGGACCGTGTCCACGCCGCGTCCCTGCGCGTCCCGGAACCGGCCGAACGGCAGCACCACCTCCTTGACCGCGATCGGGGCGTCCAGCGGCAGGGTGCCGCCGTCCCCGGTGGCCGGCAGCAGCCCCTCGGCCCGCAGCTCCCGCACGGTCGTGCCCAGCATGACCCGGGCCGCCGCCTTGGCCAGCGGGACCGCGGTCGCCTTGGACACGAACGGGACCGTGCGCGACGCGCGGGGGTTCGCCTCCAGCACGTACAGCACCCCGGCGGTCAGCGCGTACTGGACGTTGAGCAGCCCGCGCACCCCCACCCGGCGCGCGATCACCTCGGTGGATTCCCGGATCCGCCCGATATCGCCGCGGCCCAGGGTGATCGGCGGGAGGGCGCAGGCCGAGTCCCCGGAGTGGATGCCGGCCTCCTCGATGTGCTCCATCACCCCGGCCAGGTAGAGCTCCTCGCCGTCGAACAGGGCATCGACGTCGATCTCGATCGCGTCGTCGAGGAACCGGTCGATCAGGATCGGGTGGTCCGGGCTGGCCTCGGTGGCCACGGCGACGTAGGCCTCCAGCGTGTCGTCGTCGTAGACGATCTCCATGCCGCGGCCGCCCAGTACGTAGGACGGGCGCACGAGCACCGGGTAGCCGATCCCGGCGGCGACCGCCTTCGCGGCGGCGGCCGAGGCCGCCGTCCCGTGCCGGGGCGCGGGCAGCCCGGCGGCGGCCAGGAGCGCGCCGAACTCCCCCCGGTCTTCGGCGAGGTGGATCGCCTCCGGGCTGGTGCCCACTACCGGGACGCCCGCGGCGGCGAGCGCCCGGGCCAGGCCGAGCGGGGTTTGCCCGCCCAGCTGCACGATCACCCCGGCGACCGGCCCGTTCGCCTGCTCGGCGTGCACCACCTCCAGCACGTCTTCCAGCGTCAGCGGCTCGAAGTACAGCCGGTCCGAGGTGTCGTAGTCGGTCGAGACGGTCTCGGGGTTGCAGTTGACCATCACCGTCTCGTAGCCGACCTCCGACAGCGCGAAACAGGCGTGCACGCAGGCGTAGTCGAACTCGATCCCCTGGCCGATCCGGTTCGGCCCGCTGCCCAGGATGATCACCTTGGGCCGCTCCCCGGCCGGGACCTCGCTCTGCTCGTCGTAGGTCGAGTACAGGTAGGGCGTCCGCGCCTCGAACTCGGCCGCGCAGGTATCGACGGTGTGGTAGACCGGCCGGACGCCCAGGTCATGCCGCCAGCGGCGCACCCGCTCCTCGGGGATGCCGCAGACGTCGGCGATCTGGGAGTCCGAGAAACCGGCCTGCTTGGCGGCCCGCAGGGTGGCCGCGGTCGGCGGCCCGCCCGCCGCCAGGCGTTGCGCATGTTCTTCGATCGCCTTGATCTGGTCGATGAACCAGGCATCGATGCCGGTCGCGGCGGCGAGGTCGGGCACGCTCACGCCGGCCCGGATCGCCTGGTGCACCACGGACAGCCGGCCGTCGTGCGGGACCGCGCACCGGGCCAGCAGCTCCGCCGGGTCGCCCGGGGCCTCCCGCCAGCTCAGCGGGGCCCCACGGCTCTCCAGCGAGCGCAGCGCCTTCTGCAGCGCCTCGGGGAAGCTGCGCCCGATCGCCATCGCCTCGCCGACTGACTTCATATGGGTGGTGAGCACCGGGTCGGCGCCGGGGAACTTCTCGAACGCGAACCGGGGCACCTTGACCACCACGTAGTCCAGGGCCGGCTCGAAGCTGGCCGGGGTTTCCCCGGTGATGTCGTTGCGGATCTCGTCGAGGGTGTAGCCGATGGCCAGCCGGGCGGCGATCTTGGCGATCGGGAAGCCGGTGGCCTTGGAGGCCAGCGCCGAGGACCGGGACACCCGGGGGTTCATCTCGATCACGACCATCCGGCCGGTCTGCGGGTGCACGGCGAACTGGATGTTGCAGCCGCCGGTGTCCACCCCCACGGCGCGGATCACCGCGATGGCCACGTCCCGCATGTGCTGGTACTCACGGTCGGTGAGGGTCATCGCCGGGGCCACCGTGACCGAGTCGCCGGTGTGCACGCCCATCGGGTCGATGTTCTCGATCGGGCAGACCACCACGACGTTGTCGTGACGGTCGCGCATCAGCTCGAGCTCGAACTCCTTCCAGCCCAGGATCGACTCCTCCAGCAGCACCTCGGTGACCGGGCTGGCGTCCAGGCCGGCCCCGGCGAGGAGGCGCAGATCGTCCTCGTGGTGGGCGACGCCAGAGCCGGCCCCGCCGAGGGTGAACGAGGGCCGGATCACGAGCGGGTACCCGAACTCGCGCGCCGCCGCCTCGCACTCCTCCAGCGTGTGGCAGGCGCTGCTGCGGGGAACCTCCGCCCCGAGGCCGGTGACGATGTCCTTGAACTGCTGCCGGTCCTCCGCGGCCATGATCGCCTCGATGCTGGCGCCGATGAGCTCCACCCCGTACCTGGTGAGCGTGCCGGCCGTGTGCAGGCCGACGGCCGCGTTGAGCGCGGTCTGGCCGCCGAGGGTGGGCAGGACCGCATCCGGGCGCTCGGCCGCGATGACCTTCTCCAGCACGTCGGCGGTGATCGGCTCCACGTAGGTGGCGTCGGCGAACTCGCGGTCGGTCATGATCGTCGCCGGGTTGGAGTTGACCAGGCTGACCCGGATGCCCTCGGCGCGCAGCACCCGGCACGCCTGGGTGCCGGAGTAGTCGAACTCGCAGGCCTGGCCGATGACGATCGGCCCGGACCCGATGACGAGCACCGACCTGAGGTCTTCACGCCTGGGCACGGCGGACACCTCCCCGGCCGGCCGAGAGGCGCGGGCGGCTCACCTGGCCCGCTCCATCAGGGCGCAGAACGCGTCGAACTCCCCGGCGGCGTCGTGCGGGCCGGGAGCCGCCTCCGGGTGGTACTGCACGCCGAACGCGGGCACGTCAAGCAGCCGCAGCCCCTCCACCACGCCGTCGTTGAGGTTCACGTGACTGACCTGGGCGCGGCCGAACGGCGTCCCGAACGGCCCGGCCACCCGCTCCGCGCCGGCCGCCGCACCCAGATCCCCGCCGGCCCCCGCGCCGGGCTCCCCGCCTGGCCCGCCGCCATCCGTGCCGGGCAGGGCGACCGCGAAGCCGTGGTTGTGGCTGGTGATCTGGACCCGGCCGGTGGCCAGGTCGGCGACCGGCTGGTTGACGCCGCGGTGCCCGAAACGCAGCTTGTAGGTGCCCAGGCCGAGCGCCCGGCCCAGGATCTGGCTGCCCAGGCAGATGCCGAACAGCGGGACCGCCTCGGCGAGGATGCCGCGCACGGCCTCCACCGCGTAGCCGGCCGCCGCCGGGTCGCCGGGGCCGTTGGAGAAGAACACCCCGTCCGGGTCGGCGGCCAGGATGTCGGCCGCCGTGCTGGTGGCCGGGAGGACCCGCACCTGGCAGCCCCGCTGGGCCATCGACCGCGGCGTCGCGGCCTTGATGCCCAGGTCCACCGCGGCCACCCGGTACCGGACGGCGGTACCCGGCGGCGGGTCCACCGTGTACGGGCCGGGCGTGGACACCTCCCGGGCCAGGTCGGCGCCGACCATGGACGGGCTGGCCAGGACCCGGCCCAGCAGGGCCTGCGGGTCGCCGCCGACGGTGCTGACCGCCGCCCGCATCGCGCCGCGCTCGCGCAGGTGGCGGGTGAGCGCGCGGGTGGCGGTGATCGCGATGCCGGGCACGCCGTGGGCGGCCAGCTCCTCCTCCAGGCTGCGGCGGGCGCGCCAGCTGGAGACGATCCGGGCCGGCTCGCGGACCACGTAGCCGCTCACCCAGATCCGCCGCGATTCGCCGTCCTCGTCGTTAACGCCGGTGTTGCCGATGTGGGGCGCGGTCATGGCGACGATCTGCCGGGCGTAGGACGGGTCGGTCAGCGTCTCCTGGTAGCCGGTCATCCCGGTGTTGAAGACCATCTCGCCGAACGCCTCGCCCTCGGCGCCGAACCAGCTGCCGTGGAACGTCATGCCGTCTTCGAGCACCAGGACCGCGCCGGGCTGGCCGGCCGCCATCAGGCCAGCTTCCCGTCAAGCACGGTGGGCCGGCCGCGCAGGAACGTGGCGACCACCCGTCCCGGCAGCACCCGGCCCGCGAACGGCGTGTTGCGGCTCCGGGACGCGTGCAGCGCGGGGTCGACCGCCGCCCGCGGCTCGGGGTCGTACAGGGTGAGGCTGGCCGGCGAACCCGGTGCCAGCGGCTGCCCGTGGCCGGCGAGCCGCCCGATCGCGGCCGGCCGGGCCGCCATCCGGTCGGCGACGCCCGCCCAGTCGAGCAGGCCGGTCTCGACCATCGCCTCCTGCACCACCCGCAGCGCCGTCTCGAGCCCGGTCATGCCGAACGCGGCCGCGGCCCACTCGGTTTCCTTGTCCTCCAGCGGGTGGGGCGCGTGGTCAGTCGCCACGCAGTCAATCGTCCCGTCGGCCAGGGCGCCCCGCAGCGCCGCCACGTCCGTTGCCGTGCGCAGCGGCGGGTTGACCTTGTACACCGGGTCGTAGCCGACCACCAGATCGTCGG
>DATINY010000087.1:0-11048 GCA_035473755.1 Streptosporangiaceae bacterium
CGGGAGCACCGGATCGCTGGTCGCGCCGTTCCTGCGGCAACTGGTGGCCAACCTGGAGCAGTCGACGAGCCCGGTCAACTGCCGGCTGGCGGACAACCTGCTGGACCTGCTGGCCACGATGTTCGGGGAGCGGGCGGGCGCGGCGCCCACCGACCCCGCCACGGTGCGGCGCTCGCTGCTGCTGGGCGTGCAGGAGTGGATCGACGCTCACCTGGGCGACGTCGATCTCGGCCCGGTCGCCATCGCCGGCGCGAACCACCTCTCCGTCCGGTACCTGCACAAGCTCTTCCACGAGGAGGGCACGTCTGTCGCCCGCTGGGTGCGGGAACGCCGGCTGGACAACTGCCGCCGTGACCTCGAGGACCCGGCGCTGGCCCAGCGCGGGGTGCAGGCGATCGCCCGGCGCTGGGGCTTCGAGGACGTGGCCCACTTCACCCGGATCTTCAAGGCCAGCTTCGGGGAGCCGCCCGGGCAGTACCGCCGCGGCGAGCTGGTCGGGCGGCATCAGCCGGTCTAGGCATGTCCTGGTGACGCCCGGCGGGCGCCGGTTACCGGCCCCTTATGCGCACTGGTGCGTAAGGGCCCGCCGGGGCGTGCACTGTGACGCAACTGCCGGGCACTGTGCGACAAACCACTGGCGGCCATCTGCGCCGATGCTGCATAACACGCATCGGCGCACAGGAGGTTACGGACGTGAGTCACACCGATGACGACGCGCAGGCCGGCGCCGGCCCGGCGGCCCCGTTGCCGGGGTCTCTCAGCCGCCGCGCCTTCGTCGGCGGGATGGCAGGCGCGGCCGGGCTCGGCCTGGCCGCCTGCAGCAGCGGTCTCAAGGGCGGGAGCTCCACCAGCACCGGGACCATAAAGATGGGTTTCATCAGCCCCGTGACCGGGCCGGATGCGGCATTCGCCACCGCGAACCCGTTCGTGCTGAAGAAGGTGCGGGAGGCGTTCGCCAAGGGCCTGACCATCGGGGGGAAGAAGTACACGGTCGAGATCTTCACGGCCGACAGCCAGTCCAGCGACTCGCGCGCCGCCCAGGTCGCCCAGCAGCTGATCACCCAGAACAACGTGGACATCATGCTCACCACCTCCGCCCCGGAGACGGTGAACCCGGTCTCGGACCAGTGCGAGGCGGCGCACGTGCCCTGCATCGGCACGATCGTGCCCTGGCAGTCCTGGTTCCTGGGCCGCGGCGGCAAGATCGGCACGACCGCCGCCACCTCCACCTCGTTCAAGTACACCTACCTGTACTTCATCGGGCTGGAGAACGAGCTCGCCGCGCAGGGTCCGGGCTGGAAGCTGATCCCGACCAACAGGAAGGTCGGCGGGCTGTGGCCGAGCGACGCGGACGGCCAGGCCTTCCGCGGCGCCTTCACCAAGGCGCTGCCCCCGCAGGGCTACACGGTGTACGACCCGGGCCCCTATCCGGACGGGACGACCGACTTCACCTCCATCATCAACAAGTACAAGGCGCACAACGTGGAGATCGTCTTCGGCTGCCCGCTGCCGCCGGACTTCCTGACGTTCTGGAAGCAGTGCAGCCAGCAGGGGTTCAAGCCGCGGATCGCCGCCATCGCCAAGGCGCTGCTGTTCCCCAGCGTCGTCAATGCGCTCGGCCCGTTGGGCAAGAACCTCGTGACCGACGCCTGGTGGACCCCGACCGTGCCGTTCAAGTCCTCGCTGACCGGCATGACCGCCCAGCAGTACGCGAACGAGTTCCAGGCCTCCACCGGCCAGCAATGGCAGCAGCCGATGTCGTTCAACTACGCGGTGTTCGAGATCGCCGCGCACGCGCTCAAGCTGGCCGGCGACCCGCACGACCACCTGGCCGTGGCGGACGCCATCGGCAAGTCCAAAGGTGAGGTGATGACCGGGAAATACGACTTCACCAGCGGCCCGGTGAAGAATGTCTCCAACCACCCCGACTACATGGCGCAATGGCAGACCAGCAAGGACCCGAAGTTCATGTACGACCTGCTCATCGTCAACAACGCGGCGGACCCGAGCGTGCCGATCAACGCCAAGCTCCTCCCGTTGTGACGCTGCTGCAGGTCGAGGACATCCATCAGCAGTTCGGCGCCCTGAAGGTGCTGAACGGCATCAGCCTGGCGGTGCCCCAGGGCCAGGCACTGGGCGTGGTGGGCCCGAACGGGGCCGGGAAAACCACCCTGATCGACATCGTGGCCGGCGGGCGCCGGCCTGGCCGGGGCCGGGTACGCCTCGCCGGCCACGATGTCACTACCGCCTCGCCGGGCCACCGGGCCCGGCTGGGGCTCGGTCGCACCTATCAGGTGCCCCGGCCCTTCGGCTCGATGACCGTGTTCGAGAACGCGCTCGTCGCGGCCGTGCGTGGCGCCGGCCTCCGGCGCCACGCCGCGCACACCGCCGCCTACGCCGCCCTGGCCCGCACCGGCCTGGCGGCCAAGGCCAACGTGCGCGCGCACCGGCTGACCCTACTGGAGCGCAAGCGGCTCGAGCTGGCCCGGGCGCTCGCCACCCAGCCATCCGTTCTGCTGCTCGATGAGATCGCCGGCGGCCTCACCGAGCCGGAAACCGACGCGCTGATCGGCACCATCCGGGCGGTGCACGAGGCGGGCACCACCATCGTCTGGGTCGAGCACATCATGCGCGCGCTGACCCAGGTGGTGGAGCGGGCCGTGTGCCTGGCCGACGGGCGGCTGCTGTTCGACGGCACGCCCGGCCAGATGCTGGCCGACCCCGAGGTCCAGCGGGCCTATCTCGGGGGGTCAGTTGGCTGAGGCACGAGAGGAGCGGTTGCCGCAGGCGCCGGGCCGAACGCCGCAACAGCGTTGCGGCGCCCCGGCGGCGAGGACGCGCCCCCCACGGTGTCATCTTGCGCGCCTCCGGCCCGACCAAGCAAAGCGCCCCGCGAGGGGGGCCAGGAGATGAGCGCGCTGACGGTGCGCGATCTTGATGCCGGGTACGAGGACTTCCAGGCGCTGTTCGGGGTGAGCCTGGACCTGGCCGAGGGGGAGACCGTCGCCCTGGTGGGGGCGAATGGGGCGGGCAAGACCACGCTGCTGATGACGATCGCCGGGGCGCTGCGGCCCTGGCGCGGCGGCATCGCGCTGGACGGCACCGACATCACCGGCCAGCCCGACTACCGGCGGGCCCGCTCGGGCGTGGTCCTCGTGCCGGAGGGCCGGCGGCTGTTCGGCAGCCTGACCGCCGAGGAGAACATCCTGGTCCCGGCCGGCCGCCGGGAGGCGGGCCCCTGGACGCTGGAGGCGCTCTACGAGCTGTTCCCGATGGTGGCGGCGCGGCGCTCGCACCGGGCGGCGCTGCTGTCCGGCGGTGAGCAGCAAGCGGTCGCCATCGCCCGGGCGCTGGCGGCCAACCCCCGGGTGCTGCTGCTCGACGAGGTGTCGCTCGGGCTGGCACCGGCCATCGTCGACGCCTTCTACCAGCTGCTGCCCGCGATCCAGGCGTCCGGGGTGTCGGTCCTGCTGGTCGAGCAGGACGTGGACCGGGCGCTGGCCGCCAGCTCGCGGGCCGTGTGCCTGCTGGAGGGGCGGGTGGTCATGACCGGCGAGAGCGCCTCACTGAACCGGGATGCCCTCATCGCCGCCTACTTCGGCTCCCCGGCCGCGCCACCCGGGACGGGCGGCACCGGGAAGGTGCGCACATGACCTGGGTGAACGACATCCTCCAGGGGATCTTCCTGGGCGGCGCCTACGCGCTGACCGCGGTCGGCCTGTCGCTCATGTTCGGCGTCATGCGCATGGTCAATCTGGCCCACGGCGATCTGGCCGTGTGCGGCACCTACCTGGCCACCACGGTCATGGCGGCGTTCGGGGTGCCCCTGTGGATCGCCATGCTGATCATGGTCCCGCTGGCGTTCCTGCTGGGGCTGGTGCTCCAGCTGAGCCTGTTCGGCCGGGCCCTGCGCAGCGGGACGACGGCGCCGCTGCTGGTGACGTTCGGCCTGTCGGTCCTCATCGAGAACCTGCTGCTGCAGACCTACTCGGCCAACACCCGCGGCGTGCCTGCGGGCAACCTCGACGTGGCCGCGGTCCACGTCGGCGGCCTGGTGCTGCCCTGGCTGGCCATGCTCAAGCTGATACTCGCGCTGGTGGTGATAGGCGGGCTGAGCGTCCTGCTCCGCTACACCGCCTGGGGGCGGCGGGTCCGTGCGACCTCCGACGACCAGGTCATCGCCCGGCTGCAGGGGATCCGGGTGCGGCCGCTGTTCGCGTCGGTGACCGGGATCGCGATCGCGGCCGCGGCGCTGGCCGGCACGCTGAACGCGGTCACCACGGGCGTGTACCCGACGCTGGGCGCGCTCACCCTGATCTTCGCGTTCGAGGCGGTGATCATCGGCGGCCTCGGCTCGCTGTGGGGCACGCTGCTCGGCGGCATGCTGCTCGGCATCACTCAGGTCGTCGTCTCGCAGGTGAGCGTGCCGTACGCCATTCTCGCCTCGCAGCTGCTGTTCCTGGTGGTGCTGGCGGTGCGCCCGCAGGGCCTGTTCGGCAACCCGCAGATAGCGGGCTGACAGGGAGACACGATGACACCCGTAAGTACCCGCCCCGAGCTGGGGACCGCGGTGACGGTGACCCGCTGGAGCCGGGCCGCGACGGCCACCGCGGCCATATCCGTGCTCGCGCTCGCCGTGCTCGCCGTGCTGCCCTACCTGGCCGGGACCGGGATCACCCAGGCGCTGGTCACCTTGTTCCTGCTGGTGAGCATGGCCGCGCTGTGGAACCTGCTGGCCGGCTACGCCGGCATGATCTCCTTCGGGCAGCAGGCCTACCTGGGGATCGGCGCCTACCTCGTCTGGCTCGTGAGCAAGACCGGGGTGAGCCCGTTCGCCGGGATCGTGGTCGCGGCCGCCGGCTGCGCGGTGGCCGCGGTTCCCATCTTCGCCGTGCTGCGCTCGCTCTCCGGCGGCTACTTCGCGGTGGCGACCTGGGTGGTCGCGACGTGCTTCTTCCTGTACGTCACCAACCAGCTGTGGCTGGGCGGGGGGACCGGAGTCAGCCTGGCCGGGCCGCTGTCGGGACTGCCGCCGGTGGTCCGCCAGGCCTACACCTACTGGCTGGCGCTGGCGCTGATGGCGGTCATCGTGGCCGGGGTCTACCTGCTCGTGCGGAGCCGGTTCGGGCTGGACAGCCGCGCCGTGCACGACGAGCCCGCGGCCGCGGCGGCGACGGGCGTGGAGGTCCAGCGCACACGCTGGCTCGCGTACATCCTCGCGGCGATGGGATTCGGCGCCGTCGGCGGCACGCTGATCATCAGCACCCTGTACATCGACCCGGCCACCGTGTTCAGCGTGAACTACAGCGCCGACATGCTGTTCATGGTGGTGATCGGCGGCATCGGCACGATGGAGGGCCCGATCATCGGCGCGGCCATCTTCTTCGCCGTCCAGGAGAAGTTCTCCTCGTACGGGGCGTGGTACCTGGTAGCGATCGGCGCGGTGGCGATCCTGGTGGTGCTCACCGCGCCGGGGGGCCTGTGGGGGATAGCCGCCCGCCGCGGCTGGTCGCTGCTGCCGGTCGGGTACCGGGTCCGCGACGTCCCGGCGCCCGGCCCGGCCCGCCCGCTGGGGGCCGCTGGACCGGCCGGCGTGGCCGTAGGGGGTGATGGCGGTGGCTGACCGGCGGTACACGGTGAGCCGGGCGCTGCTGGAGGCGATGCGCGAGGCCGGCGTGACGTACCTGTTCGCGAACCTGGGCAGCGACCACACCGGGATCGTCGAGGCCTACGCGCAGGCCCGCAGCGACGGCCGCACCGACGCCCTGCCGGAACTGGTGCTCTGCCCGCACGAGTTCGTCGCGCTCAGCGCGGCGCAGGGGTATGCCCAGGTCAGCGGCGAGGCCCAGGCGGTGCTGGTGCACGTCGACTGCGGCACCCAGAATCTCGGCGGCGCCGTGCACAACGTGTCCAGGGGCCGCGTGCCGGTGCTGATACTGGCCGGCCTGACGCCGGTGACCGCCGGGGGCGAGCTGCCCGGCGGCCGCAACGAGTTCATCCACTGGCTCCAGGACACCGCCGACCAAGCCGGGATCGTCCGTGGCTACGTCAAGTACGCGCACGAGATCCGCACCGGGCGCAACGCGCAGCAGATCGTCCACCGCGCCCTGCAGATCGCGCGGAGCGAGCCGGCCGGGCCGGCCTACCTGCTCGCGGGCCGCGAGGTCATGGAGGAGACGGTGCCCGCCGGGCCGGGCGGGCCCGGCCAGCGCCAGTGGTGGTCGCCGGTGGCCCCGATGGCGCTGGCGCCGCAGGTGGCCGGCGAGATCGCCGCCGCGCTCGCCGGTGCCGACGCACCCCTGGTCGTCACGTCCTACCTGGGACGGGACCCGGCGGCGGTGGCCGCCCTGACCGAGCTGTGCGAGCTCGCGGGCATCGGCGTGATCGAGTCGGTGCCGATGTGGATGAACTTCCCGGCCAGCCATCCGCTGCACCTGGGCTACCAGTGGAGCACCACCACCCAGAATCCGCTGCTCGCGGACGCGGACGTGGTGCTCGTGGCCGGCAGCGACGTGCCGTGGATCCCGGCCACCAACCGCCCCTCGCCCGGCGCCCGGATCTACGTGCTGGACATCGACCCGATCAAGGAGCAGATGACGCTCTGGCATGTCCCCGCCGCCCGTTACGCCCGGGCCGACCTGGCCACCGCACTGCGGCAGGTGACGGCCAGGCTCCGGGAGCAGGGCGGCCTGGACCCGGCCCGGGTCGCCGCGCGGGCCGAGCGGCTGGCGGCGGTCCACCGGGCGCAGCGCGAGCAGTGGGCAGCCAGGGAACGGCCGGCCGGCGACGGCACGGTCACGCCCGAGTACCTGGTCGCCTGCGTGCGGGAGGCGATCGGCCCGGACGCCATCGTGCTCACCGAGGCGATCACCAACTATCCCGTCGTCTGCGAGCACCTGCTGCCCAGCCGGCCGGGATCGCTCATCGGCAGCGGCGGCAGCTCGCTGGGCTGGTCCGGCGGCGCGGCGGTCGGCGCCAAGCTGGCCGCCCCCGACCGCACCGTGGTCAGCCTGGTAGGGGACGGCTCGTTCCTGTTCGGCGTGCCGGCCTCGGCCCAGTGGATGGCACGCCGGTACGGCGCCCCCTCGCTCACCGTCATCTTCGACAACCAGGGCTGGGCCGCGCCGGTGATGTCCGCGCTCATGGTCCACCCGTCCGGGGCGACCGCGGCCGTGGGCGGCGGGACCGGCTTCGCCCCGGAGGTGGACCTGCCGGGGGTCGCGGCCGCGGCCGGCGGCGCCTACGCGGCCACCGTGACGGAGGCCGGCAAGCTCCCGGTCGCCCTCAGCCTGGCGCTCGCCGAGGTCCGCCGCGGCCGGTCCGCCGTGATCAGCGTTCATGTGCCGTCGGCCGCCCCGCCGCCGGCCGGACCTCACCACCCGGCCCTGGTCGATCCCGGGCAGAAAGGGGAATCCCCGTGACCCGGCTAGACAACAAGGTCGCCTTCATCACCGGCGGCGAGAGCGGCATCGGCCTGGCCACCGCCCGGCTGTTCGCGGCCGAGGGGGCCCGGGTCCATCTGGCCGGGCTCCACGCCGGGCGGCTGGCCGAGGCGGTCGCCGAGCTCGGCCCGGACGTGGCGGCCTGCAGCGTCACCGACGTGGCCGACGAGGCCCAGGTCATCGCGGCCGTGGCCGAGGCCGTGGACCGGTTCGGCGGGCTGGACGTGCTGTTCAGCAACGCGGGGATCAGCGGGTCCATCGCCCCCATCACCGAATACCCGACCGACGTGTTCCGGCGGGTGCTGGACGTCCATGTGCTCGGCGCCTTCCACCTGCTCAAGCACGCGTGGCCGCACCTGCGCGACGGCGCGAGTGTGATCATCAACTCCAGCGTGGTCGGGCTCACCTCGGACGCGGGGATCAGCGGCTACGCCACCGCCAAGCACGCCCAGGTCGGGCTGATGCGGACGGCGGCGAAGGAGGCGGCCGGGCGGGGCATCCGGGTGAACTCGGTCCACCCGGGGCCGACCGACACCGAGTTCCAGCGCGACATCGAGGTGACGGCGACCGGCGCGCCGCCGGAGGTGGCCGCGCGCATCTTCGACGCCAGGATCCCGCTGGCGCGCCACGCCTGCGCCGACGAGATCGCCCGCTCGGTCCTGTACCTGGCGTGCGCCGACAGCTCGTTCGTGACCGGCGCCACCCTGTCCGTGGACGGCGGCATGCACATCTGACCGACCGTGCGCCGGCCCCGTGGCCCGGGGCCGCCCAGTGACGGCCGACGGCCCATCACCGATGATGGTGGTGCGAGAGGCCCGTGGGGAGGTGTGCGGTGCTGGCGACCACCATTGCCGTCGTCGCGGCGCTCACCGCGGGCTTCTGCTTCGCGGCGGGCTCCGTCGTGCAGCAGGGGGTCGCCCGCCAGTCCGGCGACGAGGCGCTGCGGTTCCGGCTCCTGTGGGACCTGGTCCGCACGCCGCGCTGGGTCGCGGGCGTCGCCTTGGAGGCGTTCTCGTTCGTCATCCAGGGGGTGGCGCTCGTCTTCGGCCCGCTCAGTCTGGTGCAGCCGATCGCCGCCACCGACGTGCTGTTCGCGCTGCCCATGATCGCCCGCCGGCAACAGCGCAGGCTCACCCGGCGGGACATCCTGGGCGCGCTGACGGTAGCCGCCGGGATCGTCATCTTCCTCGCCGTCTCGCCGCCGACCAGCGGGCTGAGCGCCCCGGCGATCGGCACCTGGATTCCGGTCTTCGTGGCCCTGGCCGTCCTGGTGGGGCTGGCGGCGGTGGCCGCGCTCCGGGTGCAGGGAAAGGCGCGGGTCATCTGGCTGGCCGCCGCCGCGGGCGCGCTCTACGGACTGGTCGACGCGCTGACCAAGAGCACGGTGGACCTGTTCTCCAGCGTCGGCTGGGCCACCCTCGTGTCGTGGGA
Source organism: Streptosporangiaceae bacterium (assembly GCA_035473755.1). GTDB lineage: Bacteria > Actinomycetota > Actinomycetes > Streptosporangiales > Streptosporangiaceae > UBA9676. The sequence continues at coordinate 8,874 of DATINY010000087.1, forward strand.
GCCGTACGCCCTGGCCGCCACCGGCGTGGTGAGCGCGCTGTTCGGCCAGAGCGCCTTCGGGGCGGGCGCGCTGTCACTGAGCCTGCCGGTCATCGACACGCTGGAACCGGTCTGCGCGGTGGTGATCGGCGCCACCATCTTCGGCGAGCGGCTCGCCTCCTCACCGCTGCAGCTCGGCTTCCAGCTGGCCGGCGGGGCGGCGGCGGTGGCCGGGATCTGGATGCTCTCCCGCTCCAACATCGTGGAAGCGGAGACCCTTGATACCCCGCAGCCTGCCCACCGGGCCTGAGCCGGCCGGGCGGCGGTCCAGGCCGGGCTGGAAGGCGGAACCGGAAGCGGCGGCCGTGCGTCGAAGCGGTGATCATTCCCATACCGCAGGAGGCCTGCCATGCCGCTTCGGCTCACTGTCACCCAGCGCGCGCTGGCCGCGGGCGTCGCCGCGGCCGGCCTGCTGATCGGCGCCTTCGCCGCCGGCGGCGCGCGGGGCGATGCGGCGACGCTGCCCGGCCGCACCGTACCGGCGCAGGCCGCCGCACCCGGCGCCAGGATCACCGTCACCGGCACCGGCGCCGTGTCCGGCACCCCGGATCAGCTGATGCTGTACATGGGCGTGCAGACCAACGGCTCCTCGGTCAGCGCCGCGCTGCAGCGGGCCAACCGGGCGGTCGGCGCCGTCACCCGGGCGCTGACCCGAACCGGCGTGCGGGGCTCCGACATCCAGACCTCCGGCCTGTCGATCCAGCCGGACTACACGGGCAACTCAACGGTCCCGGCCGGGTACGGGGTCAGCGAGTCCATCGACGTCACCCTGCGCACGCTGGCGGCCGCGGGCACCCAGATCAGTGACGCCGTGCGGGCCGGCGGCAACGCCACCCAGGTGGACGGGATCTCGCTGAACCTGAACGACACCAGTTCCCTGCTCGCCGCCGCCCGGGCCAAGGCGGCGGCGGACGCCAGGACCAAGGCGGCCCAGTACGCCAGGGCGCTCGGCATGTCCCTCGGGCCGGTGGTCAGCGTGTCCGAGCAGCACCCCGCGCCGGTGCTGCCGATGTTCGCCGCCCCCAGCGCCGGGCGCGCGGCCGCTTCGCCGGTGCCGGTCTCGCCCGGCACCCAGCAGGTGACCGTCACCGTCACCGCCGTGTTCGCACTCGGCTGACCGGACGCGGCCGGCCCGGGGCGGGCCCGTCCACCGTTGCCGCCCGGCGGTGGCGCCCGGGCAGGCACACCGGTAGGCTCGCGCCATGCGAACCAGCAGTCACCTCCAGTGGTGGCGCCGCCGTTAGGCGGTGGCTGGCTCGCGCGCAGCGCATATCCAGGAGACCGCCCGGCAGCGGCGGTCTCCTGACTCTTGCTGGCCGGGCCCTCACCCCGAGGGAGCACAGGTGGATCCGGCAGCAGAGGCAGACCAGGCGGCAGGCGCCGCCGAGACACGCACCGTGACCGCCGGCGGGGTGGTCGTCACCAGGACCGCCGAGCCGTTCGATGAGCAGATCCTGGGCACCGTATGCACCCAGGTGGAAGGGCTGCGCGGCGGGGTGCTCAGCTCGGGCATGGAATACCCGGGCCGCTACAGCCGCTGGCATCTGGCCTACGTGAACCCCTGCGCCGAGCTCGTCGCCCGCGGCCGCCGGATCAGCGCCCGGGCGCTCAACGCCCGCGGCGAGGTCCTGCTCCCGGTGCTGGGCGCCGCGCTGCTGCGGGTGGGCGAGCCCAGCCCCGGCGCGGGCGGCCGGGACGGCCGGGCCGGGGGAGAGGTCGAGGTGGTGATACCCGAGCCGGCCGGGGTGCAGGCCGAGGAGGACCGGAGCCGCCGGCCCACCGTCTTCTCCGCCGTGCGGGAGGTGGTCGCCGCCATGGCGGGCCGCGACCCCCATCTGGGGCTGTACGGCGCGTTCGGTTACGACCTGGCGTTCCAGTTCGAGCCGGTCCGGCTGCGTGGTCAGCGGCCCGGTGAGCAGCGCGACCTGGTCCTGCATCTGCCCGACGAGATCTACGTGCTCGACCGCAAGCGCGAGACGGCCGTCCGGTACCGGTACGACTTCGAGGTGGCCGGTGCCTCCACCCGCGGCCTGCCCCGCCGGACGCCGCCCACGCCCGCCGGCGGGGCCCCGCGGCCCGTCCCGCCCGGCCCGGAACCGGGTTCCTACGCCCGCATCGTCGGGCGGGCCAGGGAAC
>DATINY010000088.1:0-15386 GCA_035473755.1 Streptosporangiaceae bacterium
CGCAGGGCCATGCGCCTGGCATCCGCGCGCGGCCCGCGCCGCGCACTGGGCGCGCACGGTCATCCGCTTCGCGGGATGCGAGGCCGGCCATACGGGGACCGGCTGGACAAGGCCGGTCAGCCCGGGGGCTCGGTGTCGGCCGTGTATTCGCCGGCCGCCGCCTTGCGGCTCGCCGGCCACGCCCAGGGGGCGGGCCAGCGACGGCCAGTGATCGCACGGCCGGGCCGAAACCACGGCCGGTGCGCCGGCGGGACGGCGGCTAGCTGACAGCCACCTCGCGAGTCCTACTGCTATGCATGCTGTTGGACCACCTCCTTTCCCGCGTTGGCCGCAGGTTATGTCAGGTGGCCGGGCCAGGGCAAGCGAGTTGTCCGTCGGTCGGTCGGCGGCGGGGGCGCACCGGCGGACGGGGGAAGGCCGGCGGCCGGCAGCAGGTGCCCGCATGCCCTAATCTCGGGGCCATGACGCAGGCGTGGGACAAGGAGCTGCGGGCCCGCGGCTATCGCGTCACGCCCCAGCGGCAGCTGGTGCTGGAGGCCGTCACCAAGCTGGAGCACGCCAGCCCCGAGGAGATCTGGGCGGACGTGCAGCAGACGGCCAGCGGGGTGAACATCTCGACCATCTACCGTGCGCTGGAGCTGCTGGAGCAGCTCGGCCTGGTCACCCACACCCATCTGGGCCACGGTGCCCCCCGTTACCACCTGGCGGCGGAGGCGGATCACGTGCACCTGGTCTGCTCCAGCTGCGGCCGGATCACCCAGGTGCCCCCGGACACGGTCGAGGCGCTGGTCTCCGCCCTGGACGAGAGCAATGGGTTCCAAACGGATGTGGGTCATCTCACCGTTTTCGGGCGCTGCGCCTCCTGCCGGGCCGGTGATCCCGGCGCCGGGCCCGGTGACGCCGCGCCCGCCGGCGCCGCCCCCGCCAGGGCCAAGCACAGTGCTGCCAGGCACCGTGGCGTCAAACACCGTGGCGCCGCGCCGGGTGGGTCCGGTCGTCCTGGCGCCGGGGTGGCCGCGCCGCGTGAGCCCGCCGCGCGGGCTGAGCCCGCCGAACCGACCGCGTAGCCTGAGGGGCATGGAATCACCGCTGCTGGCCGTCCCTGGAGCCGTCCCGGCCGAGGGGCCCGACGCGGGGGTCGCCGCGCACTACGGCGACCCGTTCGCGGAGCAGCGGTCGCTGGCCCGGTCGGCGGGCGTGGTGGACCGGTCGCATCACGGCGTGCTGCGGATCACCGGCGAGGACCGGCTGTCCTCGCTGAACAGCCTGACCACGCAGGACACCGAGCATCTGGCGCCGGGGCTGGCCACGCAGGCGCTGGTGCTCAGCCCGAATGGGCACGTCGAGCACCACCTGACCCTGACCGACGACGGCAGCGCGGTCTGGATCCACGTCGAGCCCGGCACGGCCGGGCCGCTGCTGGCCTTCCTGGAGTCAATGCGCTTCCTACTGCGCGTCGACCCGGCGGATGTGACGGCGGAGTTCGCGCTGATCACCTTGATGGGCCCGGACATGGCAGGCGAGCCGCCGGACGGCATGGCGGTCGCGCTGGCGGATTCGTTCGGCATGGATGTGATCGTGCCGCGGGACCGGCTCGCGGCCATCGCGGCGGATCTCCAGCAGCGCGGGGCCAGGCTGGCGGGAGTGGCGGCCTACGAGGCGCTGCGGATCGCCGCGTACCGGCCGCGGCTCGGGCTGGACACCGATCGCCGGACCCTCCCGCATGAGGTGGGCTGGATCGAGACCGCCGTCCACCTGTCCAAGGGCTGCTACCGGGGCCAGGAGACCGTGGCCCGGGTGCACAACCTGGGCCATCCGCCGCGCAGGCTGGTGTTCCTGCATCTCGACGGCAGCGAGAACACCCTGCCCGCCCACGGCGACCCGGTCACGATGGGCGACGCGGAGATCGGGTTCACCGGGTCGGCCGCGCGCCACTTCGAGCTGGGCCCGGTCGCCCTGGCGCTGATCAAGCGGACCGTGCCGGCCGACGCGGCGCTGCGGGCCGGTGGCGTGCCCGCCGCCCAGGAGGTGGTGGTCCCCCCGGACACGGGCGCGAACGTGAAGATCACGCTCAAGCGCCCGCGCGGTGCGCTCGCGCCGCGCCGCGACTGAGACCGCCCGCGCCCGGCTGAAACCGCCCACACCCGGCTGAAACCGCCCACACCCGGCTGAGACCGCCCGCGCCGCGACTGAGATCGCCCTGCCGCGACTGAGACCGGCCGCGCCGCGGGTACGGGCGGTGCGCCGACCCGGGCCCGGGCCGTGCGCCCTCGCGCCGAGCGGGGCCGGAGCCGGTCCTGGCCGGGGCTAGAGCCGGTCCTGGCTGGAAGACCGGCGAGCGCATGCCCTAACGTTGGCTCCCGGCAGCGGGCAGGGCCGCCGGCGGCGGCGGCCCTGGGACCGCGGTAGGAGGTGGTGTGCCGTGCTGCGCCGCACCCTGCTGGCCGCCTCGGCCAGCGACCGGATGCGCCGGATGATCGTGTCCGCCCCCTACACCCGCGACGTCGTCGCCCGGTATGTGGCCGGTGAGGACGCGGCGGCCGCGGTGGAGGCCACCCGCCGGCTGCAGGCCAGCGGGCTGGCCGTCAGCCTCGACTACCTGGGCGAGGACACCACCAGCCAGGAACATGCGGCCGCGGTCGCCGAGGAGTACGTCACGCTGCTGGGACGGCTCGGGGCGGGCGGCCTTGGCCAGGACGGCGGGGCCGAGGTCTCGGTCAAGCCCACTGCGGTCGGCCTGCACCTGCCCGAGCATGGGGAGAAGACGGCCGCCGCCCACATCGAGCGGATCTGCGTGGCGGCCAGGGCGGCCGGCACGACGGTCACGGTCGACATGGAAGACCACACCCACGTCGAGGCGACCCTGCGGATCGTGCGGGACCTGCGCGGCGACTACCCCGATCTTGGCTGCGTGATCCAGTCCCAGCTGCGGCGCAGCGCCGCCGATTGCCGCGCGCTGGCCCAGGCCGGCTCCCGGGTCAGGCTCTGCAAGGGTGCCTACGACGCACCGCCGGAGGCGGCCTTCGGGAGCCGGGCCGAGGTGGACCGCTCCTACGCCCGGTGCCTGCGCATCCTCATGGCCGGCGCCGGGTACCCGATGCTGGCCACCCACGACCCGCGGCTGATCAGGATCATCGCGGCGCAGGCGGTGCTCACCGGGCGCGGCAGCGCCGGATTCGAGTACCAGATGCTGTACGGCATCCGGCCGGCCGAGCAGCTCCGGCTGGCGGCCACCGGCGCGAAGGTGCGGGTCTACCTGCCGTACGGCAGCGACTGGTACGGCTACCTGGTCCGGCGGCTGGCCGAACGGCCGGCCAACCTCGCGTTCTTCCTCCGGTCGCTGGCGTCGCGCCGGTGAGCGGTCCGCCCCGGGAGATAGGCTGGCCAGAGTGATCGCGATCCTGGGTGCAGGCAAGATGGGTGAGGCGCTCATCTCCGGCCTGCTGCGGGCCGGGCGCAGCCCGGACGGGGTGCTCGCGGTGGTCCGCCGCCCCGACCGTGCCACCGCCCTGCGGGAGAGCTACGGCATCGGGGTGGTCAGCGCCGCGGAGGCGGCCAAGACCGCGGACACGCTGGTCATCACCGTCAAGCCGCAGGACATGACCGGACTGCTCAACGAGATAGCCCCGCACGTCCCCGCCGACCGGCTGGTCATCTCGGTGGCGGCCGGCATCACCACATCCCGGATCGAGAACCAGCTCGGGGTGTCGCTGCCGGTGGTCCGGGTGATGTCGAACACCCCCGTGCTGGTGGACGAGGCGATGAGCGTCATCTCGGCCGGGCCGCACGCCGGCGAGGAGCACCTGCGCCGGGCCGAGGACCTGCTCCGGCCGGTCGGCAAGGTGCTGCGGATCCCCGAGTCGCAGCAGGACGCGGCCACCGCGCTGTCCGGCAGCGGCCCGGCCTATGTGTACTTCCTGGTCGAGGCGATGGTGGACGCGGGGATCCTGCTTGGCATGCCGCGGGGGACCGCGCTGGAGATGGTGACGCAGGCGGTGTTCGGGGCGGCGACCATGCTGCGTGAGAGCGGGGAGCATCCGGTGATCCTGCGGGAGGCGGTCACCTCCCCGGGCGGTACCACCATCTCCGCGATCCGTGAGCTGGAGCGGCACGGGGTGCGGGCGGCGTTCCTGGCGGCGATCGAGGCGGCCCGGGACCGCGGCGCCGAGCTCGGCAGCGGCTGAGCGCCGGTAGCGCCATGGCCTGCACCCTGCACGTCGCCTGGGATGAGCGGCTGACCGGCTACGACTTCGGGCCCGGCCACCCGCTGGCCCCGGTCCGGGTGGAGCTGACGATCGCGCTGGCGGAGGCGTTCGGCGTGCTGGCCGAGCCCGGCGTGACCGTCGCCGCGCCCGCCGCCGCCAGCACGGCCGAGCTCGAGCTGGTCCACGATCCGCGCTACATCACCGCGGTCAGGACCGGGGTCGCCGACCTCGCCTTCGGGCTCGGCACCCCCGACAACCCGGTCTTCACCGGCATGCATGAGGCATCGGCCCTGGTGGCCGGGGCCACCCTGGCCGCGGCGGCGGCGGTCTGGGAGTCCCGGGCGCAGCACGGGATCAGCGTCGCGGGCGGTCTCCATCACGCGATGAGGGGGATGGCCAGCGGGTTCTGCGTGTACAACGACCCGGCGATCGCGATCCGGTGGCTGCTCGGCCAGGGGGCCGAGCGGATCGCCTACGTCGATGTGGACGTCCACCATGGCGACGGGGTCCAGGCCGCCTTCTGGGACGATCCGCGGGTGCTGACGATCAGCCTGCACGAGCACCCGATGACGCTGTTCCCCGGCACCGGCGTGCCCGACGAGAACGGCGGGCCCGGCGCCGAGGGCATGGCCGTCAACGTGGCGCTGCCGGCCGGCACCGGTGACGCGGGCTGGCTGCGCGCGTTCGACGCGGTGGTGCCGCCGCTGCTGCGCTCGTTCCGCCCCCAGGTCCTGGTCACCCAGCACGGGTGCGACAGCCACCGGCTGGACCCGCTCGCCCACCTGGAACTGAGCATTGACGCGCAACGGACCGCGCAGGCGCGGCTGCACCACCTGGCGCACGAGACGGCGGGCGGGCACTGGGTGCTCACCGGCGGGGGTGGCTACGAGCTGGTGCACGTGGTGCCGCGCACCTGGACCCACCTGCTGGCCGAGGCGGCGGGCCGGCCGCTGGACCCGGCGGCCGACACCCCCGGTAGCTGGCGGGACTTCGTCCGGGCCCGCACCGGCGCGCGCCCGCCGGAGACCATGACCGAGGGGGCGGCCGCCTCGTTCTCGCCGTTCTCGTCGGGATATGACCCAGGCGACCGGGTGGACCGGGCGATCATGGCCACCCGCAACGCGGTTTTCCCGCTGCACGGGCTGCTGCCATCCCCCTGACCCGGTTTCCTGACGGCGAATTTCCCATCAACACAGCGTGGCGGCGGGGAGACACGCCGCCGGCCGGAGGCGCTCAGCGTTTGCCCTGATGCCTGCAAGGTCCGTGCCAGGCGTGACGAAATGAGACTCGATGGAGGGTTGCCCTTTTTCACACAAGACTTACGCTGGGGACGGAGGTGACTGATGCGCTGAATCCGGCTAAGCGCAGGCAGCACCATGCGGAAGAGGGCGACTCATGGCTGCAACTGAGACAACACCCCTGAGTGACGTCAGGTTCCTGACCGTGGCAGAAGTAGCCTCGATCATGCGCGTGTCCAAAATGACCGTTTACCGGCTTGTCCACTCCGGCGAGCTTGAGGCGATCCGGGTTGGCCGTTCCTTCCGGGTACCTGAACAGGCGGTCAACCAGTACCTGCGGGACTCATTCGTCGCTGCCAGCTGAGCGTCGCGACGGGGTGAGCTGCCCCCGGCTTGGTGGGGACGGGGGCACTGGGGGATGACGGGGACACCGGGAGCGGTAACCTAGACCGTTGGCGTGTGCCCTGCCGACCGGCATCGGGCCTGCGCAAGCATGCCAGTTGGTGCCGCAAGGTCGAGCAAGGGTGGTGTCGTGGGCTCCGTCATCAAGAAGCGCCGCAAGAGAATGGCCAAGAAGAAGCACCGCAAGCTGCTGCGGAAGACGCGCGTTCAGCGGCGGAACAAGAAGTAGCGCGGGCGCCAGGCCAGCCCGGCACGAAGTAACGCGGGCGCCTGCCGCCGGGCGGGGCCCAGTCGGCCGAGTGCGAGCGAGGGGACGGCACCGGCCGGGGATCGCAACATGGCAAGACACGCGCGGCTGATCCATGCCGCCGGCTGGCCGGTGGCGCCCGTGGAAAGGGGACAAGGTGAGCAAGCCTCCAGCTGCTGCTGGCGGCATCCGTCGCGCAGCCACGCGGGAGACGGGAACCAGCGTGACGATCGACGGCCATCCGGTCAACCTGGTGCCGCTGCCCGGCCTCGAGGCCGGCCGCCGGGATGACGCCGGCATCGGCGGCAGGGAGAATGCCGGCCCCAGCAGCGGGGAAGATGCTGGCGCAGGCATCGGGGATGACGCCGGCGCGGGCGGCGGCCGTACGGATCCCCCGGGCCCTCCGGGTCCCCCGGGCAGCGAGGCTGCTGGCGCGGCGGACGGCGGCTGGCGGAGCCGGCTGGCCGACATCCTTGAGTTCGCGCGCCGCCAGCTCGATGGCGAGACCGAGGTCGACGAGTTCGGCTTCGACCCCGAGTTCAACAGCCGGGTGCTGATGCCGGCCGCCCGGGTGCTCTACCAGCACTGGTTCGGGGTCCGGATGCGCGGGCTGGCGCACGTTCCCGAGGTGGGCCCCGCGCTGGTCGTCGCCAACCACTCCGGCACGCTTCCGGTCGACGCTGTCATGCTTCAGGCCGGGCTGCACGATGAGCATCCCGGCCACCGGAACCTGCGCCTGCTGGGCGCCGACCTGGTCTACGAGATCCCGCTGCTGGCGCCGCTGGCCAGGAAGGTCGGCCACACCCGGGCCTGCCCCGCGAACGCGCGGGCGCTGCTGCGCTCGGGCGAGCTGGTCGGCGTTTTCCCGGAGGGGTTCAAGGGCATCGGCAAGCCCTTCGCCGACCGCTACCAGCTGCGGCGGTTCGGCCGTGGCGGCTTCGCGGCCACCGCCATCGGGGCCCGGGTGCCGATCATCCCCTGCGCCATCGTGGGGGCCGAGGAGATCTATCCCCTGCTCGGAAACGCCAGGCCGATAGCCGAGCTGCTGAGGCTTCCCTACTTCCCGATCACCCCCCTGTTCCCCTGGCTGGGCCCGGTCGGGGCGGTGCCGCTGCCATCGAAGTGGATCATCGAGTTCTGCCCGCCGGTCCCCACCTCCGATTACCCTCCCGGCAGCGAGGACGACCCGGCGGTGATCGCCGACCTGAGCGGCCGGGTGCGGGGCACCATCCAGCGCAAACTGGACGATCTGCTGTCCGAGCGCGGCCCCGCTTTCGGCTAGCTGTCCCCTGGCGGCGGGGTCCGGTGGCTGGCCCGGTTCTCAACTCACCGCTCTGGTCACAAGTGCGCTAACGGCCGGCGGCGTGGCGCCGCCGGAGGGCCAGCCCGGCCACGATGCCCCCGGCCACGGCCCCGGCGCCCGCCGCGGTGGGCAGGGCGATCAGGGTGGCCTTGCGGCCGGACCGGAAGTCGTGCACGGGCCAGTCGTTGGCCCGTGCCTCGGCCCGCAGCTCCGCATCGGGGTTGATCACGGTGGGATGCCCGACCAGGCGGAGCATCGGCAGGTCGTTCGCGGAGTCGCTGTAGGCGGAGCACCGGGCCAGGTCCAGGCCCTGGCGCGCGGCCAGGGCCTCGACCGCCGCCGCCTTCGCCTCGCCGTGCAGCAGCCCGCCGACCAGGCGCCCGGTGTAGACGCCGTCGACGGACTCGGCAACGGTGCCAAGCGCCCCGGTGAGGCCGAGCCGGCTGGCAATGATGCCGGCCAGCTCCACCGGCGTAGCGGTCACCAGCCAGACCCGCTGCCCGGCCTCCAGGTGCCGCTGGGCCAGTTCCCTGGTGCCTTCCCAGATGCGGTCGGCCATGGTGTCGTCGTAGATCTCCTCGCAGAGGGAGACGATGTCGCTGACCCGGTGCCCGGCCACGAACGCCAGGGCGGCCTCCCGCGCCGCGTCGATGTGATCGGCGTTCTCCGCGCCCCGCATCCGGTAGCAGGCCTGCCCCCAGGCCATTCTGGCCAGATCCATCGGGCCGAACATCTTGCGGGCGGCCAGGCCGCGCGCGAAGTAGTAGATCGAGGCCCCGCGCATGAGGGTGTTGTCCACGTCGAAGAACGCGCCGGCCGCCGGGTCGGGGATGGGCGGCGGGGCGTTCTCCACCTTGGCGGCGGCCGCCGATGCCTCGCCGGCGAGTGCCGCCCGGTCCTTGCGCAACGGCCTCATCCACGCCCTGGGCGCCCATAGTTCCTGGTAGGCGTCATCGACCGGGTCTTCCGCGCCTGGCTCGATGCTGGCTGCGCCCGGTTCCTGAAGCCGTTCCCGCAGCAGGCCCATTGCGGCTTCATGCTACCCGCGGCGCCGCCCCCTCAGATCCGTCCGGTCGGCCATCTGGGCAGCATCATCGGCCGCCGTCGGGCACCATAGGCAGCGATGTCTGTTTCTTTCCTGGCAGCGGGCGTCGCGACTGCTGTCGCGGCCGTCATCACCGCGATATTGGTGATGCGGCTTGCCCGCCTGCCCCGGCTGGACCAAGCCGCCTGGGCGTGCGCGGCCGCGGGGCTCACGGTCGCCCTGGCGGCGCAGGCGCTGGGCTATCACCAGGGCTTCAACGCGGCGTCGTTCCGGGCGATCGAGGTCGGTGCCCGGCTGGCCGCCCCGATGGCCCTGGTGTGGGGGCTGGCCGAGCTGACCGCGAAGAGCTTCGGGGTACGGTTCGCGGCCCGGCTCGGGCTGGCCGCGCTGACCGCTATCGCCGGGGTGGTCCTGGCGTCCGATCCCCTCAGCGGCGTGAGCTTCACCAGCACGTGGCCCTCCACCGCCGACCACTACCAGTTCATACCGAACGTGGTCCTGGTGGTGATCGCGGCCGCCACCGTGATCCCCGCCCTGATCGCACCGGTCGTGACGGCGGTGCGCGCCCGGCGTGAGCCCGGCTGGCGGGAGATGTTCCCGGCGGTGGCGGCGGCCGCGGGGGCCGCCCTGCTGACCCTGGGCCTGCAGGTGAAGCTGCCCGTCAACTCGGGTTATGCCGCCATCTGCCTGATCGCCGCCGTGCTCACCTGGTTCGCGGGGCACTGGTCCCGCCGGGTGCGGCTGGCGGACCTGCATGAGATCGCCCCGGCCGGCGACGACACCGGCTGGGGTGAGGCGTACGCCGACACCGGCTACGGCCTGTACCGGCCGGAGGACACCGGCGGGATCCGGGATGTCAGCAGCGACAGCGCTTTCCGGGACATCGGCAGCGACACCGGCTACGGCTTCTACCGGACCGATACCGACCTCAGGCCGGTGGTCACCAACGGCGCGGATGGCCAGCAGATCGAGCCGCTGCCCGGGATCGTTGAGACGGGTGACATCCTGCCGGTGTCGTTCGACGTCTTCACGCCCGTCCCGCGCCGGTCAGATGGCCCGGTGGAGGAGGAGACCGAACGGCTTTACGGGCAGATAGCGATCTACACCCTGATCGACGGCCAGGCGGAGGAGTTCGACCGGCTCGCCCAGGCCGTGGTCGAGAAGGTGAAGGCGCTGGAACCCGACACCCTCGCCTACATCGTCCATGGCGTGCCGTCCGCGCCGATGCAGCGGATCCTCTACGAGGTGTACCGCGACGAGGCGGCGTTTACCGAGCACGGCCACCAGCCCTACATCCAGGACTTCGAAGAGGAGCGCAAGCCCTACGTGCTTGCCACGAACGTGATCGAGCTCGGCGTCCGGGAGGCGAAACTCTCACCGCTCGGCGGTCAGCCGGGTGGCGCCCCGGTCCCGCCCGCCGGTGCCGGCCGGCCCGGCCCACCCACCTGGCGTGGCGGGGCCGGCCCGGAGGCACAGCCGGGCCGGGCGGCCCCGCCGGGCCGGCCTGTCCCGCCAGGCCGAGCGCCAGGTCCCTCGGGTGATCCGGCGTCCCGCGGCCGCGCTGGCCCGCCGGGCGGGCCAGCTTCCCGTGGCCGGTCGGTCCCGCCGGGCCCTCCGGGCGACCCGGGCTCTCGTGGCCGGTCGGTCCCGCCGGGCCCTCCGGGTGACCCGGGCTCCCGTGGCCGGTCGGTCCCGCCGCGCCCGCCCGGTGAGGGGGTCCCACGTGGCCGGCCCGGGCCCTACGACCAGCCGGTCCCGCGGGATGGCCAGCCCGCCCCGCGCCGGAGCAATGGTTCCCGGTGAACGTCCAGCCTCACGTCATCACCCTGCTCAGCCGGGCGGGATGTCACCTGTGCGACGACGCGCGCGACGTCATCGCCCGGGTCGCGGCCGAGCTCGATGTGCCCTGGGAAGAGCTCGACATCACCACGTCCGACAGCCAGCTGCGGCAGTACTGGGACCAGATCCCGGTGACCCTGATCGACGGCGTCCAGCATGACTTCTGGCATGTCAGCGAGGAGCGCCTCCGCGCCGCCCTGACCCGCTAGCCACCCCAGACCCGGGTGGCCGGGGCCGCCACTTTGTGCAAACGTTCACAAGGGCGTACCGTGAAATGAGAGTTGCCCCACGGGCGCCTGGCCAGCCCGCGGTGCCCGCAGCGTCGACCCTCAGGAGCACCGGCGAATGTCCCGCCGTCCGGCCACAGGCCACAACACTCAAGGCATCCCGGAGGCGACGATCGCCCGTCTCCCGCTGTACCTGCGGGTGCTCTACGCCTGCGCCGAGCAGGGAATCGCCACGGTGTCGAGCGAGGAACTGGCCGCCGCCGCTGGTGTGAACTCGGCCAAGCTGCGCAAGGACCTGTCCCACCTGGGCTCCTACGGCACCAGGGGGGTGGGGTACGACGTCGATTACCTCGTCTACCAGGTCTCCCGCGAGCTCGGGCTGACCCAGGACTGGCCGGTGGTCATCGTTGGCGCCGGGAACCTGGGGCGGGCGCTGGCGAACTACGGCGGCTTCGCCTCCCGCGGCTTCCGGATAGCGGCGGTCCTCGACGCCGACCCGGCCGTCGTCGGCAGCGAGATCGCCGGGCATGTGGTCGAGGGCGCCGACCAGATCGAGCCCGTCATCGCACGGCATCAGGTATCGATCGGGGTGATCGCCACCCCGGCCGGTGCGGCGCAGGGGGTCTGCGACCGGCTGGTGGCGGCCGGCGTCACGAGCATCCTCAACTTCGCTCCTGTCGTACTTAGCGTGCCAGTGGGCGTAGACGTGCGTAAGGTCGACCTGTCGATCGAATTGCAGATTCTTGCCTTCCACGCGCAACGGAGGTCTGTCGTGCGCGTCGATCAGGATGGAAAGCGTTACTACGAGGGCCGGGTTATGCCTGCTGACGGCCGGTCAGCGGTAGCGGGGGGCGTGGTCGGCGAATCAGCGGTCGCGGCGCCATGAGCGTGCTGATCGTCGGGCTCAGTCACCGCAGTGCCTCGGTCGCGACCCTGGAACGGGCCGCCGTCAGCGGTGACCCGCTCGGCAAGCTGCTGCGCGACATCTACGAAGCGGAGCCGGTCGCGGGCACCTTCGTCGTGTCCACCTGCAACCGGGTGGAGGTCTACGCCGAGGTCGACAAGTTCCACGCGGGCCTGTCGGCGATATCCGACCTGCTGGCCCGCTACTCCGGCATCCCGCTGACCGAGCTCACCGGGCACCTGTACGTGCGCTACGAGGACCGGGCGGTCCAGCACCTGCTCACGGTGGCCGCCGGGCTGGATTCCATGGTCGTCGGCGAGAGCCAGATCCTCGGCCAGGTGCGGCAGGCGATCGGCCTGGCGCGCGAGCAGGGCACGCTCAGCCGGGCGCTCGACGGTCTCGGCACGCTCGCGCTGCGCACCGCGAAACGGGCGCACACCGAGACCGGGATCGACCGGGCGGGCGCGAACCTGGTCAGTGTGGGGGTGGGCCTCGCGGCGGCGGAGCTGACGCCCGCCGGCGGCGGGCAGGCCCCTGACCCGGTCCATCCCCTCGCCGGGCTGCGGGTACTGGTGATCGGGGCAGGCTCGATGAGCGCACTCGCCGTCACCACGGCCCACCGCCTCGGCGCCGCCAGCATCGTGGTCACCAACCGCACCCCCGAGCGGGCGCAGCGGCTGGCGGCATCGGTGTCCGGGTCCACCGCCGGTTTCGGCGACCTCCCCGCCGCGCTCGCGGATGCCGACCTGGTCATCTCCTGCACCGGGGCGACCGGCCTGGTCATCACGGCCGGGATGGCCACCGAGGCGCTCCGCCTGCGGGCCGGCGCGGGCGGGGAGGCGGAGACACGGCCGCTGGTCATGCTCGACCTCGCGCTGCCGCACGATGTGGACCGCGCCGCCGCCGGGCTGCCCGGGGTCAGCGTCCTCGGCCTGGACTCGCTCGAGGCCGCGGGCCTGGCCGTCGCGGTGACGCAGGCCGACGACGTGGCGGCGGTCCGGGCCATCCTCGCCGAGGAGCTTGCGGCGCGCATCTCCGCCCGGCACGCCGCCCGGGTGTCGCCCACCGTGATCGCGCTGCGCGCGAAGGCCGCCGAGGTGGTGGAGGCCGAGCTGGACCGGCTGAACGGCAAGCTGGGACCGCTGGACGAGCGGGCCAAGGCGGAGATCTCGCGGGCCATGCAGCGAGTGGTGGGCAAGCTGCTGCACGCGCCGACGGTGCGGGTCAAGGAGCTGGCCGGATCGCCCGGCGGTGACTCCTACGAGGCGGCCCTGCGCGTGCTCTTCGACCTCGACCAGGGCGCGATCGACTCCGTCACCAGGGCAGACGCGGACCTCACGCTGGGCGGTGGCGGATGAGCAACCCGCCGCTGCGGCTCGGCACGCGCAAGAGCCCGATGGCCATGGCCCAGTCCGCGGCCGTGGCCAGCCTGATCACCGAGCGGACCGGGGCCACGGTCGAACTGGTCGGGCTGACCTCGTTCGGCGACGTCAGCCAGGCCGACCTGACGCAGATCGGGGGGACCGGCGTCTTCGTGAGCGCGCTGCGCAAGTGCCTGCTCGCCGGGGACATCGACCTGGCCGTCCACTCGCTCAAGGACCTGCCCACCGCCAGCGTGCCCGGCATCGCGCTCGCCGCGGTGCCGGTCCGCGGCGACCCCAGGGACGCGCTGGTGGCCAGGGACGGCGCCAAGCTGGCGGACCTGCCCGCCGGGGCGCTGATCGGCACCGGATCGCCCCGCCGGGCCGCCCAGCTGCGGCTGATGCGCCCGGACGTCCGCCCGGTACCGGTGCGCGGCAACGCCGGCACGCGGCTGGCGAAGGTGACGTCCGGTGAGCTCGACGCCGTGGTGCTGGCTCGCGCCGGGCTGGACCGGATCGGCCAGCTCGACGTGATCACCGAGGTCTTCGAGCCGGATGAGATGATCCCCGCGGCCGGGCAGGGCGCGCTGGCGGTCGAATGCCGCGACACCGACCAGGAGCTGGCCGGCCTGCTGGCATGCGTAGACGACCACGACACTCATGCGGCAGCGACCGCGGAACGGGCCGTGCTGGCCGGGCTGCGGGCCGGCTGCCACGCGCCGGTCGGCGCTTACGCTATAGCCACCGGCATGCTGCGCCTGAGGGCGGTCGTCATCGGGGATGACGGCTCCCCGCCGCTGGCCGCGAGCGCGGCCGCCCCCGCCGGGGAGGCCGAGGCCCTGGGACTCCAGGTCGCTCGTGAATTGCTCGATAGCGGGGCGGGAAGGTACCTGACGGCGGCGGCAGCACACACGAGCAACGGGGACGATGCGTAGTGAACTTCACACCGGCGACCACGAGGCCCGAGGCGCGACCGGCCCACGCCGGGCTGGTTGCCTTCGTCGGTGTCGGCCCAGGCGACGAAGGGCTGCTCACGCTGCGCGCCGCCGAACTGCTGGCCCAGGCCGACCTGGTGGTGGGCAGGCCGGAGCTGACCGGCCCGCTGACCCACCGGCTGCCCGAGCGCGCGGTTATCGCCGAGCCGGCCGATCCCGGCACCGACACCGGCAAGCTGATCGAGGCGGCCAGCGCCGGCCGGCTGGCGGTCCGCCTGTACGCCGGCGACCCGCTCCTGTTCAGCCGGGCCTCCGAGCAGGCCGACGCGTGCGCCAGGGCCCGGGTGCGGGTGGAGATCGTCCCCGGGGTGTCCGCCGCGACCGGGGTTCCCGGCTTCGCCGGCATCCCACTGACCACCGACACCGGTGGCCTGCGGGTGGTGCACGCATCCGACCTCAGCGGGCTCGATGAGCCCACGCCCGGCAGCCTGGTCGTCCTCGGTGCGGAGGCCGGGCCGGTCGACATCGCCAAGATGCTGGTCGCCGCCGGCTGGGCGGATACCACCCCGATCGCCCTCACCTGGAATGGGACCACCACCGACCAGCACACGGTGGTCAGCAGGCTGGGCTCGGTCGCGGCCGACCTCAAGGCGGCCGGGGTGAGCATGCTGACCGAGCCCGGCCCGGCCCTGGCCGTGATCGGCGAGGCGGCCGCCCATGAGGGCCTGGCCTGGTTCGAAAGCAAGCCGCTGTTCGGCTGGCGGGTGCTCGTCCCGCGCACGAAGGAGCAGGCGGCATCGCTGTCGGAGCGGCTGCGCTCCTACGGCGCGGTGCCGCAGGAGGTCCCGACGATCGCAGTCGAGCCGCCGCGTACCCCGCAGCAGATGGAGCGGGCGGTCAAGGGCCTGGTCACCGGCCGGTACCAGTGGATCGCGTTCACCTCGGTGAACGCGGTCCGTGCGGTGCGGGAGAAGCTGGAGGAGTACGGCCTGGACGCGCGGGCGTTCGCCGGGGTCAAGGTGGCGGCGGTCGGTGAGCAGACCGCCGCGGCGCTCGGCGGGTTCGGCATCAAGCCCGACCTCGTGCCCGAGGGCCAGCAATCCAGCGAGGGGCTGGCGGCGGCCTGGCCGCCCTACGACGATGTGCTCGATCCGATCAACCGGGTGCTGCTGCCCCGGGCCGACATCGCCACCGAGGCGCTGGTCGCCAGGCTGACCGAACTGGGCTGGGAGGCCGAGGACGTCACCGCCTACCGCACGGTGCGGGCCGCCCCGCCGCCGGCGCCGGTCCGGGAGGCGATCAAGGGCGGCGGGTTCGACGCGGTCCTGTTCACCTCATCATCGACGGTGCGGAACCTGATCGGCATCGCGGGCAAGCCGCATGCGGTCACGGCCATCGCAGTGATCGGCCCGCAGACGGCCAAGACCGCGACCGAGTTCGGGCTGCGCGTCGACGTGACGTCGCCCAAGCCGTCGATCACCGCGCTAGTGGACGCGCTCGCCGAGTTCGGCGCCGCGCAGCGTGACGCGGCCGCCGAGGCCGGCGAGCCGCTGCGCCGCCCGAGCGAGCGCCGCCGCGGCGCCCGCCGCAGATTGCGCTAGACAGCCGGCTGGTTTGTGCCAACAGGAAAGAGATGTCATGGCCGCAGGGTTTCCCGAGGTACGGCCGCGGCGGCTGCGC
>DATINY010000089.1:0-4638 GCA_035473755.1 Streptosporangiaceae bacterium
GGCATCCACGCCAGGTTGCGGGTCGCCATCATCTCGCCGGTGAGCACCAGGTGCACGCCGGGGATCTGCCACGCCCGGCTGGTGTCGATCGACACGATCCGGGCGTGCGCCAGCGGGCTGCGCAGGATCTCCATGTGCAGCATGCCGGGCAGCACGATGTCGTCGGTGTAGTTGCCCTTGCCGCGGATGAAGCGGTTGTCCTCGACCCGCTTGCGGCTCGCGCCCAGCCCGCCGATCTTGATCTCGTCCAGTGCGCTCACGTCACGCCTCCTCTGCTGGCTCGCCGGCCGGCTCGCCAGCGGGCTCGCCCCGGAGCTTGGCCGCGGCCCACAGCACCGACTTCACGATGTTCTGGTAGCCGGTGCAGCGGCAGAGGTTGCCGGACAGCGCCCAGCGCACGTCTTCTTCGGTCGGGTCGGGATTGGCGTCGAGCAGGGCCTTGGCGGCCAGCATCATGCCCGGGGTGCAGAACCCGCACTGCAGCCCGTGCTCCTCCTTGAAGCCCTCCTGCAGCGGGTGCAGCTCGCTGGCGGTGGCCAGGCCCTCGACGGTCGTGACCTCACGCCCGTCGACCTGCACGGCGAGCATGGTGCAGGACTTGATCGCCTTCCCGTCCACGAGCACCGTGCATGCGCCGCAGTTCGTCGTGTCGCAGCCCATATGGGTGCCGGTCAGCCCAATCCCCCGGCGGATCAGGTGGGCCAGCAGCAGCCGGGGCTCCACCTCGGCCACCTTCTTCACGCCGTTGATCGCGAACCTGATCCGGCGCATGGGGACCTCGCCGGTGTCCTGGTCGCCGAGGTCGTCATACACGGTGGTCATGTCAGGCCGCCCTTTCCGCGGGCTCGAGGTCGCGGCTCAGCAGCCGGACCACGAAGGTGCGCACCATGTGCCGCTTGTATTCCGCGCTGCCGCGGTGGTCGGTCCGGGGCCTGGCCGCCTGCGCGGCGAGCTCGGCCGCCTGCTCGATGCCCTCGGGGGTCAGTGGCTTCCCGGCCAGGGCGCCGGCCGCGGCGGTGACGGCGATCGTCGATCCGCCGACCCCGGTCAGGGCGATCCCCGCCCGCTTCACCGTCCCGCCGGAGGTCTCCAGCGCCACCGCGACGCCGACGGTGGCGAAGTCACCGACCCGGCGCTCCAGCTTCAGATAGCCGCCCGACCGCGTTCCCTGCGCCGGCGGGATGACGGCCTCCACCGCGATCTCGTCCGGCTCCAGCGTGTTCTCGAACGGCCCGGTGACGAAGTCCGCCACTCCGATGGCGCGCCTGCCGTTCGGCCCCTGCGCGATCACCGAGCCGCCGAGCGCCGTCACCACCGAGGCCCAGTCGCCCTGGGGATCGGCGTGGCAGAGCGAACCGACCAGGGTGCCGCGGTTGCGCACGAGCGGGTCGGCGATCAGCGGCGCGGCCGCGGCCATGGTCGGCTGGGTGCCCCGGAGCAGGTCCGAGTGCTCCAGGTCGGCGTGGCGGCAGAGCGCCCCGATGCGGAGCGTGCCGTCCGCGTCCGCGCGGTGGTAGTCGAGACCGCCGATGTTGTTGATGTCGACGATCAGTTCCGGCGACGCGAAGCGCAGCTTCATCAGCGGTACCAGGCTCTGGCCGCCGGCCATCACCTTCGCCTCGTCCCCGCCCTCGGTCAGCAGGCTGATCGCCTCGCCGAGCGAGCGCGGTGCCTCGTAGCGGAACCGAGACGGATACATGCGATCCTCCGAATGTCCTTGTCTGGACGTTGTAACGCGGGACACTGCCTCCCGGCTCAGCGCCGGCGTGAGCCGGAGCCGTTCCAGCCAGTGGTTCCCGGGGGCGTCGTCGGCCCGGGGAGAAGCGCGTTCAGGATGATTCCTGCTCTCGCCGCGCTTCCGGGTCGGCCACGGCCACCGGGAGGGACTCGTAATCGGGGTCCGGCCGCGGCTCCTGGTGCGGCGGCCACGGTCCCGGCACGGGCTGACCGGCGATCTTGAGATAGTCGATCAGCTCCGGCCAGGCCCAGACGGTCGGGCTCTTCCCGGTCTTCGGCGCGTTCTCGATCAGCTCGTACAGGCGCGGATTGCCCTGGCTGTGACCGCTGGATTCGATCCGCATTGGCACCGCTCCTGATATTGGGCGGGCAGCAAGCCGTCACCCGCAATTCCTCACATGATCGCCTCGCCCATGTCAACCTGCAACAGGCGAATAAGTTCTTGCTTAAGGGCCCTCTCACCAGTGATTACCTGGCTTCCGTCGGCCCCGGGAGCCGCACCCGGCCTCCCGGCTCTTCCTGCCCCGGTGTGCGGAGCCGGCCTGCGCGCGGCTGGCCAGCCCATCCGGCTCGGGCGGCTTGGGCCATGCCTCGTAGATCGCCAGCCTGCTGCGCGGCGGCATGGATCTACAAGGCATGGCCTAGCTCCAGATCGTTACGTACACCGGTGGCCGGAACCGGGACGGCGGCACGCCCTCCGCCGGTGAGCGCATCAGGTGCATCGCCTCCGGCGTGCCGAGGAAGCGCCGGAGCGCGCTGGCCGCGGCGCTGCGCTGCTGGCGGTCCAGCATGCTGACCTGCCAGCAGGCGTCGGCCGGCACGCCGGGCACGTCCACCCGGGACAGCTCGCCCCGGCGCAGCTGCTGGGCCACCAGGTGCTCGACCGCCGGTGCCGCCCCCCCGCCGTCGGCCGCCGCCGCCCAGGCCGCGGTCTGGTTGGGGAACACCCTGATCATGGTCTCGGGAATCCCCAGCTTGTCCAGCAGCTGCCCGGTGCCGGTGCCGGGGTCGGTGCCGGCCGGGTCGACCAGCCAGCGCCACTGGCGCGGGTTGCCCCGGAGGCTGGACTGCCCGGCGGTGACCACGACCACGCGGTAGCGGAAGATCGGCTCGGTCACCACCGCCAGCGCCGGGTCGTCGGCCACGCTGGGGCTGATCGCGACGTCGGCCAGCCGGTTGGCGACCAGCACCCCCATCTCCTTGGTCACCGCCACGCCGACCGACACCTCGACCGAGCCCGGGTACCGCCGGGTGAACGCCTCCATCAGCGGGCCGATCACGAACTCCGCGACGGTCGACGTGGCCACCACCCGCAGCTGCTCGGGCGCGCCCTGCGCGGCTCGGACCGCCGCGTGCGCCTCGGCGCCGAGCACCACGATCTGCGAGGCGGAGGACAGCAGGCGGGAGCCGCCCGCGGTCAGCGTCATCCCCCCCGGGCCACGGGTCAGCAGCTGGTCACCCAGGTGCTGCCGGAGCGCCGACAGGGCCTGGGACACCGCTGGCTCGCTGACGCCGAGCGCGTTCGCGGCGGCGGTCACCGAGCCGAGCCGGGCGACCAGCACAAACGCGTTCAGCTGCGTGAGCGTCATAACCATCCCATTATCACCGCGCGGGCCACCTGCGTTTGCCCACGTAGACTGCGCACGCGGGGCCGGAATCGGAGGGAGGGGCGCATGCAGGTGCCGGCGCATGTCGAATATGAGAAGGCATCCAGCGTCGAGCACGCGCTCAGCCTGCTGGCCCGGTACGGCCCGGAGGCGCGGATCCTGGCCGGCGGCCACAGCCTGATCCCGATGATGAAGCTGCGGCTCGCGCAGCCGGAGACCCTGATCGACATCAACGGGCTGAGCGAGCTGTCCTACCTCGAGGCCGACGGCGGTGAGCTGCGGATCGGGGCGCTGACCAGGCATGCGCAGCTGCTCAGCTCGGTCGTCGTGGGCGAGCACTTCGCGATCCTCCACGACGCCGAGAAGGTGATCGCCGACCCCGTCGTGCGCAACTGGGGGACGGTCGGCGGCTCCCTCTGCCAGGCCGACCCGTCCGAGGACCTGTCGGCGGCGTTCGCCGCGCTGAAAGGCCGCATGGTCATCCACGGCCCGGACGGCAGCCGGACGGTATCGGCCCGGGAGTTCCACACCGGGCCCTACGAGACCGTGGTCGGCGCGGGCGAGATGCTCACCGAGATCCGGATCCCGATCTCGCCGGGCGGCGGCAGCGCTTACGAGAAGGTGGGCCGCCGGGTCGGGGACTGGCCGGTGGGCGCGGCCGCGGCCGCCATCTGGCTGGCCGGCGACGTGGTGGCCGACGCCGGGATCGGGCTCACCGCGGTCGGCGCGCGCCAGTTCGCGGCGCCGGAGGCCGAGGAGTTCCTGCGCGGCGCGCCCGCCACCGGCGAGAGCTTCGCCCGGGCCGGTGAGATCGCCGCCGGGCACTGCCGCCCCGTCTCCGATCAGCGCGGCCCCGCCGACTACAAGCGGCACCTGGCCGCCGAGCTCACCGTGCGCGCCCTGCGCGTCGCGCTGCGCCGAGCGCAAGGCGCCTGACGTGCAGGTCACCGTGACCGTCAACGATGTCATGTTCACCCGCGAGGTCGAGCCGCGGCTACTGCTGATCCACTTCCTGCGCGATGAGCTCGGGCTCACCGGCTCGCACTGGGGCTGCGACACCTCGAACTGCGGCGCCTGCGTGGTCTGGATGGACGAGCTGCCGGTGAAGTCGTGCACGGTGCTCGCCGCGATGGCCGACGGGCGGCGCGTGCTCACGGTGGAGGGCCTGGAACGGAGCGGCCGGCTCGATCCGGTCCAGCAGGGTTTCGCCCGCTGCCACGGGCTCCAGTGCGGGTTCTGCACGCCGGGCATGATGCTGACCGCCCGCTGGCTGCTCGATCACCACCCGGACCCG
>DATINY010000090.1:0-13551 GCA_035473755.1 Streptosporangiaceae bacterium
CGGGAAAGGCCATGGCGAGGAGGATCCAATTGATCAGTAAGCAGGCGCCGCCCGAAGAACAGCCAGCCGCAACAGCAGCAAAGCCCGCCCGGTGAGCGCGCTCGCGTCGCTGTTCAGCCCGCTCCGGATCGGCCCGGCCGAACTGCCCTGCCGGATCGTCTCTGCCTCCCATCAGACCACCCTGGTCGAAGACCAGCTGCCCACCGAGGACTTCATCGCCTACCAGGAGGCGCGAGCGCGCGGCGGGACTGGGCTGATCGTGATGGAAGCGGTGGCCGTCGCGCCGTCGGGCTTGCTGACCGCGCATACGCTCGGCGGCTACCTGGATGAGATAGCCGGCGGTTACCGGCGGATCGCCGCCGCCGTGCAGGGCCATGGCACCAAGCTTTTCACCCAGCTCTTCCACGGCGGCCGCGAGCTGATTGCCTCCGCGCCGCGCCCTCCGGCCGTGTCCTCCTCAGCGCTGCCCAGCGCCCGTTTTCACACCGAGCCACGCGCGCTGTCAACCAGCGAGGTTGAGGAGCTGGTCGCCGCGTACGGGCATTGCGCGGCGCTGGCGGTGGAAGGGGGACTTGATGGGATCGAGGTGACCGCGGCGCATGGCTATCTCGGTGCGCAGTTCTTCACCCCGGAGTGGAACCTGCGCCAGGACCGCTACCACGAGCCGGCACGGTTCCTCACCGAGGTGCTCGAAACCGTGCGTGCCGCCGCCCCCGGCTTGGCCCTCGGCCTGCGGCTGAGCGCCGATTCCCCGGCCGCCCGGGCGGTCGCCCCCGCGCTGGCTCCACTGGTGGACTACTTGCACGTCGCGGTCGGCAATTCGGCGACGTTCGACGGCTGCAGCGGGATCGTGCCGCCGCCGCCAGCGCCACGCAACCTGATCGCGCCGCTGACCGGGCCATTCAGGCTGGGGCCGCCGCTGATCGCCACCAGCCGCATCGTCGACCCGGTCGAGGCCGACGAGATGATCGGCCGTGGTGTCGCCGACGCGGTCGGCATGACCCGCGCGCTGATCACCGATCCCGACATGCCGCGCAAGGCCCGCGGCGGCCAGACCCGCTCGATCCTGCGCTGTATCGGCTGCAACGCTTGCATCGCCCACTATCACGCCGGGACGCCGATCCGCTGCGCGCAGAACCCGCGCACAGGCCGCGAACGCGAGCTGCCTTTCCCCGCCCCGGCCGCGCGACGCCTCCGCCTAGCAATCGCCGGAGCCGGGCCCGCCGGTCTCGCCGCCGCCGCAGAAGCCGCCCAGGCAGGCCACGAGGTGATCATCTTCGAACGCGCGGCCCACATCGGCGGCCAGGTGCAGCTGGCCTCCGGCACACCGGGCCACCGCGAGCTGGCCGACGCGCTGTGTGCCAACTACCAGGTCCTGCTCGACCGGGGCAACGTGGAACTGCGGCTGGGTACTTCCGCCGACGCCGACGCCATCACCGCCCTCCAGCCGGACCTGGTGATCGTCGCCACGGGCGCCCGGCCGGTGCCGCCGCAGCAGAAGCTGGCCGGTGTCGAGCTCCTGCAGGTCTGGGACGTCCTGGCCGGTGCGCGGCCGAAGGGACGCGTGCTGATCGCCGACTGGGGCGGCGATGCCGCGGCCCTGGACTGCGCCGAGCTTCTCGCCGGGGAAGGGTATGAGGTGACGCTCGCCGCGGGGTCGGTGATGCCGGGGGAGACTCTGCACCAGTACGCGCGCAACCAGTACCTGGCGCGGCTCGCTCGTGCGGAAGTCCGCATCGAGCACCACCTCGGCCTCCATTCCGCGGGCGAGGGCGTGGTCCGTTTCCGCAACATCTTTGCGCCGGAGCTCGAGCACGCCATAGATACCGACGCGCTGCTGCTGTCGCTGGGACGCGTACCGGAAGATGTGCTCTTTGCGCAGTTGCGTGAGCGCGGCAACCTGACCGTGCGGGCGGCCGGGGATTGTCTCTCGCCGCGTGGACTTGAAGAGGCCATCCTCGAGGGCACGCTCGCCGCCGCGGCCGTCCCTTAGCAGCGGTGGGACCGCGTAGCAGTGCGGTATCTGGACCACTGGCCGCTGTTGTTCTTCACCTTGTAGGTGGTGTGGTAGTTGCCAACTCGCGTCGCGCGGATGTGCCAGAACGTCCAGGCCGCGGGCGAAGCATAGCCACGTTGGTAGAAGATCAGCTTCCCGCTGGGGTCGAACACCAGGACGCGGTAGGCCCGCGATCCCCCCGAGAACTGCTGATACCAGACGCCGACCGTGAACCTGTTCCCGGTACAGACCCTGCTGGCTGGCTGATTGACCAGTACCACATCGGGCGCCATCATCAGTGCAGCTTTCTGCCGCATGCTGCCAGATGTGACAGCGGCGCCCGCTGTCACGGGCATCGCCATTGGTACAAGCCCAAGAGCGGCCGTAATCGCTGCGGCCATCAAGATCCTCTTCATTGTTTCCCCCGGGCGGTGCCTGCCTGGCTGCACGTGAACCGCTGGCCTTCTGCGAGCCGTGGAAGCGGCAGCCTTCCTGGTCAGTTCCACCTCCGAACACCCCGTAAACGGGGTCATCCGGGTCAGCAAATACAAGCCGTAGGCCGACCGCCACGGCCTGCTCGCGCGGCGCCCCCGCTGCGCCTGCCGAACGCGCTCACGTGGACAATGGACAACTCAAGTTGTGCGCTCTCCGGAGCGAACCTCGGCGACCTGCTGCCAGTCAAACAGAACGGTCTCTATCCTCTCGGGCGAGTCAGCGATGACCGCCTCGCGCAATTCGCCCGCGAACGACTTCAGGTGATCATCTGGGAGGGAACTAGCCCAGGGGAACGCTGTCGGCAGCACCGCTGGGAGTGCACTGGCAGCCATCTCACTGCTCAGCAAGGCAGTGAGGAGCTGTGACATCGCCAGGGTGGATTCGGAGACGATGGCGGCGACGTGCTCGCCCTTGATGGTGATGTGCGTCACGACACCACGGCGAGCGTTGTCAACCGCGCTGATCAGGGTATCGGCAGGCAGCTTGGACGTGGGTTGGCCCATGCCCTCAGGGTAACCACAGAACCCCGGCCACACAGCCCGCGGTCAGGAGTCATCTGTGTGGTCGCGGGCAAGGCGCGCATCGCATTAGCAACTCGGGTCGCGGCCGTCCGGACGACTACCTCCTCGACGTAACCGATGTCACCGGCCATGGTCGTGAGGGTCAGTGGGTGGATGCGCGACCAGTAGTCCGCCAACAGATCCGCGACACATTGGGGGCGTAGGCTGCTGTTCGCGCGCACCTGGTCACCGGTGCTCTTGCCGCCCACGTCACCGGATGCGCGTGGACCGTTCACCCCGATCGGAGCGAGGTGGTTAGAAATGGCTGATCCCACCGTTGTTCTCATCCACGGCGCGTTCGCTGACGCATCCGGCTTTCGCGGTCTGTATGACGAGCTCCTCGGCGAAGGCGTGACGGTCGTCGCGCCGCCGAACCCGCTGCGCGGCCTCAGCGGCGGCGACGGTGACTACCTCAAGGCCGTGATTGGTGAGATCGGCGGGCCGGTCCTGCTGGCCGGTCATTCCTACGGCGGTTCGGTCATCACCGCGGCCGGCACGGCTGGC
Organism: Streptosporangiaceae bacterium; assembly: GCA_035473755.1. Lineage (GTDB taxonomy): Bacteria > Actinomycetota > Actinomycetes > Streptosporangiales > Streptosporangiaceae > UBA9676. The sequence continues at coordinate 3,556 of DATINY010000090.1, forward strand.
AACGTCGCCGGCCTGGTCTACATCTCCGGTTTCGCCCCGGACGAGGGTGAGAACCTGACCGACCTGCAGTCCAAATTCCCCGCGCCGGGGGCCGTCCCCTACTTCCGGGAGCACCCGTTGCCGGACGGCGGCAAGGAGCTGACGCTGGCGCCTGAGGGCTTTCACGAGTCGTTCTGCGCCGACCTGCCGGCCGATGACGCCGCGTTCTACGCGATCTGCCAGCGCCCCCTCGCCGGTGTCTCGCTCACCGAGGCCGCACCCACCCCGGCGTGGCGCAGCCGTCCGGCCTGGGCGGTGTTCGGGACCGCCGACAGGTGCATCGACCCCGGCGTCCACCGCTTCAGCTACGACCGGATGGGCGCGACGGTGACCGAGATCGCAGGGGCCTCGCACGTGGTCATGATCTCCCACCCCAGGGAAGTAGCACAGGTCGTCATGACCGCAGTCCGCACCCTGCGCTAATACAGGCCGCGGCCGTGCGCAGGCGCCGGCCAACGAATTGACAGCGCGCTGACGGATCCGCGTTCGCCCGTCATCGGCTAGATCCGCACGCAGTACCCGGGTACCGGTGACCGCGGGCGGGGGCGTGGTCCGCTTCCGCAACAGCTTCGCGCCGGAGCTCGAGAGTGGTCGCCCCGATCGGGGGGCACGGCCGGCTTCAGCCGGGCACTGGCACCACCGGGCCAGGTTCACCCATGGGGGGTGAGCCCGCAGCCCACGCCCGGGGTTAGGTTGAGGGCGCTGATCAGCTCCCGCGGTCGTTTGGCTGCTGGCAGTCCGGGCCGCGCGGTCTTGTCGGCTGGGGGGTCATTGCCGTGAGTACATTCCCGCCGATTGGCGACTATGCCTTCCTGTCCAATTGTGAGCAGAGCTGCCTGGTGGCGCCGGACGGGTCGGTGGAATGGCTGTGCCTGCCCCGCCCGGACTCCCCGAGTGTGTTCGGTGCGCTGCTTCATCGCGGTGCCGGTTCGTTCCGGTTTGGCCCGACCAATGCCCAGGTGCCGCAGCACCGCAGGTACGTGCCGGGGACGATGGTGCTGGAGACGACCTGGCAGACGCCTACCGGGTGGCTGGTCGTTCATGATCTTCTGGTCATGGGCCCGGCCATGCGCGGGAAGCGGCGGGACGGCTACCACCGGGCGCCGGCCGATGTCGGCGCCACTGGTGTTCTGCTGCGGCTCGCGACGTGCCTGAGCGGCCGGGCGGAGGTGCTGGTGAACTGCGCACCGCTTTTCAACTACGGGACCAGCGGCGGCACCTGGAGCTATCAGGGCGAGGGGTATGAGTCCATGACCGTCGCCCCGCAGGAGGGGGAGCTGCGGCTGCAGGTAGCCGGCGACATCCCGCTCGGCGTCTTGGGCGAGCGCTGTTACGGCCGCACGACCCTCGCCGAGGGAGAGTCCGCGTTCGTCGGCCTGTCGTGGGGCAGCGGCACCATCCCGGGCGGCTATGACGAGGCGGTGAGCGCGATGAACACCACCATCGCCTTCTGGCGCGACTGGCTGAGCAGGGCTAAGGTTCCCGACCACCCGTGGCGGATCTACATCGACCGCAGCGCGCTGACCCTGAAGGGGCTCAGCTACGGCCCGACCGGTGCCATCATGGCGGCCGCGACGACCTCGCTGCCGGAAACCCCTGGCGGGGCGCGCAACTGGGACTACCGGTACACGTGGATCAGGGACTCGGCGTTCATGCTCCGCTCGCTGTACCGGCTGGGCTTCGACTGGGAAGCGGTCGAGTTCTTCGGCTTCATCATCGATGCCGTCAGTGGCGGCGACCTCAACCGGCCATTCGAGCTGCAGGTCATGTACGGCATCGGCGGGGAGCGGGACCTGACCGAGCGGACGCTCGACCACATGTCCGGCTACCAGGGGGCACAGCCGGTCCGGGTCGGCAACGGTGCCTGGAACCAGCAGCAGCACGACGTGTGGGGGATGATCCTGGACGCCCTGGACGTCCAGTTCCGCCGCGGGGCGGCCCAGATCGTGATGCCGGTGTGGGAGGGCCTCGCCGGGTTCGTCGAGGCGGCCCTGCGACGCTGGCGCGAGCCCGATCAGGGCATCTGGGAGGTCCGCGGCGACCCGAAGCACTTCGTCGCGTCCAAGGTGATGTGCTGGGTGGCGGCGGAGCGGGGCGCCGATCTTGCCCGTGAGCGCGGCGAGGACGACCGCGCCCAGCGGTGGCAGGCAGGTGCCGACGAGATCAAGGCCGAGGTGCTTGACCAGGGCGTGTCCGGCCGGGGGGTCTTCAAGCAGCAGTACGAGACCGACGAGCTTGACGCCGCCCTCCTTCTCCTGCCCATCGTCGGTTTCCTGCCGCCCGACGACGAGCGCATCAAGGCGACCGTGCTCGCCATCGCCGACGAGCTGACCAAAGACGACCTTGTCCTGCGGTACCGGGTCGAGGCAACCGACACCGGCTTCGAGGGCGAGGAGGGTACGTTCACCATCTGCTCCTTCTGGCTCGTGAGCGCGCTGACCATGATCGGCCAGACCGACCGTGCGCGCGCCCTGTGCCAAAAACTGCTTTCCTTCGCCGGGCCGCTGCTGCTCTACGCCGAGGAAATCGACACCAGCACCGGCCAGCACCTGGGCAACTTCCCCCAGGCGTTCACCCACCTGGCCCTGATCGAGGCCCTGTCGCTGCTCATCGCCTCCGAGCCAGAAGAGCACAGCTCCGCCTTCGCGTTCTGAGGGCATAGTTGACGAAGACGCAGCCGGCCGGCGCCCGGCGCCGGTGGTGGTTCTGACCCGCAATCGGTTCGGCTGTCCGCGATCTTCAAGGCGGGTATCTGTGCCTCTGACCTGGTGCGCCTGGCAGGATTCGAACCCGCGACCCGCTGCTTAGAAGGCAGCCGCTCTGTCCATCTGAGCTACAGGCGCCAGCCTCCCATTCTGCCGGGCGAAGGTCACACGACGGACACAGAGAGCGCACAGCCCGGGCGTGAACGCGGGGCCGAGCCGGCCGACCATTCAGGCCATCACGCGGGCGGGCGTACGCTGGGCCTGTACCGGCCGCGGACCGTCCCGGCCGCGCGGCCGGGCGCGGAGGTCAACGTGATCGCGATGCTCGGCGGCGTCCTGTCGGCCGTCACCGGCCACGCCAGCTGGCAAGCCTTCGCGCTCCTGCCCGACGGGAAGCCGGGCGGGCTGATGGCGCTGGCCGCCGTCACGCTGACCTGCCTGCTCGTGGCCCTGCTCGCCCAGGGCGCCCGGCTGGCCGCCGCCGTCACCGCTGCCCCGCAGCGATCCGGGGTGGCCGCCCTGCGCGAGAAATCATGGCGGGCCGGCTTCATCTCGCAACGTGACCCCGACGCGCCGGGGCGGGCGCGTCCCAGAGCGCCTACGGCGGGCCCGGCGGCCGCCTGACCTGCTGTTCCCATCACCCGGCGCCAGCCGGGGCCGCGTCCGTTTCCGCTGCCCAGGGTGCGCCCGGTATGCCGCGTGGCGGCGGCCGTCTCCAGCTGTCATTCGTTTCCTGATGCCCTGCTGGAGGGTGTTCCGTCATGTTTGCTCTGCTTGGCCTGCCGATCGATGCCGCCTACCATCTGGTCTCCGCCCTCGCGGGCGCATTCACCCCGCTCCTGGGCGGGCTGGCGGTCGCGGCAGCGATCGTCCTGTTCACGATCATGGTGCGGCTGCTGGTGCTGCCGCTCAGTTACTACGCATTCCGGGGGCAGCGGGCGCAGGCCCGGATAGCGCCCCAGCTCCAGGAGCTGTACAAGCGCCACTCCGGGCAGCCGGAACACCTGCAGCGTGAGCTGTCCGCCCTGCGCGCGAGGGAGGGAGCCGGGATGTTCACCGGCTGCCTGCCGGCGCTGCTGCAGATCCCGTTCTTCACCGTCGTATACCGGCTGTTCCTGTCCGGCACCGTGGGCGGCGGTCCCAACCTGCTGCTCCACCAGCACCTCTTTGGTGCCTCGCTCGGCAGCCACTGGCTCGCCGGGGCAGGCGCGTGGAGCGGCCAGGGGCTGGTGTTCGCCGCCGTGTTCGCCCTCCTCGCCCTGGTCGCCTGGCTCTCCGCCCGGGCGGCGCGGCGCTGGGCGGCGCCGGCATCCGCCCAGCAGCCGGGGGCGCCCGGCCCACAGCAAGGCGCGGTCGCCCGGCAGCAAGGGGCACCTGCCCAGCAGCTGGGTGCCGTCGGGTTCCTGATGCGTGTCCTGCCGTTCGCGACCGTGGCCTTCGCCGCCCTGGTGCCGCTCGCCGCTGGCCTTTATCTCCTGACCACGACCGCGTGGGCGGCGGCGGAAAGGGCGGTGTTCCACCGGCTGGCCCCGGCCCCGCCAGCAGCTGCCGCATCGAAGCCGCAACGGTCACCGAAACGCTCCGCCGGGCGCCCGGGCCCGGGTGTGTAGCCTCTTCCCCAGGAGGTCGCCATGCACCAGCCGCCCATTCCGCACGTCGCACAGACCGACCCGGAGATCGCCGGCCTCATCGAGTCCGAGGCGCGCCGGCAGTTCGAGAAGATCCGCCTGATCCCGTCGGAGAACTACGTCTCCGAGGCGGTGCTTGAGGCGTCCGGATCGGTGCTGACCAACAAGTACTACGAGGGCTATCCGGGCCGCCGCTACTACGAGGGCCAGCAGTTCATCGACCCGATCGAGATGCTGGCCAAGGAGCGGGCGCAGGCGCTGTTCGGCGTCGACCATGCCAACGTCCAGCCGTATTCGGGCTCGCCCGCCAACCTCGCCGTCTACCTGGCGTTCCTGCAGCCGGGCGACACCGTGATGGGGATGGCACTGCCGATGGGCGGCCACCTGACCCACGGCTGGCCGGTGTCGGTGACGGGCAAGTGGTTCCGGTCCGTGCAGTACGGGGTCCGGGCGGACACCGGGCGGGTGGACTTCGACGAGGTGCGCGACCTGGCGCGCAGGGAGCGGCCGAAGATCATTTACTGCGGCGGGACGGCGATCCCCCGGACGATCGACTTCCCGGCCTTCGCCGAGATCGCGGCCGAGGTGGACGCCGTGCTGGTGGCCGACATCGCGCACATCGCCGGGCTCATCGCCGGCGGCGCCCATCCCTCGCCGGTGGGTTACGCCCCGGTGATCACCACTACCACGCACAAGACCTTGCGCGGCCCGCGCGGTGCCATGATCATGTCCACCGCCGAGCATGCGTCGGCGCTGGACAAGGCGGTCTTCCCCGGTCTGCAGGGCGGCCCGCACAACCACACCACGGCGGCGATCGCGATCGCACTGCGGGAGGCGGCGCAGCCGGAGTTCCGCACCTACGCGCACCAGGTCGTCGCCAACGCCAAGGCCCTGGCCGCGGCCCTGGCCGAGCGGGGGTTCGCGCTCGTGTCCGGCGGCACGGACAACCACCTCATCCTGATGGACCTGACCCCCAAGGGGATCGCGGGCAAGCCCGCCGCCAAGGCGCTCGACCGGGCCGGGCTCGAGACGAACTACAACACCGTGCCGTTCGACCCGCGCAAGCCATTCGACCCGTCCGGGCTCAGGATCGGCACCCCGGCGATCACCACCCGTGGCCTGCGCGAGGAGCACATGGCGCAGATCGCCGCCTGGATGGACGAGGTGGTCACGGCCGCGCTCAAGGAGGACGAGCCGGTCATCGACCGGATCGCGGGCGAGGTACGCGACCTGCTCGCCGGGTTCCCGATGCCCGGCTGGTCACCGGACGCCTGACCCAGTCAGGCAGCGTGGCGACACACGAGAGCAGCGCTCTCATCGCGTTGCGATGCTCTGCTAGACTGGCGGCGTGAACGCGAGTCGCACCGCGCGGGAGCGGGTCCGGGCCGAGCTCACCCGTGAGATCACCGAGACCGCCCGCAGGCACCTGGCCACCGACGGCGCGGCCGGCCTGTCGCTGCGGGCGGTCGCGCGGGAGATGGGCATGGTCTCCTCGGCCGTCTACCGCTACTTCCCCAGCCGGGACGACCTGCTCACCGCCCTGATCATCGACGGCTACAACGCCATCGGCGCCGCCGTCGAGCAGGCCGACGGCGCCTGCCGCCGCGACGACCACCATGGCCGCTGGCTGGCGGCCTGCCGCGCCGTGCGCGACTGGGCGCTGGCTCACCCCCACGAATACTCGCTGGTGTACGGCTCGCCCGTGCCCGGTTACCAGGCGCCGGAACAGACGGTCGGGCCCGCGTCGCGGGTCGCCGCCGTGCTCGGGAAGATCATTAGCGACGCGTTGGCCAGCGGGGTGCTCGACCCGCCGGCGCTGTGCCCGGCCCCACCGGGCTCCTTCGCCTCCGACGCGGCCCGCCTGCGGCAATCCGTTCTGCATGAGGTTCCCGATGATGTTGCCGCGCTGGCGCTGGCAACCTGGGCGAGCGTCTTCGGCCTGGTCAGCTTCGAGCTGTTCGGCCAGTTCGAGAACGTCGTCACCGACCGCGGCGGGTACTTCGACCATGCCGTGACCTGCCTGGGCCGCGTGGTCGGCCTCCCGGCCTGACCCCGCCCCGGCATGGTTTCGGAGCGGAGCGGGCGGGCAGGTGAGGTGGCGATGCCGGTAAGCATCTGCGGATCCCGCAGCCGTGGCCATGCTCCAGGGAAGCTGAGAATCACGTCCTAAGCAGGCCGCATTGCATGCATAAGGCCCGTGTGCGCGATAACGTGGCCCACGCATGGCCCGGGTGCCACCCGTCTCCCGCATCCGGATGCTCCCGTACTGTAGACGTGACCGGATGGCCCACAGGGCCTCCCGTGAAACTAGGAATCACATGACTTCTGTTTCGCCCAGGATGCGCGCGGCTGTCCAGAACAAGCTCCGCACCACGGTCGGCAAGCGGTTCAGCAGGTTCGTGCTCGTGGCGATCGTGTCCTTTGCCTCGAGCATCCTCGTGCTCAACCTGCTGCTCGGCGTGTTCCACGTGAGCGCCGGGCTGTCCGGGGTCCTGGGCGCCATGACCGGCGCCGCGGTGAGCTACGTGCTGAGCCGCTGGGCCTGGGAGCGGAAGGGCAAGCCGCACCTGCTCAAGGAGACCCTGCCGTTCTGGCTGGTCTCCCTGGGGGCATGGCTCGTGCTCGGGGCGACGAGTCACTACGCCAGCGTCTGGGCCCTGTCGATGGACCACACCCACTGGCAGCGGGTCCTCATCGTGGACGGCGCTTACCTGATCGCCAACGCCGTGACCTTCGCCGCCCGCTTCGTGATCTTCCACTACCTCCTCTTCGCGGACCGTGGGTCCAAGCTGTCGGATTCCGTGGTTTCCGCGGCGGAGGCGGCCGGCGTCCCGGAAGTAGAAGAGGAGGGCCCGGCGCCGTCGGCGCCGCTGGCGGCCAGCGGCTCGGGTGCCCGGCGGGGCGGTTCGCCGTCCTGGGCCGAGGGTCCCGCAGAGCGGTCGTCGGCCCGGCGTCCGTCCCCGGACCGCGGCACGCTGCCGGAGCCGGGAACCCGGCGCTGACGCTCGCGCCACCAGGTGCCGAGCACCACGCCGGCGAACTTCAGGCCGTAGATGGCGTTGTGCCCCTTCTTGCTCTCGCCGACCTGGCGCTTGTGGATCGTGGCCGGCACCTCGGCCACCCGGAACCCGTGCGCGAGCACCGCGATCAGCAGCTCTGACGACTGATACTGCGGCTGCTCCAGCCGGACCACGCCGGTCACCTCCGCCCGCATCGCGCGCAGGCCGAACGAGGAGTCGGTGATGTGCTGGCGGGTCAGCAGGCTGATGGTCACCGCGAAGACCCAGGTCCCCAGGCGGCGCACCGGGTCGTGGGTCTCCTGGCTGCCGAGCTTGCGCGATCCGGTGACGAAGTCGGCCTCGCCCGCCACCACCGGCGCCAGCACGCGCTCCATCTCGGCCGGGTTGTACTGGCCATCGGCGTCGGTGGTCACGATGTAGCGCGCGCCGCCCTCGCGGGCGAGCCGGTACCCCAGCCGCAGCGCGGCGCCCTGACCGCGGTTGACCGGCACGTCGGACACCAGGGCGCCGTGGGCCTTGGCCACCCCGGCCGTCTTGTCCTTCGATCCGTCGGACACCACCACAGCCGCCGTCTTGAGCCCGCAGATCTCCGCGGGCAGGGCCTCGATCACCTGGCCGATCACGTCCGCCTCGTTGAACGCGGCGATCACGATCGCCACCGGCGGGAGCGATCGTGCCGCCTCGCCGAACTCGGCGAAGAACGCACCGGCCGCGGTGTCATCCACCTCAGGACTGGTCACTGTGCTGCCTTCCTTCCGCGGCGGCGTGAGGCGCGAATTCCGGCCACACCGTAGCCAGCCCGGACTTCAGATCGTGCGTGGGCCGGTAGCCCAGCGCACGGGCGGCGGAGATGTCCACGATGACCGCGGGCATCTCACCTTGCTTGGCGGGGATGTACTCGACCGGGATCGGTGCCCCGGTGACGGCGCGTGCTGCCGCGATGATGTCCTTCACGGTGACCGGCTCGCCAGCGCCCAGGATAAGCGGGCCGCGGCAGGATGCCCGCCAGGCCAGCAGGATGCCCGCCACGATGTCGTCGACGTGGACGAGGTCGCGGGCCTGCGTGCCGTCCCCGTACACCTCGACGCCGTGGCCGTCGCGGGCGGCGCGCATGAGCCGTGGCACGAAGCTGTCCTTGGCCTTCATGCCGGGCCCGTAGACGTTGGCGAACCGCAGCGCGCATCCGGCCATCCCGTACGCCGCCGAGTAGGAGCTGAGCAGCATCTCCGCGGCCGCCTTCGTCGCGCCGTAGGGGGTGAGCGGCCGGAGCGGCATCTGCTCGGTGATGACGGCGGCGCCGACATCGCCGACGACCGTGTTGGTGGAGGCGAGCAGGAACGTGCCGACCTCCCGGGTGCGCGCGAGTTCCAGCAGGCCCGCGGTGGCCGCCACGTTCGCCTCATACGTGCCAGCGGGATCCTCGACCGAGCGGAGCACCGAGGTCACCGCGGCCAGGTGCACGATGACCTCGGTTCCGGGGCTGACGGCCTGAGCGGCGACGGCGGGGTCACGCAGGTCGCCGTCCACGAACCGGACGCCCGGCGCGGACGGCTCATGCCGGTCCGCCACGGTGACATCGGCGCCACCGGCGAGCAGCGCCGTGACGAGGCGCCGGCCAATGAAGCCCGACCCGCCGGTCACCAGCACCCGGGAACGGTGGTCAGCTCCCAACCGATTCTCCATCCGCGATACGTCGAAGTCGTGTTCTACCTGGTTGTACTGGGTTTCGCCCGGCCGCGTGAGCTGGTCGAGCCGAAAGCTACCAGGTGGCCGGCCTGCTGAGCCGCCCTGGCAGGGCCGGGTATCCGGCCACCCGTGCCGCGCGCGGTAACGGCGATGCCTGTCGTAGTCCCAGGAACCGGTTGCCGCCGGACCGCGACCGCAGCGGTGCCAGGACAGTGTAGTCGCGCTTTCTCAGGACCGGGCCTGGGGCCGGGCCTCCATGGTCACGCCTCCAGGGTCGCGGGTCCGGGCCACGAGTCTGGGGCCACGGGCGGGCGGGTCGGCCTCTGTTACCCTCGATCGCTACCAATTTGGCCGCCGGTGCGCGGGCCTTCGGGCTGGTGGTGGGGGCGGCCGGGCGTGAGCTGGTTGGACGGGACGTTCCTGCTGCTCAATGTACTGGCGTAGGACGGAGATGGAGGCTCCGCCGACCGGCCCGGCGAAGTACGACCCAGACCACAGGCGTTTCGCCCGCCAGTAGTGGCGGCGCGGACCGGGGAACTCCTGCCGTAGCCTGCGGGACGGCTCGCCCTTGAGGCTGGTGATAAGCCGGGAGATGGCTACGGTGGGCGGGTAGTTCACCAGCAGGTGCACATGTTCAGCCTCGCCGCTGAACTCGGCGAGTTCGGCCTGGAGTCTGCGCGCACATCGCGCATGATCTGTTCCATCTGTTCCAGTGCCGCGCGGTGGATACCGGGTGCCGGTACGTGGTGGCGAAACCAGGTGGGCGTGCAGGGTGATGCAATGTCTGCGGGTGGGAATGTCACTGTGCCCGGCCATGCTGGGTGGGTGCAGCTTCGGTATAACTACCGCCTTGAGCCGTGGCCGCGGCACCGGGCCGCGTTGGGGAGGGCGTTCGGCTGCGCGCGGGTGGTGTTCAAC
>DATINY010000091.1:0-10261 GCA_035473755.1 Streptosporangiaceae bacterium
CCAGGGGGAGCATCCCTTGGTGCTGCGGCTGGAAGTGCTCGGTCTGCACGTTCCAGCGCGGGTCGACCTGGCCGATCCGGCCGGGCAGGACGGCGTTGATGGCCTCCTGGTCGACCAGGAACTGATGACGCCCGTCGGTGAGGTAGGCCACGGCCGCCCCGGTAATGTCCTCCTCCCGCCAGGCGGTGAGATTCAGCAGCAGCACGCCGGAATTGAAGTTGACATCATCGGCCCGCCGCCCGTACCGGGACCAGTAGGGCACGCCGTACAGCGAGGAGACGTAGGGCGAGCCCGCGTCGGCCACCCCCAGCGCGGCGAGATCCGCCATGGGCAGGTCGAAGAATTCGCCGACACACCGCCGGACGATAAGGTCGGAGTCGAGGTACAGGGCCCGGTCTATGCCGGATGGCAGCACGAAGGGGATGAACAGCCGCGCGTACGCCGCCCGGGTGACGCCGGGCACCGCCTCGGGGAGATGCTCGACCTTCTCTTTGAGCGTCTCCACCCAGTGGAGCCGGACCTCGGGGTGGGCCGCGGCCGCGGCGATCTTCTCCCGGTTCTGCGGGGTGATCCCCATGTCACACAGGTACAGGTCCAGCCCGCGGCCGTGGCTGAGCTGGGCGACGATCGACCGGACCGTCGCGGCCATGGGCCGGCTGAAGCGGTCGTCGGCGGCCAGAACCGCGGCGATCCGGCTGTCGGCCATGCGGGCCTCCCCGTTGGTTATGGATCAGGCAGCCGACGGCCACCGGCTGCTCCTCGGTCAGTCCCCCTGCTTGCCGGTTGCTGCGTCCGGCGCGCCGGTCAGTACACGTAGCGCGCGGGGCCGGTACTTCCCGGAGCACCGCGCGCCAGGTCTTCCAAATAGGTCTGCGGATCAAGAGAAAGGACCCGTCCGGCCCGCTCCCCGCATGCGCACGACACGTCCACCTAAGGTGGTTAGGTTACCTAAGGTGGTTAGGTTATAGCACTTGGGCCCCGGCGCAGAGCGCTCATAGCCAGATTCACCAGGCGCCGCTTCGTGGGCCGGCTCCGCGCCTGAGACTTGGGGCAGAAGGCCAGGCGGGTGGCTTCCGGGGTACAGCCGCAAGGAGCGCCCGCGGCGTGGCCCAGCGGGCTGTAGCATCCCTTGGACCGGGAGGTCCGTGCGCCGGGGAGTCCGGCCAGAGTCCGCGTGGTCATCCGGGGGGGGGAGTCCAGTCTGGTGACCCCGGACAGGTCTGTGACAGGGAGGACGGCGTGCGGAGTTTCGGCGACCTGGAGGCCGCCATCATGGACCGGATCTGGTCGGCCGGGCGGCCCATGCTGGTACGCGATGTGCAGCAGGCGCTGACCCCAGAGCGGGCCTACAACACGGTGCTGACGGTCATCGACATCCTCTACCGCAAGGGCTGGCTGGTGCGGGAGAAGGACGGCCGGGCTTACCGGTACCGGGCCGTGGTGACCCGGGAGGACTACACCGCTGGCCTGATGCGTGAGGTGCTCGCCGCCAGCTCGGACCGGGCCGCCACGCTGCGCCGCTTTGCCGAACGGATTGCCCCCGACGAAGCGGAACAGTTGCGCGAGGCCCTCGAACAGGCACAGCAGGCCGGAGAACGCCAGTGATCGCGGCGGTGAGCCTACTCGCCTACACCGGGCTGCTGCTGACCGCCGGGGCCTCACAGCTGGTGCGGGCGGTGTGGACGGATCGCGCACCCCGGCTCGCGATCGCCGCCTGGCTTGCGCTGACCAGCTCGGCCATCGGCTCGGTGATTCTGGGTGGGCTGGCGCTGGTGGTGCCGACCGCAGGGGTCAGCTATCACCTGGCCGGCCTGCTGGCCGCCTGCGCGCATGACGTGCGGGCACGCTATGGCCACCCGGGCGGCGCAGCGCTGGCCGCCGCCGGGGTGGTGCTGACGTTCGTCGTGGCCGCCCGGGTGGGCTGGTGCACGGCCCGCATGCTGGTCACCGCGCGGCGGGACGGCCAGCGGCATTGCCAGCAGCTCCAGGCCGTTGGCCGTGCGGACCGGCGGCTGGGTGCGGTGGTGGTCGATTACGGCGAGCCTGCCGCATACAGCCTGCCCGGAGCCCACCAGCCGATCGTGCTGACCACTGCGGCCATCGAAGCCCTGAACGACGCGCAGCTCACCGCGGTCCTCGCGCACGAGCGGGCTCACCAGCGGGGTCACCATCACCTGTTGGTGCTGGTTGCCGGTTCCCTGGCTGCGGCATTTCCCCGTGTTCCGGCGTTCCGCCACGGTCACGAGCGGGTCACGCATCTGGTCGAATTGCTGGCCGATGACGAAGCCGCCAAGACAACCTCCCGGCTGAAGGCGGCCGAAGCGCTGCTGGCCCTGGGTGCGCCGGTCCTGGCCGCACCGTTGGCGCTGGGCGCGGGCGGATCCGCCACCGGAGCCCGCATCAGGCGTCTCCTCCGCACATCCGCACCGCTCGGCCGCCCCCGCGCGACGGCAGGCATGGTTACCCTCGCCGTCGTGGTCGCCTTTCCGTTCCTGGCGCTCAGCGGCCCGGCGCTGACCCTCATCGGCTCGCACTGCATCGACACGGTCTCTTCGGCAGCCCATTCGGCGGGGGAGTCCGCAGACTGAGGCTCTGGTGCTGTCCAGTAGTCTCGGTCGGCGTGACCACGCCACAGCACCGGGCCGACCTGTTCCTCGACCCCGCCGCCGACCCGCGCGAGGGCGGCCCGCGGCTGGGGGACGAGCGGACGACGCTGAACGAGTTCCTGCGCGCCCAGCGGCTGACGCTGCAGCTGAAGTGCGACGGGCTCGACGCCGAGCAGCTGGCCCGCCGCTCCGTGGAACCGTCCACGATGTCGCTGCTCGGCCTGGTCCGCCACATGGCCGAGGTGGAGCGCAGCTGGTTCCGCCGCCGGTTCGCCGAGGCCGACGTGCCGAAGCGCTACCAGACCGAGGCCGACCCCGACGCCGACTTCAACGGGGCGGTCGCTGACCCGGCGGTGGCCGAGGAGGCGTGGGCGGCGTGGCGGGAGGAGATCGCATTCGCCGAGCTGTTCACGCGCGACCACGACCTCGATTTCGTCGGCTGCGACTCCGAGGGTGAGCCGATCTCGCTGCGCGAGCTGCTCGTCCACATGATCGAGGAGTACGCCCGCCACAACGGGCACGCCGACCTGCTCCGCGAGCGCATCGACGGGCGCCTCGGCCAGTAGCATCCGCCGGGGTGACTACCCCCGGGATGGGCGCCGGGGCGCCGGTGCCGGTGAGATCTGGGTGCGCACACCTCGCGGTCAGCGCAGGTCCAGCCGCATCACGACGCGCGGGAACCCGCCGGAGACCGAGGTGGTATCGGCGGCCTTGGTGAAGCCGGCGTCCTCGAAGAGCTTGCGGGTACCCACGTAGGCCATCGTTGGGTCCACTTTCTTGCCCTGGTTGTCCACGGGGTAGCCCTCGATCGCCGGCGCACCCCGGGACCGGGCGTAGGCCACGGCGCCTTCGAGCAGGGTGTGTGAGATGCCCCGGCCGCGGTAGCCGGGCCGGACGCGGATGCACCACACCGACCAGACGGGCAGGTCGTCGACGTGGGGGATCTTGGCCGACCGCGCGAACGGCAGTTCCGACCGGGGCGCGACGGCGGCCCACCCGGCGACCTCGGCGTCGGCGTAGGCGAGGACGCCGGGGGCGACCTGGCGGCCGCACAGCATCTTGACGTACTCGCCCCGGGCGCGGCCGGCGAGCGCACGGTTGGTCTTTGAGTCCAGCCGGTGGCTCAGGCACCAGCACACCGAGGAATCGGGGTTCTTGGGCCCGAGCATGGTGGCGACGTCGCCGAACCGTGCCTGCGTGGCGGGCCGGACCATGATGCTCATCCTGGCCAGGCTACGCCCGGCCCTCACCGGGAAGCGCGCCCGTCAGTTCAGCTGATCGGTCCGGTTACCGGATTCCGCCGGACCAGCGGCCCGGTGCTTCTGCTGCCGGGCTGTTCGTCTGCGCGTATACGTGTTACAACCTGACCGGGGGTGAAAGGTGGACTCGCGGCCAATTGGACGTGAGGCCGAGGTGGGCGAGATTTGCGCCCTTCTTTCGGCCAGCCCCGGCGAGCCCACGGCGGTCGCCATTACCGGGGACGTCGGAATCGGCAAGACCATGGTGTGGAAGCATCTGGTGCAGACAGCTCTGCGCCCATCCTTCCGGGTTCTCTCCTGCCGGCCGTCCGCCTCTGAGAGACCGCTTGCCTTCTCGGCACTTGATGATCTGCTCGGCGACGTTATCGAGGAGTTTCTTCCGGAACTTCCCGAATGCCGAAGACAAGCGGTGGCCGTTGCGCTCGCGCGCGGCACATCGCTGGGATCGATGCCTGAGCGGCAGGTTCTGGCCCGTGGGACGCTGGACGCATTCCGGATCCTTTCAAGCGCCGGCCCCCTGCTCGTGGCCGTGGACGACGCCCAATGGCTGGATCATCCCTCCGCCGGCGTGCTGGAGTTCTGTTTTCGCCGTCTGGAGCGCGAGCCCATCTCCATCCTGCTGACGTTCCGGGGGGCTGATCCGGTCCCCCCGCTCGGCCTGGACCGGGCTCTGCCGCCCGGCCGCGTGGCTCATGTGACGCTGGGGCCGCTGAGCCTGGGCGCGATCGGTGAGATCCTCCGGTCACAGCTGGGGGTCGGCTTGCCCCGATACACACTCACCAGGCTGTACGACGCGTGCGGTGGGAACCCTTTTTACGCGCTCGAGAGCGCCCGGTCGCTCGTGGGGCACCAGCGCACGTCGCTGGCCAGCGGGCCCATCCCCGTCCCGAAGAGCCTCGGTGATCTTGTCCGGCACCATCTGCGTGGCTTGTCGGCCGAGGCGCGGGATGTGGGCCGGCTGGTCGCCGCCTCCTCGGACCCGCGCGAACGGGTGATCCGTGCGGCCTTCGGCACTCAAGAGACATGGGTCGCGATCGATCAAGCCATCGATGACGGCATCATCGAGCGCGACGGTGACATGCTGCGCTTCACGCACCCTCTCCTCCGGTCGGTGCTGTACAGCGAGATGACCCTGAATCAGCGCAGGCAGGTACACCAGCGATTGGGGGCCATCGTCGGGGAGATCGAGGAGCGCGCCTGGCATCTCGCCCTCGGTGCGGACGGGCCAAGCGAGGAGATCGCCGAGGTACTCGACGGCGCGGCGGAGCACGCGGGGTCCAGGGGCGCGCCGGAATCCGCGGCCGCCCTGGAGGAACAGGCAACGCGGTTGACCCCGGCCAGATCCTCCGGGAAAGCCCGCCAACGATCGGTCCGCGCAGCGGACTACCACTTTCGCGGGGGAGAGATCATCCGTAGCCGGGAGCTGATCGAGTCCGTACTCGCCGCCTGCCCGGTCGGCCCGGCCCGCGCAACGCTGCTCGTCCGGCTGGGGACGATCCACCACCACGAAGGCGCATGGTCGATGGCGGAGAAAGCGTTCCGCCAGGCGGCGACGGAAGCCCCGGAGAACGCTGCTCTGTGTGCGCACGCGGAGCAGGAACTCGCGTGGGCCCGGCTCGTGGCCGGAGACCTGCCCGGCGCCTCCCGCTGGGCCAACACGTCGCTTTGCTCGGCCCGGCAGGCGGCCGACCAGCGCCTGGTTGCCCACTCGCTCGCCCGCATCGCCCTGGTCGAGTTTCTCCAGGGTCATGGGGCCCAGTCGGACCTGTTCGAGAAGGCCGAGGCACTTAACAGGTCGGCGAACGGCCAGCCGGCCGAGCGTCTCGCCATCCTTGATCCATTCTTTCTCCAGGGACTCGTCCTCAAATGGTGCGACCGGCTGGACGAGGCCCGGCTGAGGCTGGCCGACTGGTACCAGCGTGCGCTCAGCCGTGGAGACGAGGCGTCGCTGCCGTTCCTCCTGTATCACTTCAGCCAGCTCGAATGCTGGGCCGGGAACTGGGACCGGGCGGAGGAGCACGCGCTGGAGGGCTGCCGGGTGGCTGACGAGAGCCATCAGGCGGCCATGAGACCGGCGACCCTGTATTCCCTTGCGCTCGTCCGCGCTCACCGGGGCCAGGTGCGCGATGCCCACGAACTCGCGAGCGAGGCGCTCCTCCTGTGCGAGCGGATGGGCAATGTCCCGGTCATGTCCATGGCGCTGTCCGTGCTTGGGTTCGTCGCGCTCTCCCTCGACAACTACCAGGCCGCACACCTGTACTACACCCGGATCTCAGATGCCGGCCTGGCCGCGGGCTTCGGGGAACCAGGCGTAGTGAAATTCCTCCCGGATGAGATCGAGGCACTGGTCGCGCTGGGTGAGATCGACGAGGCGCGATCGCTGATGTCGCAGCTCGAAGCCCAGGGAAGGTGGCTCCAGCGCAGCTGGGCGCTGGCCACGGCGGCGCGCTGCCGCGCGCGCCTGGTGGCCATGGACGGCGACTTGGAAGGCGCCCGGTCAGCGTGCGACCAGGCGCTCGCGGAGCATGCCCGGCTGCCAATGCCGTTCGAGCTGGGACGGACGCTCCTCGTCAGGGGGATGATCGAGCGGCGGGCCAAGCAGAAGTCAACCGCTCGCCAGGCACTCAGCGGGGCGCTTGACATCTTCGAGCACCTGGGCGCACCGCTCTGGGCGGACAAGGCCCGGCTGGAGCTTTCCAAGATCGCCGTCCGTGCCTCCGTCGATGGGCTCACCGAGACCGAGCGCCGTGTCGCGGCCCTGGTGGCACAGGGCCGGACGAACCGGGAGATCGCCTCAGCGATGTTCGTGACGGAGAACACCGTGCAGACCCACGTCCGGCACGTCTTCCGGAAGCTGGGTTTGCGATCGCGCACGGAACTGGCGGTGCAGTTCCTCTCCGAGCCGCCGGGTGCGGAATGGGCTTCGCTGCCTTCCCGGGAATCAGAAGCGCGCCAATACCAGTAGTACGCCGCGTACTAGCGGGCGGGTGCCCCCATTTCAAAGGTCACTGATTGAGGGGATTCCCGAGCCCCGGCCTCGCGCTACCGTGAACCGTATCGCCCAGGGGCCAGGGCGCGGGTGAGATGTCCTTATCGAGGAGGTTCATCCTAAAAGTCACTTCCGATCACGCATCCCGGAGGGGGAGACCGGGAGGCGGTATCGGCAAGCGACCTATCGTGGACGGGTCCTCTTGACACCGACCCCGCCAGAACGAGCAGCGGCCTTGTCACACGGTTCCGGAGCGGGCCGCTGCTCGCGCGCAGGGGGTACGGATTCTTGGTCTGGCGAAACACATGCCGTTCGAAGCCAAGGCGCTAGCGCCTTCTGGATCTGATCCAGAAGCAATACATAGCGCGTTTGCGGACGCGGCAACCGGTGGGGTGGCAGTCCTTGAGGCGCCATCGGGGCACGTGCTCACAGAGGGGCTGGCGTCGGCCCTGACAAGTGCGGGCCGGGTTCCGCTCTGGCTGCGGCTGGAGCCAGAGGACCGAGACCCGGCGACCTTCCTGGTGTCCCTGGCCGCGGCGGCACGGCGTGCCGGCGGCGGCATGGGACAGGCCACGCTCAAACTGATGCGGGCCAGGCCCGGGCCGGTGTCTGGCTGGCTCCCGCTGTTTGCCGAGCTGGCTCGCGAGCTGCACGACGGCATGGCCGGGCGCGGCGCGCTGGTGCTGGAGGACGCGCACCAGGCATGGGCCGGGGGGCCAACCATGTCCCTGGTCGCCGCGGGTCTGCTGCCGGGGCTCGAGGGCGCCTCGCCGTGCGTGATCCTCGCTCACCGCCTTCCGCCCTCCACCGGAACCTGGAAAGCCAGATGGCGGCCCGCCAGCGAGCTGCAGCTGCCGCCTCAGGCGGCGGAACGGATGCTCGACGAGTACGCCCCGGCCCTGACGAGGCGGGCACGCGACCGGGCGGTGACGCTCACCGGCGGACGAGCGGCGGTCCTGGCCGGGCTCCGCAGCATCCGCACGGCGACGGGCGGCAGCCTGGAGCCGGTGCTTGATGGCGCGGCAAACTGGCAGGAAGTGCTCGCGCGGGTCGCGCAAACCCTGCTGGCCGATGCCGGCGCCGAGGCGCGCAGCTGGCTCGCGCTGGCGGCCCGGCTGGGATATGCGAACCTGGACGGCACGTTCTTTCCGCTGGCGAGCCACCTCCCGGCCGGGCCATGGCTCCAGCCGCTGGAGGACAGCTGGGTGCGCGTCCGCGCCTGCTGGCAAGAGCCACTGCGGGCGGTGCTCGGCTCCCGCGCCGAGCCGGGCCGCGACACACTCCACCAGGCGGCCGGCTGGCTGCTTGAGGCGGGTGCCGACGACCAGGCGATCTCCCTCTACCTCGAGATCGGCGATCCCGGCTGTGCGGCGCAGGCCATGGCCGGCCGCGCGACCACGCTGATGGACAGCGGCCAGTGGGCCACTCTCGAGCGGTGGCTGGGACAGCTGCCCGACGATGCGCTCGCGTCGCATCCCGACCTGATCTACTGCAAGGCCGATATCGCGGCGGCCTGCGGCCACACGGTCATGGCCCGGCGCTGGTTCGACACCGCGGCGTCATATTGTTCAAAACGGAATGACCCGGCGGGGGCCTGCCGCAGCATGCTGGCCGCGAGCGTGGTGGCTGCCGACCACGGCGACCTGGCGGCGGCGCTCTCGCATGCTTATGGCGCCACCACGCTCGCGGACGATACCGATCTGCCCGCGATCCAGATGTGGGCTTCCTGGCAGCAGGGACGCCTGCAGCTGGCATCGGGAGACACCGACGGCGCCCTCGTTTCCTTCGGCCGCGCCGCTTCGGCCGCCAGCACCACCGGCGAGAGCGCCGCAACGACGCCTGTCCAGCTCGCAGGCGAGCTCGCGGCTCAGGTAGGAGAGCTACGCAGGCAGCAGGAATCGCTCCGGCAGGCGGAGGCGGGCCTGATGCAGGCCGAGCACGAAGCGCTCAACCAGTTGCTGGCCAATGCCAGGACGCCCGCCTGGCAAAGCGACGAGGTGCTGGGCGCCTACGGGTGGTCGCGCACGCCTACGCCCCTCAAGCTGCCCGGCCTGGGCATGCAACGAATCCCGCCGTCGGCCAGGCGGGGCCGGCCGTGGACTCGCTTCTGGTGGCCGCTGGTTCCCCGCCGGGGAACGAGGGTGGCACCGCGCACCCGCTCCGTAGATCCCGGTGCTCCTCTGGTTGTTGCGGCAGCGCCCGCATCGGGCCGGGATCCGCCCGTGTCCCCGTCGGTGCCCGTCGCCCAGCACCTGGACTGGGCCTTTCGCCTGCCTGCCGCCACGGCACCACCCGCCCTGCCGGTGCCTGCACCGGAGGCGGGCCGGCGCGACGCGCTCGCCGAGCTGTCCGTACATCTGCTAGGGCCGCTCTGCGTCGCGGTCGACGATGTGCCAGTCGGGGACTGGCCGAGCGCACGCTGCCGCTCACTGTTCGGGTATCTGCTGACTCACCGCGAGCCGTGGCCGCCGCGTGAGGTACTGATGGACGTCTTCTGGTCCGAGTCGCCGCCGGAAGCCTCAAGAAACAGCCTGAACGTCGCGATCCACGGGCTGCGGCGGACGCTGCGGACCGTTACGAGTCTGCCGGTGATCCAGCACAGCGGTGGTGCCTACGGGATTCACCCCGATCTGCGGTTGTGGCTGGACGTCGAGGAGTTCGAGAGCCGGGTGGAGAACGGCCGCCGCCGCGAGGAGGCAGGCGACGCCGACCGGGCGACCCGGGAGTATGAGTCCGCCGATGGTCTTTACCGCGGCGACTTCCTCGCCGACGGCCTCTACGAGGAGTGGGCGGCGCTCACTCGCGATCATCTCCGGCTCGCCCACCTTGACGCGCTCAGCCGCCTCAGCAACATCCATTTCAGCGCCGGCCGTTACGCCGCCTGCGCGGCCCTCTGCCAGCGGATCATCGAATGCGATCCCTGCCGGGAGGACGCGCACCGGCGGCTGATGCGCTGCTACAGCAGGCAGGGCCAGCCGCACCTGGCCCTCCTGCAGTACCGGGCGTGCGTCCAGGCGCTGGCGGCGGAGCTAGGCGTGGATGCCGACCCGGCCACGGCCAGGCTGCACGACCAGATCCGCAGGCTCGAGCCCGTCTGATCAGCGGCCCCGGACCGGCCCTGCGCCAGCAAGAATCGGCCGGGCCGGGCTGTACAAGGACCCGGCCGGGCGTTTGCGCTTAATCCCGGCGTCGCCGCTGTTAAGCGCCCTGACCACCTTGGTTAAGTGGCTGCCGCCATCGTGACGGTGCATGGAGCTGGCCGATCGGCCACGCCAGGACTGCCACGGGCACGTCCCGAAGGAGGAGAAATGACGACACCGGAATCGGCTGCACCTGCAGCGGCTGCACCTGAAGCGGTCACACTGGAAATGGCCGCACAGGACGCGGCCAGGCGAAAGATGCAGGGC
>DATINY010000092.1:0-3041 GCA_035473755.1 Streptosporangiaceae bacterium
GGGCACCGGAGCCAGGGGCATCTCGCCCCGGCCGACGCGGGCGACACCGGTACCGAGGATGTGCGCCACCCCCTCTCCGCCGGCCAGTTCCCTGGCCCGGGCGGCCGTCGTGACCACCAGGCCGGCGGTCCCGTCGGCGGGATGGGTCTGGGTGCCGTAGGTCACCACCCCGCCGGGCTCGACGGGCGCCAGCTTGGCCAGGCCCTCGGCGGTGGTCGGGTGGACGCCCACGTCACCGTCGACCACCACCGGCTCGCCGCGCCGGCTCGGCAGCGTGACCGGGACCATGTAGCGGCGCTGGAAGGCCCGGTCGTCGGCGAGCGCCGCCTGATACTGCTCATAGCGCAGCACGGTGACCTCGTCCAGGCGCTCCCGGGTCAGGCCGGCATCGGCCGCGACCCGTTCGGCCGTGGCCACCATCGACAGGCCGGCCCACGGATCGCGGCGGAAGCTGTCGAGCACCCAGGTCTCCTGCCGGGGTGCCCCGCCGGGAGCCGACGGCGCCGGGTAGGTGAGCACCGGGCCGTTGGAGGTGCGGTCCGTGGTGATCACCACCGACAGCTCGTCCAGCCCAGCCTCCACCCGCAGAGCCGCCGCCTCCAGGCATGCCGCCGAGGTGGCACAGGCCTGCGAGACCATGGCCCCGGTGGCGTGCGGCGCGCCGATCCCGGCGGCGACGGTGGAGGCGCCGTAGAAGATCTCCGGCTGCGGGACGGTCCAGCCGAGCACGATACCGGTGACCTCGGAGGCGGGCAGCCCGCGGCTGGCCAGCGCGTCGGCGGTGACCCGGGCGGCCAGGTCGAGGCTGGAGACCTCGGCCAGCGGTCCCTGCCAGCGGGCGAACGGCGAGGACCAGCCGAGGCGGACGGGGATACAGGCGTCGCGGAAGGACATTGGCTCACTCCATCTGGCGCACGTGCAGCAGCGGGGTTTTGTAGGTGGTGCGGGGCAGCGTCTCCGGATCCAGGATCGTGACGTCCGCGCGGATCTGCAGCCGGACGCGGAGTTCCCGCTCGATGGCGCGGGCCACCTCCGGGTAGCGGTCCGCGGGCAGCCCGGGCGCGGCCTCCACGTCGACCGGGATCGGGGTGTCGTACCGGACCTGGTCCGCGTGGTCCTTCCAGATGCGCAGGTACGGCTCGATCGCACCGGGGAAGCCCCGCACGACGACGTCGCGGATCGCGCTGGGGAAGACGTTCATGGCCTTGTAGATCAGCATGTCGTCGGTGCGCCCGACGCAGCGGATGCGCGGGGACGTGCGGCCGCACGGGCAGCTTGTCGCGGTCACCACCAGGTGGTCGGCGGAGCGGTAGCGCAGCACGGGGGTCGCCTCGCGGGCGAAGGTGGTGTAGACGGCCTCGCCGCGGGCGCCGTCCGCCCAGGGCAGCACCGCGCCGCTGGCCGGGTCGATCAGCTCGACCGCGACCGACCGCTGGCCGCAGAAGTGCATGCCGCCCCCGGCTTCGCACTCGGCCCACAGCAAGGCCATCACGTCGCCGAGGCCCATGACCTCGCAGGCGCGCTGCAGGCCCCAGCCCCGGATGATCTTGTCGCGGATCTCCGGCTGGCCCATCCCCGGCTCGCCGCCGCCGAGCAGCGCGCGGACCCCGAGCGCGGAGGCGTCCTGGCCCGTCAGCTCCTGGCACCGGTCCGCCAGGTAGGTGCCGAACGAGGTGGTGGACAGCACCGCGGTGGCCTGAAGGCGCGGGATCAGCGCGATGATCCGCTCGGTGGGCAGCCCGCCGATCCACGCGAGCGTCGCGCCGATGCGCCGGAAGCCGTCGGCATACGGCAGCCCGCCGGCCACGCCGGGCAGCCCCACCAGGTGGGCGACCACGTCGTCGGGCCTGATCCCGGCGGTGAAGAAGCCCGTTGCGATCCCGTCCCGCCAGGTCTGCAGGTCGGTTTCTGTCAGCGCGAACATGACCGGCTCGCCGGTGGTACCGGAGGAGGACAGGGTCTGGACCACCGCGGGCAATGACACGCCCTGGTGCTGGCCGAACGGCCGGCCCGGACGGCCTTCGGCCTGAGAACGGCGCATGTCGTCTTTGGTGGTGAACGGCAGGCCGGCCAGGAACTCCAATCCGGCCGCCGCGCCGACGGCGGGCCCGGGACCGAGCAGGGCACGATGGAAGTCCGAGCGCCCGGGCAGCGCACGGACGAACGGCACGGCCCGGGCCGCCTGCCAGGCCAGCACCTCGTCCCAGGGCATGGTCTCCAGTTCCGGGTCCCAGTAACGCCGAGCCATGGCTCACCCCCCGGCCAGCGCGGCGGTCAGCTGCCCTACCGCCGTCCGGCACTCGGCGAACGCGCCCCGGACCGGGCCGAGCGTGGTGACCAGCGGTGCCCCGGCCGGTCTGAGGGTCGACGCCGGCCAGGCGGCCGGGTCGGCATCCAGCGCGATCCCCTGGCCTGGGCCGGACGCCGCGGGCGGCAGGCACACCACGGCCCCGCGCGGCGCGAGCGCGGCGTCGGCGGGATCGGCCAGCACGACCGCGGCCGCGGCCTGGCGGAACCGGGCCACGTTGACCAGCGGGGTAACCGCTGAGCGCCAGCCGTCGGCGGCCGCCCGGGGTACCGGCTCGGCCTCCACGACCAGCAGCAGATGGGCCCCGGCCTCCAGGAAGGCCTTGGCCAGGGCCAGTAGCGCTGCGCCGTGCTCCTCCAGCGCGGCGGGACCGGCGGGCGGGCGGCCGAGCTGGGCGGCGAGCTGCGCGGGCCCGCACAGGGCGACGGCCAGCACGGCGTCGGTGGTGGCCGCGAGCCGCCGGGTGGCCTCGACCGCCGCCGTGACCCGCGGGTGCCCCGCCGCGGCCGAGCCGTCCGCTGCAACCGCGGCCAGGTCATCGGCGGCGGCGGTCACGATCACGTCGGTACCGAACGCGCCATGCAGGGCGCGCAGCCCGTTGGCCAGCTTGGTCGGGTCGGTGAGGAACTGTCCGGCGGGCAGCGCCTCGATCTCGGCGGCCTGGGCCAGGACCAGCGGGCAGACCAGCGCGGGCGTGGTCCCGTCATACGTACCGCGCCGGGCCAGCTGCCGG
>DATINY010000093.1:0-8128 GCA_035473755.1 Streptosporangiaceae bacterium
CCCGGGACCAAGGCGACGACGAGCTCGCCGCCCGGCTCTGCGCCCTAGCCGGATGGACACCGCGGATCCGCCACCGCGTCGACAGCATCGACCTAGTCATCGACATGGTGCTCACCGGGCACGGCGTCGGCCTGCTGCCAGCCGACGCCCCCGGCGCCGACCGCCTGCCCACGGTGCCGCTCCTGCTGGCCCCCACCGACCGCCGGATGTGGAGCGTCGTCCGCGCCGGCACACAACGATGGCCCGCAGCCACCGCCGTCATCGACGCCGTCCGCCAGCACGCCCAAAACGCCGATACTCACCGATGAGGGCACCTCAACGGAGACCCATGCTCAGGCTCTGCCGCGAATTACGCGATCATGGGCAGACAAACGGATGACCTGGCTCAGCCGAAGGCGTACACCCACCAGCCGCCTAACTGGCAGTTCTATACGCCAGGAACAGCCCGAAGCCAACCGGCAGCGAGGCGCACCGAGTCGGCGTTCCGCGCGCCTGCCAGGGCTGGGACTACCTCCGCGCCGCGGCTAGCGCCAAACGGTTGGCTCCCCGGTAGGCTTCCGCAGATTGAACACAGCATCGGAAATACAACTCTGAAGTGCGCCCCGAGCAGGATTCGAACCTGCGGCCTACTGCTTAGGAGGCAGTCGCTCTATCCACTGAGCTATCGGGGCCGGGCCGGACGGCCTGCTCAAGCCTAGGCCATGCCACAAGCGGGCATCCTGCCTGGCACGAGTCAGGGAAGCTCGAACGGCAGCGGGATGCCGTCAAGCGCATGGGGGCACGGACAGCGGCGTTCGGCCGGCAGGGCGGTGATGATCGAGAGGACGAGCTCACGCAGCCGGGTCACGTTCTCCCCGAACGCGCGGAACACCTCCTCCTGGGTGACCCCCTCGCCCTCGGTGACGCCCGCGTCGGTGTCGGTGACCAGGCTCAGCGAGGTGTAGCACAGGGCAAGTTCCCGCGCCAGAACGGCCTCCGGATGGCCGGTCATCCCAACCAGCGTCCAGCCCTGTGCCGCGTACCAGCGCGATTCCGCGCGGGTCGAGAACCGCGGGCCGCCGATCACCACCAGCGTGCCGGAATCCTCGACGTCCCAGCCCGACGCTTGCGCCGCCGCGATGGCCGCGGCCCGGCCCTGCGGGCAGTAGGGATCCGCGAACGCCACATGCACCGCCCGGTCGGCGTCGTAGTAGGTCTGCTCGCGGCCGGTGGTCCTGTCCACGATCTGGTCGGGGATGATCAGCGTGCCCGGCTGCAGGTCCACGGTGAGGGAGCCGACGGCGCTCGGCGCGAGCACCTGGCGGACGCCCAGCGAGCGCAACGCCCAGATGTTGGCCCGGTACGGGATCTTGTGCGGCGGGAACCGGTGATCGCGGCCATGCCGGGGCAGGAACGCCACCTGCCGCCCGGCCACCTCACCGACGGTGATCGGGTCGCTGGGCGGGCCGAACGGGGTCTCGACCTTGATCTCCTGGCCGGACGCCAGCAGCTCGTAGAAGCCCGACCCGCCGATGACGGCGATGCTGGGCGGGCCGGGCACCCGGCTCACGCCACCTTCGAACCCGTGCCGGAACTGCCGGCCTTCTCCGCCTTCTTCGCGGGCTTCGACTCAGCCGGTCCGGACTTGTCCGACGACGAGGATCCGGACTCGGCGGCCTTGCCGGCAGAGCCGTCGCCGGAGCCGTTCGCCTGCTTGTCCTTGGCTTCCGGCTTGTCCTTGGCGTCCCGGGATCCCGACCCGTTGCGGCTGTCGGTCCGGTAGAAGCCAGATCCCTTGAACACAATGCCGACCGGGGAGTACACCTTGCGGAGCGAGCCGCCGCATACCTCGCAGGTGGTCAGCGAGTCGTCGGTGAACTTCTGGACGACCTCCAGCCGCTCATCACACGCGGTGCACGCGTACTGGTACGTCGGCACTGGTCCCTCCTTGCACGTCGCTGGCACTCACCGCCACCGACTGCCAAATATTAACGCAGATGGGTCGCTCACTAATCCTTCCGGTGCGTTATGTGAGCGGCAGTCTGGTGATACCGGCGGAGGGGCGGGCGACCAGCCGCACCCGCTGGTCATGGCCGTCGGCCGGGACCTCGTCCAGCAGCTCGCCGTCATAGAGGAGCGCGATGGTGGGGATCCCGGGCGCGACCCGGGCCAGGGCCCGGTCGTAGCTGCCGCCACCGCGGCCGAGCCGGACGCCACCGCGGTCGACGGCCAGGGCGGGCACCAGCACCAGGTCGGCCCGGGTTACCGCGTCCATGCCGCGGGGCGGCTCGGACGGCTCGGCCAGGCCGCGCGGCCCCGGGCGCAGGGAATCGGGGCCCTCGTAGGAGGCCCAGTCCAGGTCGGCGTCCGGGCGCAGCAGCGGGAGCAGCACATAGCCGCCGCGCTTCCACAGCGCGTAGACGAGGCCGTGGGTGTCCGGCTCGGAGGAGAGCGAGTAGTACGCGGCGATGGTGCCCGCCATCTGCACCTGCGGCAGCTCCAGGACGGCTTCCCGCAGAGCGCGCCCGGCCGCCGCCCGCTGATCCGGGGTGAGCCGTGCGCGGTCCGCCAGCAGCCGCCGCCGCAGGGCGGCCTTCTGGGCGGCCACCCCGCCGCCAGCGTCCCTAGCCGCGTCTGCCACGGCTCCTGCCCATGATCACGTTAATTCGCCCAGGTATGCGGTAGCCGCTACCACCAAAGCCGCCGGACCGGCCACCCCACGGGTGGGATTGCGGCCGTGGCGGCACGACTCGTTTAGGGTAGCGGCATGCCAACGTCAGCAGTGGTCAGGAAGGCGGTCATCCCCGCCGCGGGCATGGGTACGCGGTTTCTGCCCGCCACCAAGGCGGTGCCCAAGGAGATGCTGCCGGTCGTCGACACGCCGACCATCCAGTACGTCGTGGAGGAAGCGGTAGCCGCCGGGATCGGCGACATCCTGCTTGTCACCGGGCGCGGCAAGGAGGCCATCGAGGACCACTTCGACCGGGCCCCCGAGCTCGAGGAAGTACTCGAGGCCAAGGGCGACACCGCCGGGCTCGAGCTCATCCGCAGGTCCAACCAGCTCGCCGCGGTCCATTCGGTCCGGCAGGGCGCCCCGAAAGGCCTCGGCCACGCCGTGCTCTGCGCCGCGGATCACGTCGGGGACGAGCCCTTCGCCGTGCTCCTGGGCGACGACTTCATCCATCCCAGCGACCCGCTCCTGCAGCGGATGATCGCTGCCCGGGAGCGGTACGGGGGCAGCGTGGTCGCGCTGATGGAGGTCGGCATGGACCAGGTCTCGCTCTACGGCGCCGTCGCGTTCGAGCCGACCGGCGAGGATGACGTGGTCAGGCTGACCGACATGGTCGAGAAGCCGTCCCCCGAGGACGCCCCCAGCAACAGGGTCATCATCGGGCGGTACGTGTGCGATCCGGCCATCTTCGGCGTCCTGCGGGAAACGCCGCCGGGCCGGGGCGGCGAGATCCAGATCACCGACGCGCTCAAGACCCTGGCCCAGATGCCGCCCGCCGACGGCGGCGGGGTGCATGGGGTCCTGTTCCACGGCCGCCGCTTCGACACCGGCAACCGGGTCGACTATCTGCGCACCATCGTCCAGTTCGCGTGCGAGCGGCCGGACGTGGCCGCCGAGTTCGTGCCCTGGCTGCGCAAGTACCTCGACGACCTCGGATGAGCAGCGACCTGGTGCCGGTCGAGGACCACCTCGCCGAGGTCCTCGCGGCGACGCGGCCCCTGACACCGGTCCGGCTGGGGCTCGAAGAGGCCGAGGGCGGCGTTCTCGCCGAGGACGCCGCCGCCTTGCGCCCGCTGCCCTCCTTCGACAACTCGGGGATGGACGGCTACGCGGTCCATGCGGCCGACGTCGCGGCAGCGGCGCCCGGCGCGCCGGTCACCCTGCCGGTGACCGACGAGATCCCGGCCGGCGACACCCGCGCCCTCACGATCGCCCCCGGCACCAGCGCCCGGATCATGACCGGGGCGCTGATGCCCGCCGGCGCCGACGCCGTCGTGCCGGTGGAGTGGACCGACGGCGGCGACAAGCGCGTGTCGATCAGCCGGGCGGCGCCGGCCGGGCACGCGATCAGGCGCCTCGGCGGCGACGTGGCCGAGGGCAACGTGATGGTGGCGGCCGGCGCGCGGCTCGGCCCGGCGCAGATCGGGCTGCTCGCGGCGGGCGGTCACGGCACGGCGCTGGTCCGTCCCCGCCCCCGGGTCGAGGTGATCGCCACCGGCAACGAGCTCACCGAGCCGGGAACGCCGCTGGCGCCCGGCCAGATCTGGGAGTCCAACGGCTACATGCTGGCGGCCATGGCGCGCCAGGCCGGCGGGCGGGCACGCCATCACCGCGTGAAGGACGATCCCGTCGCGGTGGTCACCGCGCTCGAGGAGCTCAGCGTCTCGGCCGACCTGCTGGTCACCACCGGCGGCGTCAGCATGGGCGGGGAGCACGACGTGGTCAAGGCGGCGCTGGGCTCGTTCGCCATCAGGTTCCGCAAGGTCGCCATGCAACCCGGCATGCCGCAGGGCTTCGGCCTGATCGGCTTCGGCGGGACACCGGTGTTCACCCTGCCCGGCAACCCGGTGAGCGCGTACATCTCGTTCCTGCTGTTCGTCCGCCCCGCCCTGCAGGCCCTGCAGGGGCTGACCCCGGCGACGATGCCGGTTACCCGCGCGAGGCTGGCCGGGGCCGTGCGCTCGCCCGAGGGCAGGCGCTCCTACCTGCGCGGCGTGCTCGACCACCGGGCCGGCACGGTCATCCCGCTGACCGGCCAGGGCTCACACCAGCTCGGGGCGCTGGCCCGGGCCAACGCGCTGATCGTGGTGCCCGAGGACGTGGTCCGGATGGAGGAGGACGAGCCGGCCGACGTAATGTCGCTGCCATGAAGCAGCCCGGCCGGCTCACCCACACCGACGAGCACGGGCACGCCCGGATGGTCGACGTCTCGGCCAAGGACGTGACCGTGCGGGAGGCCCGCGCCTCCGGGCGGGTCCTGCTGTCGGCCGACGCCATCGCCGCGCTGCGGGCCGGGCAGGTCCCCAAGGGTGACGCGCTCGCGGTGGCGCGGATCGCCGGGATCCAGGCCGCCAAGCGCACACCCGACCTGGTCCCCCTGTGCCATCCGATCGCGATTCACGCGGTCACGGTCGACCTCCAGGTCGGCGACGACGCCGTGGAGATCGCCGCGACGGTCCGCACCGCGGACCGGACCGGGGTGGAGATGGAGGCGCTGACCTCGGTCACCGTCGCCGCTCTCGCGCTGATCGACATGGTGAAGGCGATCGACCCGGCCGCCGTCATCAGCGACGTCCGCGTCGACGAGAAAACCGGCGGCAAGACCGGCCCCTGGCGCCGGCCATAACCAGGACTGGTTCAGTTCCTGCCCTTCCGGGGCACGAAGCTGAACCGCTGCCCGAAGGGCAAGACGGGTGAGGAGGCGCGGTGAGGGCGCTCGCGGTGACGGTGTCCAACCGGGCTGCCGCCGGGATATATGAGGACCGGTCCGGGCCGGTCCTTGTCAGGCTGCTGGCCGAGGCGGGCTGCACGGTGGACGGCCCGCTGGTGGTGCCGGACGGGGAACCGGTCGAGGCGGCGCTGCGGGACGCGGTCACGGCGGGCTACGACGTGGTGGTGACCACCGGCGGCACCGGCCTGACCCCGGGCGACCTCACGCCCGAGATGACCCGCCGGGTGGTGGATCGGGAGATCCCGGGCATCGCCGAGGCGATCAGGGCCGGCGGCGCCGCGGCCGGGATCCCGGCCGCGGTCCTGTCCCGCGGCATCGCCGGGCTGGCCGGGGCCGTCCTCATCGTCAACCTGCCCGGCTCCACCGGCGGGGTGCGCGACGGGATGGCCGTGCTCGGCCCCATCCTCGGCCACGCGGTCGACCAGGCGCGCGGCGGCGATCACCCGCGCCCGGCCGGCCCACCCGGCGGCTAGATCGACAAGGCATGCCCTTAGGGATGCGTAACGGATAGCCGGGCGGGCCCACGGCCACGACGCCGGGGGCCCGGCGGGCGCAACGGCGGCCGGTGCGGAGCCTCGTTTAGCAGCGAATCGGGGTGCCGATCACGGCGGGCAGCGTTCACCTGATCTGGCTACGGCGTGGCGCCCTGCCCGGGGGCAGGGAATGATGATCCTGTGGGACGCATGCGCGGCTGGCCGGTGTCGATCATCGAGCCTTCTCTGCTCGACGCACCGGTCGCCCTGCGGCCCGTGCGGGTCCGGGACGCCCGGGTGTGGCGTGACTCCCGGGTGCGGAACGCCACCTGGCTGCGCCCGTGGGAGCCGACCAACCCGGAGACGCCGCTGTACCGGTCGGGGCTCGGCCCCTACGTCGCGATGGCCCGCACCATGCGCCGCGAGGCCCGGCAGGGGCTGGCCCTGCCGTGGGTGGTCACCTACGGCGACAGGTTCGTCGGGCAGCTGACCGTCGGGAGCATTATCTGGGGATCGGCACGCTCGGCGCAGGTGGGCTACTGGATCGATGAGGCGGTGGCGGGCCGGGGGGTGACCCCCACCGCGCTGGCCATGGCCATCGACCACTGCTTCATGGTGGCCGGGCTGCACCGGGTCGAGGCCAGCATCCGGCCGGAGAACCACGCGAGCCGGCGGGTGGTGGAGAAGCTGGGCTTCCGGGAGGAGGGCCTGCGCCGCCGCTACCTGCACATCGACGGTGCCTGGCGCGACCACCTGTGCTACGCGCTGACCGCGGAGGAGGCCCGTGGCGGCGTCCTCGCCCGGTGGCGCGACACGCTGTCGGCGCAGCGGTCGGGCACCGTGAGCTGAGCCCGGCGCCGCGAGCTGGGCCGGAGATCTCACGACACACCGGGCCGAGTGCTCGTCATCGCCCCCGCCGGCCCCTACCGTGCGTGACGTGAGCATGCCCGCGTCACCGGCACTGGCGCCTGCTGGGCAGGCGCCTTCGGCATGCCGTGAACCGGGGCGCGAGGTATGGCGTTGAGCAGCGCGATCCTGTATCTGGCGATCGTCGCAATCTGGGCCATTGTCCTCGTGCCGCGATGGCTGCGCCCTCCGCAGGCCTCCGGGACGCTGGAGAGCAACCTGGCCGAGCCGGTGGCCGCGAGCTCGCTCGAGGACCTGGCCGAGGCGGAGGATGACGCCGGCGGAGGGGACGGCCCGCCCGCTCCCAGCACCCAGGAGGCCGACGGCGGACGGGCCAGGCCACCGCCGGCCGGGCGGCGGGAGCGGGTCCTGCAGGCCCGGCGGCGCATGCTGGTGACCCTCACCGGGATCACCGCCGGGGCGGCGGCGATAACCCTGGTCCACCTGGCCGCACCGTGGGTCGTGATCCCGCCGGCGGTGATGCTCGCAGGCTTTGTGCTGCTGCTGCGCGAGGCGGCCCGCAGCGACGCCGAGCGCACCTTTGAGGCGGCCTGGCGCCGTGAACGGACAACCGGTGCCGACGCCGCGGCCGCCGACGGCCCCGATCGCCAGCAGGCCGGCCCGGCCGGCGGCGACCAGGCCGAGGTGGCCAGCCCGCAGACCGCGGTGCCCAGCCCGCAGACCGCGGTGCCCAGCGCGCAGATCATCGACATCTCCGGCCGGGTCAGCGACCAGCTCTACGACCAGTACGCCGACGCCGAGGTGCGGGCCGTCGGCGATTGACGGCCCGCCCGCCCAGTTGGGCCGCCGCGCGGCGCTTGCCGACGGCGCGAGCGGGCGGCCAGGTTTGCTACGCTGACAGCCGTTCCTTTGGGGCTGTAGCGCAGTCCGGTAGCGCACCTCGTTCGCATCGAGGGGGTCAGGGGTTCAAATCCCCTCAGCTCCACCCGCTGATCATGGTGTCTGACCAGGTCAGAAGCTCTTCGGACAGGTCCCACCCTAGCTGGCAGGGTGGGGCCTTTCGAGTGTTTGGGAGGAATTTGGGAGATCATCTTCTCCCTGCCTCCCGGTGCCGGGCGGCCCTGTCCGGTGGTGCAGGCTGCCGCCCCGTCCGTGATTGGTGATGCCTGACCGTCGTGTTGGTGGCCCTTGCCGCCATGTTGGTAGCCCTTCCCACGGAAGGGGTTCAGGAGTTCATCGAGCAGCGGGACCGGCGAGCTTGCGGATCCGACCTGTCCCACAACACACGATAGGCCAAGCCGGCACGTCGATTCGGAACGTCAGCTATGGTTTGAACCTCTCTGTAGT
>DATINY010000094.1:0-9683 GCA_035473755.1 Streptosporangiaceae bacterium
AGTCACCCCGCCCGTGGTGAGCAGGGACGGGGCCGCGGTGATGATGGTCGCCTACCCCACCACCGGTGAGCAGGACACGGCCACCAACGCGCTGGTGAACCGGATCCAGGCCGACGTGCTGCCGCGCGCCACCGCCGGTACCGGCATCCGCGCCTACCTCACCGGGCCCAACGCCGGCGGCGTGGCGTTCGCCAACCTCGTCTGGCAGCGCCTGCCCTGGCTGATCGGGGTGGTGATCGCCCTGCTGGGGCACGTCGTGCCCGCCCCGTCGTTCTCCCCCATCATCGCCGCCATGATCGGCCTGGGGGTCGGCGTCGACTACGCCCTGTTCATCGTGACCCGTTTCCGCGAAGCGCTGCACGCGGGGGCGGCCCCGGAGGCCGCGGCGGTGACGGCGATGCGGACCGCGGGCAAGACCGTGCTGATCGCAGGCACCACCGTGGTGATCGGCATGCTGGGCCTGCTGGTGCTGCGCCAGCCGCTGCTCGACGGGGTCGCGGTCGCGGCCGCCGCCACCGTGACCATGGTCCTGCTCGGCTCGCTGACCCTGCTGCCCGCGCTGCTCGGGTTCACCGGCAGCCGGCTCGCCCGGCCCGGGATCCTGCGGCTGCCCGGGCGACGGCACCGGCCACGGGCCAATCGCAGCGCTGCTCCTGTCGCCGAGCGGTGGGCAGGTGTGATCCAGCGCCACCCGGTGACCGCGGCCGCGGCGTCCCTGGGGATCATCCTGGCGCTGGCCGCGCCCGCCCTGGCCCTGAAGCTGAACTTCCCCGACGAGTCCAGCCAGCCCCGCGGCAGCATGGGTTACGCGAGCTACGCGACGATGGCCAAGGGGTTCGGGCCCGGCTTCGACGCGCCGCTGATCGTCGCGGCCAGGCTCCCCTCACCCGCCGCCAGCACGGCCGGGCTGGCCGCCGCGATCCGGCACACCCCGGGCGTGGCCGCAGTCACCCCGCCCGTGGTGAGCAGGGACGGGGCCGCGGTGATGATGGTCGCCTACCCCACCACCGGTGAGCAGGACACGGCCACCAACGCGCTGGTGAACCGGATCCAGGCCGACGTTCTGCCGCGCGCCACCGCCGGCACCGGCATCCGCGCCTACCTCACCGGGCCCAATGCCGGCGGCGTGGCGTTCGCCAACCTCGTCTGGCAGCGCCTGCCCTGGCTGATCGGGGTGGTGATCGCCCTGTCCACGCTGCTGCTGACGATGATGTTCCGGTCGGTCGTCGTCGCGCTCAAGGCGGCGGTGATGAACCTGCTGTCCATCGCGGCCGCCTACGGCGTGCTCGTTGCCATCGTGCAGTTCGGCTGGCTGGGACATGTGTTCGGGTTTCCGGAGCCGATGCCCATCACCACCTGGGTGCCGATATTCCTGTTCGTCATCCTGTTCGGCCTGTCCATGGACTACGAGGTGTTCCTGCTCGCGCGGATCCGCGAGAACTACGACGCCACCGGGGACAACGCCACCTCGGTCGCCCGCGGGCTGGCCCAGACCGCGCGAGTGATCACCGCCGCGGCGGCGATCATGGTGGCGGTGTTCCTGTCCTTCGTGCTCGGCGCGAACCTGGCGGTCAAGCAGATCGGCCTCGGCCTGGCCGTGGCGGTGCTCATCGACGCCACCCTGGTGCGGATGGTCCTGGTCCCGGCCGTGATGGAGCTGCTCGGAAAGGCCAACTGGTGGCTGCCCGCCCCGCTCGCCCGCATCCTCCCCAAGACCTCCTTCAGCGAGGACGAGCCCCCCGCCGGGGAGCGGGTCCTGGCCAGCGCGGCCGGGCCGGGCGGGCCCGCCAGGCCGGCCGGATAGGGCGCCGGTCCCCGGCCGGAGCCTCCTGTGGGAGGGCGCCCGGCGCCGCCGTACCGGTGGCGCCGGGCATCTCGCGGTACCGGCGGCCCCCGGTGCGTGCTACCCACCCGACACGATGGCCCGGGAGGCCCCGGCGGCGGCGGGGACGGGCATACTTGCCTGACTGGTGCTGAGATCCTCACCGCCCAGCTGGCTGCACGCGGTGGATGAGAACCGGCCCGGCGGCCGATTCACGTACGAGGAGGAGCGATGGCGCGGATGGGTGGCATGTACGGGCCTGACGCTACGTTTCTCGGCGTGCCCAAGGCCAACCTCGAGGACCCGGCCTCGTGGGCGGGGACCGACATCCTCATCATCGGCGCCCCGTTCGACGGCGGCACCTCGCACCGGCCGGGAGCCAGGTTCGGCCCGCAGGCGATCCGCTTCACCGATTACCTGCCGCACGACGGCTCGCGTCCCCATCTCGCGCTGGGGGTGGATCCGCTGGCCGAAATGCGGGTGGCCGACGCCGGGGACGTGGAGATGCCCTCGGGCGACACCGAACGCTCGCTCCGCACACTGCAGGAGGCCGTCCTGTCGGCCTGCCAGGGCGGCGCGCTGCCGGTGATCCTCGGCGGCGACCACACCATCACCTTCCCCGACGCGACCGGGGTGGCCCGCCACGTGGGCTGGGGGCGGGTGTCGCTCATCCACTTCGACGCGCACGCCGACACCGGCGACTCCCAGTTCGGCTCGCTGTACGGGCACGGCACCCCGATGCGGCGGCTCATCGAGTCCGGCGCCGTGCGGGGCGACCGGTTCCTGCAGATCGGGCTGCGCGGCTACTGGCCGGAGCCGGAGACGCTGGACTGGATGGCCGGCCAGCGGATGCGCAGCTATGAGATGGCCGAGGTGGTGGCGCGAGGGCTGGACACCTGCCTGACCGAGGCGTTCGCCATCGCCACCGACGACTGCGACGCGGTGTTCCTGTCCGTCGACGTGGACGTGGTCGACCCCGGCATGGCGCCGGGCACCGGTACCCCCGAGCCGGGCGGGCTGACCGGCCGGCAGCTGCTCGACGCGGTGCGGCGGATCGCGATGGAGCTGCCGCTGGCGGGGATCGACGTGGTGGAGGTCTCGCCGCCGTACGACCACGCCGAGGTGACCGCGTTCCTGGGCAACCGGGTGGTGCTGGAGGCGCTGTCCGGCATCGCCTGGCGGCGCCGGCGCCTGGCCGGCCAGCCCGTGCGCCAGCCGGGTGAGCCGCTGCTGCAGGGCCGGACCCCGCCTCCCCCGGCCTGAGCCCGGCCGCCCGCCCGGCTTCCGGAGGGCGCCGGCGGCCCTAACACCTCAAATAGGTACCCGGGTGGGTGATGGGCCGATGAATCAAGGCGATCTATTATTGCTGCATTCTGGACGTGACCCGGCTACGTGTCCTGGTCGCGGTGGCCCAGCATGGATCGGTGACAGCCGCGGCCCGGTCGCTCAACTACGCCCAGCCGTCGGTGAGCCACCATCTGGCGCGGCTGGAGGCCGAGACCGGTGCCCGGCTGACCCAGCGCAGCGGACGGGGCATACGGCTGACCGACGCCGGCCGGCTGCTCGCCGGGCGGGCGGAGGAGATCCTGGGCCGGCTGGACGCCGCCGAGCGTGAGCTGGCCGCACACGTCGAGCAGCGGCAGGAACGCATCCGGCTGGCGGTGTTCGCCTCCGCGCTGGCGACGATCGTTCCCGCCGCGCTGTCCCGGCTGGCCGCCGGGCATCCCGGGATCGACCTGCTGCTGGCCGAGGCCGAGCCGCCGGAGGCGATGCGGATGCTCCGGGCCGGGCAGGTGGACGTCGCGCTGGTCTCCCGGCACACGCAGAACGGGACCCCGGTCGGCCCGCCCGCGGCCGCGGATGGCGCCCGGACCCGGCTGATCCTCGACGAGCAGGTTCACCTCGTGACCAGGCCGCGGCACCGCGGCACCGCCGCCCAGCCCAGCACCGCCCAGCCCAGCGCCGCCCAGCTCAGCGCCGCCCAGCCCAGCGCCGCCCAGCCCGGCGCCGATCAGCCGGGTGGCGGCCAGCCCGCGACGGGCGAGGCCGGGACGCCCGACCTGGCCGCCCACGCGCACAGCCCCTGGATAGCCGGCTGTGAGCACTGCCGGGGCCACCTGATCTGGCTCTGCCAGCATGCCGGGTTCAGCCCGAAGATCGCCTTCACCACCGACGATCATGTCGCCGCGCAGGCGCTGGTCGCGGCCGGGCTGGGCGTCACCATCATGCCCGGGCTGGCGATCAACGCGGCCCGTCATCCCGGCATCCACGCCCAGCCCCTGCCCGGCGCCTGGCGGCAGGTGCTCGCGGTCACCTACGGCCAGCCGCCCGACCCGCGCGCGGTGGACCACCTGCTCGACATCCTCACCCTCGCCGCCGCGGCCACCGCCACCGGTTCGGGCTCCCGGTCACCGGGAGGCGGCTCCGGGGCGGGCGCGGGCGTCGCGTAACGGCGGGACCTGGCTTCAGACCGAGCGACCGCTGCCCGCCCAGTACGGCTCGCGCAGGCGGCGCTTGAGCAGCTTGCCGGTGGGATCGCGCGGCATCTCGCCGATGAAGTCGATCGACCGCGGCCATTTTATCCGGGACAGCCGGCCCTCCAGCGAAGCGAGGATGTCCACCGCCAGGTCCGGCCCGGCCTGGGCCCCGTCCAGCGGCTCGACCACCGCCTTGACCGACTCGCCCCACTCATCGTCCGGGATGCCGAACACCGCGACGTCGGCCACCTTCGGGTGCATGATGATCGCGGCCTCGATCTCGGCCGGGTAGATGTTCGCCCCGCCCGAGATGATCATGTCGGATTTCCGGTCGCACAGGAACAGGAAGCCGTCGGCGTCGAGGTAGCCGATGTCGCCGACGGTGAAGTACCCGCGCAGCCGGCCGGCCTCGGTCTTGGCGGGATCGCCCTTGTACACGAACTCCGGCAGCGTCATCCGCATGTACACGGCGCCGGGCACGCCGGGCGGGCACTCGTTCCCGTCATCGTCGGCGATCATGATCTCGCTGGTGGGCCACGGCCGGCCCACCGTGCCCGGGCGGTCCAGCCAGTCCTGCGGAGTGGCGATCGTGCCGCCGCCCTCGGTCGCCGCGTAGTACTCATACACCCGCGGCCCCCACCAGTCGAGCATCGCCTGCTTGATCCCCACCGGGCAGGGCGCGGCCGCGTGCAGCAGCCAGCGCATCGAGGACAGGTCGTACCGCCGCCGGGCCTCCTCCGGCAGCGCGAGCAGCCGCTTGAAGTGGGTCGGCACCATGTGGGTGTTGGTCACCTGGTGCTTCTCCACCAGGGCCAGCACCTGCTCGGAATCCCAGGAGTCCATGTAGACCACGCAGTGCCCCATGTGGAGGGCGCTGCACCCGAACACCGTTACCGCCGTGTGGTAGTGCGGTGACGTGACCAGGTGCACGTTCGGCGGGCCGGCGGTGATGCCGAACAACTGCGGCAGGGCGGACAGCAGCTCGGCGGCCACGTCCGGGTCAAGCCCGGACAGCGGCCTGCGCACCCCCTTCGGCCGCCCGGTGGTGCCCGACGTGTAGTGCATGGCGGCACCGGCGGTCCGGTCGTCCGGCAGGGTGGTGGGCTGACCCTCGCGGACACCTTCTACCGGACGGAACCCGGGCACGTCCCCGTAGCTGATCCGCCCGCTGGCCGGCACCGCCGCCTCGTCGGCGGCCGCGGCCCCGGCCGCGCCGAACCGCTCGTGCACGAAGAACGCCTTCGCGCCGCTGTCGCGCACGATGTAGGCGATCTCCGGGGTGGTGAAGTGCCAGTTGATGGGGGTGAGGTACCAGCCGGCCTGGAGCGCGGCCAGGTAGACCTCCAGCGGCGCGATCCCGTTGGGCGCCAGCACGGCCACACCGTCACCCGGCTGCAGTCCCTGGGCGCGCAGGCCGTGGGTGAGCTGATTCGCCCGGGCCAGCAGGTCACCTGCGGCGTGGGGAGTGCCGTCCGGCTCGATCGCCGCTACCCGGCCGGGATCAGCCAGCGCGCGCCGCCAGAAGCCGAGCGATCCCATGACCCACCTCCCTGGTCTTGGTCCCGCGGTCTCAACTATGCTGCGGGCGCTCCGGCGGGAAAGCAATCAAAGCGGGCGCGGGAATGCCCCGGCGCCCGGCCCGCCGGGCAGCCACCCAGGAGGGACGCCTCGATGCCGGTCGCTCTCGCCGCTGCGCTGTTTGTGGCGGGCGCCGTCATCAGCCTCGGCACCAGTTACGTCCTGGTCATCAGGCTGGAACGGATCGGGGGACGGCTGGGCCTGTCGGAGGCCCTGCTCGGCGTGGTCGCCGCGCTGGCCGCCGACGCACCGGAGATCACCTCCGCGGTCGCCGCGCTCGCCTCCCACCAGAGCAAGATCGGCGCCGGCGTCATCATCGGCTCGAACGTCTTCAACCTGGCCGCGCTGCTCGGCCTGGGTGCCGTGGTCGCCGGGGGCATCGCGCTGCACCGCCGGGTGGTGCTCCTCGGCGGCGTGGTTGGCATCTGGATCGCGGTGGCGTGCCTGGTCACGGTGCTTGGCCTGCTGTCGCCCGCGGCCGGGCTGATCGCGGTGCTCGTGGTCCTGCTGCCCTACCTGGCGGTCCTCGCCGCCGGCCACGCCCGCCTGCAGCGGATGGCCCTGACGCGGCGGTGGGAGGCCTGGCTCGGTGAGGCCGTGGCCGAGGAGGAGCAGGAGCTGGAGGAGGTCATCCACCCCGGGCACGGCCGCGGCCGGGACGTGGCCATCGCGGCCGGGGCGCTGGTGATCGTGGTAGTGGCCAGCGTGACCATGGAGCGGTCGGCCTCGGCGCTCGGCACCCGCTTCGCGGTCCCCGAGATCATCACCGGCGGCGTCGTCCTCGCCGCGGTGACCAGCCTGCCGAACGCGGTCGCCGCCGTCTACCTGGCGGCCAAGGGGCGCGGCGCCGCCATGCTCAGCACCACGCTGAACAGCAACGCGCTGAACGTCACCGCCGGGCTGCTCATCCCGGCCACCATCACCGGGCTCGGGCCGCCCTCACCCCACTCGGTTCTCATCACGGTCTGGTACCTGGTCATGACCGTGGCCTCGATCGCGTTCGCGTACCGGGACGGCGGCGTGAGCCGGGCAACCGGCGCCCTGATCATCGGCGCGTACCTGGTCTTCCTCGGCTCCCTGCTGGCCACGGCCCACTCGGCCTCCCCCGACCCGCGTCTCACGGTCATCCCGCTGGTCGTGGTGGCCGTCGGCGCCGCTGCCGGGCTGGCACGCCGGCCGGGACGCAAACGCGGCCAGGGGCGCGCCCCACGGTGATTACCCGGCGAGCCCCGCGGCCATGACGGCGCCGAGCTCCCAGCACGCCTCCAGGTCGGCCGCGGCCGGAGGGCCCAGGACGGACAGCGGCGGCCGGGCACGCCGCCAGGACAGGCCGGTGGTGATCGACTCCACCGCGCGCACCGCGCCCGTGGTGTCGGAGCTGCCGTGCACGTACAACGCGTACGGCCTGCCCCTGGTCGCCTCCAGGCAGGGGTAGTAGATGCCGTCGAAGAAGTGCTTGAGCGCCCCGGACATGTAGCCGATGTTGGCGGGGGTGCCGAGCAGGTACCCGTCGGCGGCGAGCACGTCCGCCGCGGACGCGGTCAGCGCGGGCCGCGCGGCCACCTCGACGCCCTCGACCTCGTCGGTGGATGCCCCCGCCACGACGGCCTCATACATCGCTTGCAGCGCGGGCGAGCTGGTGTGGTAGACGATCAGCAAGGTAGCCATCAGAGCGGCACACACCGTCTCACCGCGCCGCTATCAGGCACGCCGGCAGTCTACGCCGGGCCCGGCCGCAGGCGTGCCCGTACATCTTGCCGGCGCGGGCGGGGGTCGCCGGGATGGGCCGCAAGCCATCCGCCGCGGAACACCCATGCCCTAGCCTGAGCCTGTGCGTGCTGCCCTCGGTGTGCTCGCTGACGTGCTCTGCGTGCTCGCCTTCGTCGTGATCGGCCGGGCCAGCCACCAGGCCGGGGAAAGCCTGGCCGGGGTGACGAGCACGGCGTGGCCGTTCCTGGCCGGCCTGGCCGCCGGTGAGGCCGCCACTCGGGCCTGGCGGCGGCCGGCCGCCCTGGTGCCCACCGGCGTGGGCGTGTGGCTGGCGACGGTCGCCCTCGGCCAGCTGCTGCGGGTGGTCTCCGGGCAGGGCACCGACGCCGCGTTCATCGCGGTCTCGGCGATGTTTCTCGGCCTCTTCCTGATCGGCTGGCGGCTGGTGGCCGCCCGCGTCCCGGCCCTCCGGTCACGCCTGGCGAGCCGGAACGGCGGCGGCAGCTGGTGAGGGCGGGACGGCGCATGGCCCAGTGCCGCACGGCCCGGTCGTGCGTCGCCCTGGCCGTCGCGGCCGTCATGTCCGCCGCCATGGCCGTCGCCGCCAGTGGTCCGGCCGCGGCCGAGCCCGCGAAGGCGGTCAGCTACCCGGCGTGGGCGAGCGCGACCCGCTATGACGGGCTCGCGTTCGACGCCTGCACCGCCCCGTCGCTCGCCGCCATGCGGGCGTGGCGCAGGTCGCCCTACCACGCCATCGGGGTCTACATCGGCGGGCAGAACCGCACCTGCGCCCAGCCGGCCCTCACCAGGCCCTGGGTCGGGGCGGTGTCGGTCCTGGGCTGGCGGCTGATCCCCATCTTCAAGGGCCGGCAGCCGCCCTGCGGCGGCAAGGCCACCGACCTGAAGATCTTCCCGGCGGTGGCCGCATCCGAGGGCACCTGGGCGGCCGATAACGCCTGGGCGCAGGTCATGGCGCTGGGCATGATCAGGGGCAGCGCGATTTACTACGATATGGAGGCCTACGCCACGGGCGATGCCTCCTGTCGGAACGCGGTTCTGAGCTTCCTGTCCGCCTGGACCTCCGAACTGCACCGGCTCGGGTACGTCTCGGGCGTCTACGAGAACCTCAGGCTGGGTGCGCGGGACCTGGCGGGGGCCTACGACTCGGCCTCCTACGCCCGGCCGGACGCGCTCTGGATCGCCCGCTACGACCATCACCAGGCGCTGACCGGCTGGGCCGGCATCGCCGACGGCCGGTGGGCGGTCCACCAGCGGGCCAAGCAGTTCAGCGCCGACTTCACTGAGACGCACGGCGGCGTCACGCTGACCATCGACGCCGACAACCTGGACGCCCCGGTGGCCACCACCGCCTTCGGGTACCGGGTCACCGGCGGCCGGCCGGCCGTGGCGCGCAGCGGGCCCGGCCGGTCCTACCCGGCGGTAAAGGCGTACCCGGCGGGGGCGGGCGTCGCGGTGGTGTGCCAGGCGCCCGGCTCCGGCGCCGGCACCGGCGCCACCATCGTGTGGGACAAGCTCACCGACGGGAGCTACGTCACCGATGTCCGCGTCGACACGCCGTCCGGCACCGGCTACAGCGCGCCGGTCACCCGCTGCCGGTATCCGTACCAGGTGACGGCCGGCGACGGGGCCAGCCAGCGGGGTGGCCCGAGCGTCTCCGCCCCGCTCACCGGCCAGCTGCCGGGTGGGTCACTCGCCTGGGTGGTCTGCCAGCGGGCGGGGACCCGGGTGGGCAGCACCCGGATCTGGTACCAGACGTCGCACCGGCACTGGGTGTCCGGCCACTACGCCGCCACCTCGGGCCCGGCGGGCGGACCCGCGCCCCGCTGCTGACCCGGTGCGCCACCCTTGCCCTCGCCGCCGCCACAGCTTTAGACTAAGCGTTCAGTTTTAAACTGAACGTTCAGTCAGTCATGGGAGGGCATCGTGGCCAGCGAGCAGCACAGCCCGGCGCGCGGCGGGCAGGACGGCCCGGCACCGGACCTCCCGGCGCGGGCGCCCGTTGATCTGGGGCGCGTCATCGCGGAGCAGGAGCGGATCTTCACCCAGCGCCAGCCGAAGTCGGCCAGCATGGCCGC
>DATINY010000095.1:0-5697 GCA_035473755.1 Streptosporangiaceae bacterium
CCGAGTGGAGGATTCCATCATGAAGATTGCGCCAGGCGTCCACCGGATCGGTGCCAACAGCATGATCAACGCATACCTCGTCGAGCAGGCCGGCGAGGTAACGATTATCGACGCCGGGGTGTCCGGCTTCTACAAGGACATCACCCGGGAGCTGGCCGCGATGGGCCGCACGCCCGCCGACGTCCGGGCGCTGGTCCTCACCCACGGGCACACCGATCACATCGGCTTCGCGGAGCGGCTGCGCAGTGAACGGCGGGTCCCGGTGCTGGTCCACGAAGCCGACGCCGCCCTGGCCCGCGGCGAGGTGCCGAACCCATCGAAGGGCTTCGGCCCCGTCAAGCTCGGGCCCCTCCTCGGCTTCTTGTGGTTCAGCGCCCTGCACGGCGGGCTTCGCACCCCCAAGTTGCACGAGGTCGCGACCTTCGGCGATGGGGCAACCTTGGACGTCCCGGGCAGCCCACGGGTCATCTTGACGCCGGGACACACCCCCGGCAGCGCCGCCTTGCACGTCGAATCGCTCGGCACCCTGTT
Source organism: Streptosporangiaceae bacterium (assembly GCA_035473755.1). Taxonomy (GTDB): domain Bacteria; phylum Actinomycetota; class Actinomycetes; order Streptosporangiales; family Streptosporangiaceae; genus UBA9676. The sequence continues at coordinate 532 of DATINY010000095.1, forward strand.
CGTTGGCGACGCATTCGCCACCTACGCGGTGACCACGGGGGCGCGCGGCCCTCAGGTGGCGCCGTTCACCGCGGACGCCGCCCAGGCAGTCGAATCGCTGGCCCGCCTGAACGCAATCTCCGCTGATCACGTGCTTCCTGGGCACGGCGACCCGTGGACTGGCGGCATCCAGGAAGCGGTCCGGCAGATACGTCAGCGGCACGGCAGCAGCGGCTAACCCCGGCGGCGTAGAACAACGAGGCCTCACTGAACGTGACCTGCTGCTGCCCTGCTGGACGAGGTCGAGCTGCTCTACACCGAAGGCGATCTCTGGAACACCCTGGCCTGAGACGCGGAGACCTCAGCGGTCTACCTGGTCAGGTGACGGCCGAGGAACGCCAGCGACGGGGGTTCCTGCGCGACGAAGAACGGATAGCTGTGGCAGCCTTGTGACAGGTCCGTCACCGCGTCCGGCGCCAGCGCCCGGCTGAGGGCCCGCACGCCCGGATAGAAAGGGTCGCCCAGCCCGCACGCCACCCGGACCGCGACCCCGGCCAGCCCGTGGGCGTGGGTGACGGCGTCGGCGGCGGCGAAGGCGGCCGCCGAGGCGTACGCGCCCGGGTTGACGGCGCGAGCCTGCGCGTAGCTGGTCCAAACCGCCGGGCCGATCGCCGCCACGGCCGAGATCAGCCGCGGGTACTTCTCCGCCAGCAGGAGCGCCCCATACCCGCCCATCGAGATGCCGAACGTGCCGATCGCCCGCCGCCCCAGCCCATGCCGCTGGCAGAGCGGTATCAGCTCGTCGATCACCATGGCCATTGGGTCGTCGCCCGGATGCGGGTTCCAGTAGCCGGGCCCGCCATCGGCCGCCGCCATCGCCATCGGCGGCAGCGGCCTGCCATCCACCCGCAGGGCCAGCGCCTGCGGCGGGGACATCCCGGTCAGCGCGCTCAGGTGGTCGGCCCCGAACGGGTGCAGCACGACGATCAGCGGCAGCGGCGCCCCCGGCCGGTGGCCGGGTGGCCAGGCGATCACGTACCCGACCTCACGCTGCCGGGCCCGGGAGTAGAAGGTCCCCGACACCGAGGGGCCGGGGGCGGAGAACACAAGCGGCGGGCTCGCTACCGAGCAGGCCCCGTCCAGCCGGTCCACCAGCTGCCGGCCCGGCAGCACTCCGCGGGCGGCCAGCTCAATCGCCGCGGCCCCGGCGACGGCGACCGCCGCCAGCCCGCCCAGGCCGGCGCCGAGCGCCCGGCGGCGGTTCAGGCGGCCGGGCCGGGGCCGGCCCGGCCGTTCCCCGCCGGTGCCCGTTCCCGTCTGACCCGTTCCCGTCAGCTCGGCCCCAGCCCGGCCATCTCCGGCTCGGCCACCGCTCGCCGGCGGGCCCTCGCTCACCGGTGGCCCGTGGCGCGTGCGGGCGGGAGGGGGCGTGCCCGGCAGATGGCCAGCCAGCCGGTGGCCAGCGCGGCCGCCATCACGGCCAGCCCGGCCACGTCGATGTCGCCGGTCCGGAACAAGCCGTGCGGGCCCGGCCCAGCCTGAGCCACCCAGCACAGCGCCCCGGCCAGGAAGGCGGTCATGCCGGCCGCGGCCGCCCGGCCGATCCGGGTCTCGAACGCCAGGATCCGGGGTGACAGCTCCAGCCGCCGGACTAGCTGCACGGCCCCGCTGGCCAGGGAGAGCAGCGCCGCCGGGCTGAGCACCATCCAGGCCAGCTCGGCGGGCGGGAAGGAGACCAGGGCGGCCGGGTGGGCCCAATACGACGTAACGGACAGGGTGGACGCCCAGCCAAACGCGGCGATCCCGCCCGGCGCGAGACCCTGGTGTGGCCACCAGTGGCCGCCGGTACCCGGCCAGCCGTTGCCGAAATGACGGCCGCCGGCCACCAGGACGAGCGCCCCCGCGCCCATGAGCAGCGTGGGCGCGCGCAGGGCCAGTGCCTGACGGCGGAAACCGGCCAGGATCGCCACCCAGCCGGCCGGGACGGCGGCGAGCAGCGCGAGCACGGCCAGGAAAAGCAGCGACCCGGACATCACCAGCATCGCCGCGGTGGTGGCCATGGTGGCCGGTGGTGCCCACTGCCAGCCGACCGCCAACTGCGCCCACATGGCGGTCCCGAAGGTCAGGAACACCGCCAGTGAGCAGGTGAGCGTGCCAAGGCTGGCACGCGCCCCGGCCGGGCCGGCCGGTGGCCCGGCGAGCCCGGCGGCGGCCAGGCGGGCGGTGATGCCGCACTGCGCTACGTTGACCGTGCGGCGCCAGGCCCGCGGCTGCTCGGCGAGCTCCGCGAGCAGGAGTTCCGCGAACTCCTCGCCGTAGCGCACCCGCCAGCCGGCGGGATACCAGCGGAGCAGGCGGCGCGCGCGGCGCTCAAGCGAGCCGGGTGTCGGCGCGGGCGCGTCCCCGGCCGCTGCGGGCGGTGCCCCGCCGGCCGCGGTCACGCCACCCCCCAGTTTCCGGCGAGCCGCCTCAGCCCTATGTCGGCGACGTGACGCTGGGCCTGGAGGTGTGCGTGCAGGGCTTCGGCGCCGGCCGCGGTGAGCCGGTAGGGGCGGCGCCGGTCGTCGCTCGCGAGCGCCTCGATCAGGCCCTGGCCCTCGAGCCGGCTCAGCGCCTCATAGAGCGTGCCCGGCGCCAGGCGCACGCCGGCGAACGCCTCGATGTCCTTGGTGAGCGCATAACCGTGCTTGGCGCCGTCGGCCAGGCTGGACAGGATCAGGGTCGCGGGGCCGGCCGAACGGCCCATTGAACCGAGCCGGGCGGGATCGCTGCTGGGCTGCCGCGATGTGGCCACGAGGGTGAACGATATACCGGATTACGATGTATCGTCAACCGGTATACCGATGACCGGACTAGTTCGGCAAGGGGATCCCACCGAAGTGGTTGCCGGTGACACTCACCCCGGCGGGATCCCGTTGCGCCGTCAGTCGCTGACCGGCTGCCCGGTGGAGTCCCAGACGTTCCCGGACCACACGTTCCCCGGCCCGCTGGGGTCGAACGCAGCCACGGGTCCCCAGAAGCCACCGTTCTGGAAGTAGGTCGTGGCGAACCGGTTGCCGGTGATGCGGATGTTGTGGGCCTGGGGGCCGCCGGGATTCTGCCCGCCGTAGATCGTGTAGCCACCGCCCGCGATCAGGTTGTCGCTGATCTCCCGGTTGGCCTCGGTGCCGAAGTCCTCGAACAGGCTGATCGCGTCGGTCTGGCCGTGGGGATTGAAGACCGTGTTGTGGATGATCGCCAGCGGCGTGGTGGACCCGTTGGAGGTGGTGCCGTTGAGGTGGTCGTCACCGGTCAGGCCCAGGTCGTGGATGTAGTTGTCCTGGATGAGGCCCGCGCCCATCTGCACCCCGGTCGAGGTGTGCCAGATGTTGTTGCCGATGACCTTGGTGCCGCTGGCGTCGCCGTAGATGTCCTTGATCCCCACCATCAGCCGGCCCGCGCCCGCCGACGGGCTGGAGATGTCGCAGGCGGCGATCGTGGTCCCGGACGCGTGGCGGATCGCCACCCCGAAGCCCTCGCCCGTGGCCGTGATCGTGTCATCACGGACGGTAACATTGGAGGCGGTCACGTCGACTGTGCCGTTCACCGCAAACCCGGCGAACACCGTGCCGGCTCCGGAGATCTCGACTCCCCCGTTGGACCAGGACCATCCGGGGCCGCTGGAGACCTGGCCGGGCACTGAGCGCAAGGTAGTGCCCGAGCTGGGGCCGGTGTTGGTGGCGTCCGGGAAGCCACACGAATGAGGGCTGGGGGCACAGTTGGTGTCCCGGGTCACCGGGCCACCAACCGTCGCCGAAGGCGACGGCTGGGCAGAGGGGTGCGCGCGCCGCTTGTGGATGTGTTTATTGCGCGACCGGGAGAAGCTGGCCATGGCGTTGCTGATGGCCCCGGCTCCGGCCTGTCGGCTGAGCGCCGTGTCCGTCTGGACGCTGGCCTGGGGGGAGTGGAGCCCGCCCGCGTTGTCCATGGCTGCCGGGCGGGGCGGCGGCTCTCCCATCCAGCGGGGAGCGGCCAGCCCGGCCGAGACGATCAGGGCCAAACCGGCCACGGTGGCGGCGGCCCATGCGGGCTTGTGCCGCAGCGCGGACGCGACCTGCCATCGCTGACGGTGCTGGGTCGGGGTGCCGATGCGGGCTGGGGTGCCGGTGCGGGCGGCGGATCGTGACGGCTTGCGGTGCCTGGCGGATACGCGGGACACGTATGGGCCTTTGGATTGGGCGCGGATTCGCGCTCGGCGGTCACCCGGATGCTGGCCGAGGCCTGTCCTGGGCCAGTGGCGTGCGGACGCCGCGCGGTTCAGGGCGACGGGGATCACCAGCAGGGGTGGTCGTCGTCACGCACGCTGGGTGCTGCGGTTGACCAGCCTGCACCACCAGGCAGCCATCGCGCGGGGAATCCGTGCAAATGGCCAAAGATGACAGGCGATATCCGGACTAGTCCGGCGGTGAGGGAGCATGACGGCCGGCCAGGAGGGTGGCGAACCCGAAGGCCAGAAGGCACAGCCCGGCCCCGGCGCCGGTGACCGTCGATGGTGCCACCGCCGAGGCCAGCCCGGTCACCAGCGCCGCCGCGGCGACGGCGATAAGCAGCACCCCGAGCGGCCGCAGCGTCGGGTTCTGCAGCGTCGAGGCGAGCGGGAAGAAATGCACCCCGACCCCGAAGCAGACCCACACCGGTATCCACTGCGAGAGCCCGGTGGCTCCCAGCACCGCGGCGCCGGCGCCGAGCAGGCCGAACTCCAGGCCAACGATGATGCCGTACCGGCGCCGGACCGCCGGGTCGCTCGCCGCCGGCAGCGGGCCGGCTGACCGCTTGGCCACCACCACCCCGGCCACGGCAAGCAGCGCGCCCAGGACCGTGCCCACGGCGAGGGGGATCACCAGCCACGACGGGGCGTCGGCCTGGCCCCACCCGAACCACACGAAGGCGAAGAACCCCTCGACGGCGACCGTGACCCCACGGCTGCGCCCGGCCGGAAACGCGCTCTCCACCGGCCCATCCTGACAGCTATGCCTGCCTTTGTCCGAGGGCGGGTGCGGGGCCGGTAAGCGGCCAGGCCCCCGGGGGCGAACGCCTGTTTGGACCCGGGGCCGCGGGCCAGCTACGGTTCGGTAACATGACGCAGATTCATGATATTACGGTGCTGGAACTGGCTGCTGCGGTCCGCGGGCGTCAGCTCTCACCCAC
>DATINY010000096.1:0-15282 GCA_035473755.1 Streptosporangiaceae bacterium
ACCAGCACCGCCGCGGCACAGCGGCCGCACTCGACCCGCCGGAACCCTGCATGCCGCTCGTCCGGCCAGCCAGCCCCGTTCCCCATCGGCATGGTCAGCCCGTCCGCCGCGCGGCAAGGTTCTCCGCCACCTCGGCCTCCCATTCGGCCACGGCCCGGGTGGTGTCCACCTCGAACTCGAAGCGGGCGGTCATCTCCGGTGTGATGTCCTCGACGTCGGTGTAGAACTGCTCATACCAGCGGCGCAGCTGGTAGACCGGCCCGTCGTCGGCGCACAGCAGCGGGTTGTCGATCCGGGTCTTGTGCGTCCAGATCTCGACGTCCTGCTGGAAGCCGAGGCCGACGAAGTCGGCGAACTTCGTGGCGAACTTCCCGGCGTGGGCGTCGGACAGGCCGGGCGGCCGCTTGACGATCACCCCCCATTGCAGCAGGAACGAGGTGGGCGTGACCGGGTAATGGCAGTTGATCAGGACGCTCTCGATCGTCATGCCGTGGTAGTCGTGCCAGAGGTTGTCGATCATGTAGGACGGCCCGAAGTACGAGGCCTCGGAGCGCAGCGTGGAATCCCCGCCGTCGGCGTAGTTCGAGCCGGTCGTGACGTCGGGTCGCGCCCTGGTCCGCAGGTGCTGCGTGGCGATGTGCCCCTCGAGCACGTTCTTGAAGTACGTGGGGAACGCGAAGTGGATGTAGAAGAAGTGCGCCATGTCGACCACGTTGTCGACCACCTCGCGGCAGTTCGCCCCCTCGACCAGGATCGAGTCCCAAGTCCAGTCGCTCCACTCATTGGAGTACGCGCCGTCGATCCGGGGAATCGTCACGTGCCCGGGTGGCGGGTTCCCCTGCGGGTCGTGCCACACGAACAGCTGCCGGTTCTGCTCCAGGGTGAGCCACGAGCGCGTCCGCGCGGCCGGCGGCACCCGCCGGGAGTAGGGGATCCGCTGGCAGCGGCCGTTCCCGCCCCAGCGCCAGTCGTGGAACGGGCAGGCGATCGCGTCGCCCTTGACCGTGCCGAGGGTCAGGTCGCCGCCCATGTGCCGGCAGTACCCGTCGAGGACGTGCAGCTGCCCGGCCGAGCCCGCGAACACCACGAGCTTGGTGCCGAACGCCTGCACCGCGTGCGGGCCGGAGTCGCGGAACCGCTCGGCCAGCCCCAGGCAGTGCCAGCCGCGCGCGAACCTCTCCGGCGGCGCGCCGCGCTCGATGGTCCGGACACCGGCGGTGTCAGTCATCCAGCCCTCCATACTCCAGGCGTACCCTTAGACTAGAACATGTTCTAGTCTAAGGGCGATGGCCAACCCGGAGGCAGGACACATGAGCGAGAGCGTCGGGCAGGCGGTGGTCGCCGGGGTCCGCGACCTGCTGCCGGTGCTGCGGGAGCGGGCGCAGGAGGCCGAGGACGCCCGGGACGTGCCCGCCGAGTCGGTCAAGGCGCTGGCGGAAACCGGGTTCTTCCGGCTGCTCCAGCCGGCCACCTACGGCGGGCACGAGGCCGACCCGGTCACGTTCCTGACCGCCGTCCGGCTCATCGCCAGCGCCTGCGGGTCGACCGGCTGGGTCGCCTCGGTCCTCGGCGTGCATCCCTGGCAGCTGGCCCTGTTCCCGCCCCGCGCGCAGGAGGAGGTCTGGGGCGCCGACCAGGCCACCCGGATGTCGTCGTCCTACGCGCCGACCGGCCGGGCCGAGGCCACCGACGGCGGGCACCGGCTCACCGGGCGCTGGAGCTTCTCCTCCGGCTGCGGCCACGCCACCTGGGTGCTGCTGGGCGCCATCGTGCCGGAGGCCGGAGGCGGGCCGCCCGACTTCCGCACGTTCCTGCTGCCCGCCAGCGACTACGCGATCGACGACGTCTGGGACACCGTCGGGCTGCGCGGCACCGGCAGCAACGACATCGTCGTGGACGGCGCGTTCGTGCCGGAGCACCGCTCGCTCAGCTTCATCGACGTCTTCCGCTGTGCCTGCCCCGGCCAGGCCATCAACCCCGCGCCGCTGTACCGGATGCCGTACGGGTCGCTGTTCTCATACTCGATCACGACCCCGATCATCGGCATGGCGGCCGGCGCCTACGACGCGCATGTGGCATACCAGCGCGAGCGGGTGCGCGCCGCCTACACCGGGCAGAAGGCGAAGGAGGACCCGTTCGGGCAGGTACGGATCGCCGAGGCCGCGGCCGAGCTGGACGCGGCCTGGCTGGTGGCCCAGCACAACATGGCCGAGCTCATGGCGCACGCCCGCGCGGGGGAGAAGATCCCCCTCCCGCTGCGGCTGCGGATCCGGCGCGACCAGGTGCGCGGCACCGGCCAGGCGATCGGCGCGGTGGACCTGCTGTTCGAGAACTCGGGCGGCCGCGCGCTGAAGACCGGCACGCCGATCCAGCGGTTCTGGCGCGACGCGCACGCCGGCCGGGTGCACGCCATCAACGACCCGGAGCGGGCGCTGTCGATGTTCGGCCGCGGCGAGTTCGGCCTCGACCTGCCGCCCGAAGCGATGCTCTGACGATGACCATCGCGCCGGCCGATTTCACCTCCACAAGCCGTTTCGTCACAACGAATGGGATGCGGCTGCACTACCACGAGGCCGGCCCGTCCGGCGGTGACGGAGCGGGCACCCCGGTAGTGCTGCTGCACGGCGGCGGCCCGGGCGCGTCGGCGTGGAGCAACTTCGGCCCCAACCTGCCGGTGTTCGCCGGCCGTTTCCGCACGCTGATGGCCGACATGCCGGGGTTCGGCCGCTCCGACAAGCCGCCCGTGACCGGCAACTACTTCGCGTTCGCCGCCGATGCGCTGGCGGGCCTGCTCGGTGAGCTGGGGATCGGGCGGGTGCACCTGGTCGGCAACTCGCTCGGCGGGGGCACGGCGGTCCGCTTCGCGCTGACCCACCCCGAGCGCGTCGGCCGGCTGGTGCTGATGGGCCCGGGCGGCCTGAACCTCAACGTGTTCGCCCCGGACCCGACCGAGGGCGTCAGGGCGCTGGCGGCGTTCCCGGCCGACCCCACCGAGGAGAGGCTGGCCGCGTTCCTGCGGACGCTCGTGTACGACCAGCGGCTGATCACCGACGAGCTGGTGAAGGAGCGGTTCGCGGCGGCCAGCGACCCCGAGGCGCTGGCCGCGATGGCCTCGCTGGGCGCCTCGTTCTTCGACCCGGCCACCGCCGAGCAGGGGATGCTGTGGCGGGAGGCGCACCGGCTGCGGGCCGAGGTGCTGCTCATCTGGGGCCGGGAGGACCGGGTGAACCCGCTCGACGGCGCGCTGGTCGCGCTCAAGCTCATCCGCCGGGCGCAGCTGCACGTGTTCAGCCGCTGCGGGCACTGGGCCCAGCTGGAGAAGTTCGACGAGTTCAACCAGCTGGTGATCGGCTTCCTGGAAGGTGATGCCCAATGAGCATGACGCGCCTCCGGAAGCCAGCGAAGCGCCCGCGAGGGAGGCCAAGATGATCCGCTCGCTCGGGTATCTGCGCATCGAGTCGCCCGACCCAGGTGCCTGGCTTGAGTTCGGCGTCCGGGTGCTCGGCATGGCCGAGGGGCGCGGGCCCGATGCCGACGCGCTGTACCTGCGGATGGACGACTTCCCGGCCCGGCTGGTGGTCCTGCCGGGGGAGCGGGACCGGCTGCTCGCCTCCGGCTGGGAGGTGGCGGGGGAGGATGCGCTGGCCGGGGTGGGGCGGGCGCTGGCCGACGCGGGGGTCCCGGTCAAGGCGGGCACCCCCGCCGAGCTCGCCGAGCGCCGGGTGGCGGGCCTGCTGCGCTTCGACGACCCGGCGGGCAACGCGCTGGAGGTGTTCGCCGGCGCGGCACTCGAGCACCGCCCGGTGGAGAGCCGGTACGGGAATCGTTTTGTCACCGGTCTGCTTGGCCTGGGCCATGTCGTGCTGCCGGTGTCCGACGAGGAGTCCGCCCTCCGCTTCTACACCGAGGTCCTGGGGTTCCGGCTGCGGGACTCGATCCGGATGGCGCCCGAGCTGTTCGGCCGCCCCGCCGGGCCGCCGCTGTGGATGCGCTTCCTCGGGTGCAACCCGCGGCACCACTCGCTCGCCCTGGCGCCCTTCCCCGCGGAGGCCGGGATCGTGCACCTGATGGTCGAGACCGCCTCGCTCGACGACGTCGGCCGGGCGATGGACCGGAGCGCCCGGCGCGGCGTCCCGGTCAGCGCCAGCCTCGGGCGGCACGCCAACGATGAGATGGTGTCGTTCTACGTCAAGACCCCGGGCGGGTTCGACATCGAGTACGGCACCAGCGGGCGGCTGGTCGACGACGCAACCTGGGTGTGCCGGGAGACCACCGCGATCAGCCTGTGGGGGCACAGCTTCGGCGCCGCTCCCTGAAATGGGAACTGAAAACTGAGCGGCGCCGAAGCTGTGCCTTGCCGTTATCCGGCTATCCGGCGAAGTCCGCCGCCAGCTGGCTCATGTTCGGGAGGCCGAGGCCGTTGCCCGCGTTGAACAGCTGACCGGGGTTGCCGGTGTAGAACAGGTTGTCGCTGCCGGTCCCGCTTTCCTGGAGCGGGGTGAGGGGGGAACTGGAGCCGCCGGCGAAGGCGTAGATGGATGGGTTCCAGAGCCCGACCCGGTGTCCCAGGAAGGAGTCGATGACCGCCGTCGAGCCGTTCAGCTGCGGGGCACTGAAGCTGGTGCCACCCCAGCCGCCCTGCAGCACAGGCTGGCCGACGCCCGCGAACGACGGCTCATACAGCAGGTAGCCGGTCTCAGGATCCGCGTTGGTGGCGAGATCCGGGAGGGCACGCCCGGAGCCCTGGCCCTGGCTGACGCCGGGGGTGGGGTTGATGGTCCATGTGTCGGCTCGGTCAGCCCCGGGGCGATGGTCTGGAAATCGGTCGGGGTCAGGTACTGGACGGCGTGGAAATTGTGCGTGCCGGACACGCCCTGCTGGTAGGAGGGAGCCGGCTCGAGCACGCTCAAGCCGCCGCCGGTGCCGCCGATGTTCGCCTCCGCGGTGTCCAGGAGATCGGTGCCAGTGATCGAGGCGATCGGCTGCCACAGGTAGTCCCAGCCCCAGGTGCGCTCGTGCGGAACGGTCACGGTCACGGTGCCGTCCGGGCCGGTCAGCTGCCCGGTCCACGGCAGGGTGGTGCCGCCCGCCGCGGTCATGAACGGGCTGTCGGCCGGGTTGTCGACCGACAGGCTGGTGGTGCCGAGTTCGTAGAAGTCGTCGTAGGCCCCGCCATCACCAGCGGCGTCGAAGCCGGACTGCCCCTGGACGCCCAGCTCCAGGAAGGCCTCGTCGAACGCGGCCACATAGGCGGGCGTCTCCGTGCCGGAGGCCACCGCCGCCCGGAGGAGCGTCTCGGACTCGCCCCAGCTCGTCGACACGGTGTCGGCGGTGTTCTTGCTGGCCGCGGTGAAGAACGCGTCGGCAAAGCCGGGGTCGGAGTTCGGCGCCTGATAGACGATCACGTTGGCGCCGGGAGCCAGCGCCCCCGACTGCTCCACGTCAAGGTCGGTCTCCCCGCTGCCGGAGGCGTCGCTGGGCGCACCCGGCCCGCCGTCCACGTTGACCACGGTCACCGAGCGGTTGCTGGCCGGGACGTTCGCGATGTGCTTCCAGAAAAACTGCGGCGCGCCTGGGTCGAGGGCGGCCAGCGTGACGATGGCGATGGTCCGCCCGGCCCCGGTGGCGCCCTTCTTGTACAGGGGGTTCAGCCCGTACTCGGCGGCGAAGTCGGCCGGGAGGTGACAGGCGTTGGGCAGGCCGGTGAGGACGATGCAGCTGTTCGAGCTGTTCGCCTGCGGCTTGACGACGCTCTTGTTGATGTGCACCGCCTGGCTGCTGAACGGGCCGTAGTTGGTCAGGCCGAGGATCGCCAGCACATTGCGCGCGATACCGCTGGGCAGCATCGGCGACTGGGAGGTGCCGTGCACGGTCTGGGCCGGGATCGAGGTAGACCCGTGCCGTGACATCGCGGGCACGTGGAACTGCTTCTGCTGGACCGACAGCGCCTGGTCGAACTGGCCGGCGGTGCCGGTGGCCACCACGTCCACGTTGTCCGCGTACACCTGGGTGCTGATGCCGAACTTCGCCAGGTAGCCGGTGAGCTGGGCGATGCTGGCCTGGCTCTGGCCGTAGGTGGCGGCGAACTGGCCGACCGAGAGGAAGTTGGTGACGCCGCCCTGCACGGCGGCCTTCAGCTGCGGCAGGTTCCGCTCACGCAAGATGAAGGACACCGTTTCCCGGGTGCTCGGCGGGGTGTCCCCGAAGGCCGTCGCTCCCGGCAGCGCGGCGACGTCGGTCCCCTGCTGCACCGGCACCTGGGCGCTAGAGCTCGGGCTCGGGCTGGGGGTGGCGGCTCGCGTCGACGCCAATGCGCCGGGAGCCATGATCATCATCGTGGCCAGCGCTGCCCCGGTTAGCAGGCTTACGTGGAAGGAGCGGGTTCTCAACCGAGCACCTCTTTCTGCTCTCCTGGGCCCCCGCCCCGGGAATTTCTACACTGCCCGGCCCTCGCTCCGGGAAATCGGCCCGGGAAGTTTATCGAAAGAGGCTGGAGGTTTCGGAGGGGCGCGAGGTCACATTTCCGCGACGATGCGACGGCCGGGGCGGCTGGGTCACCAGATCCGGGTACGCGTGGGGGAGACCCGGATCAGGTGCGGGTAGTCGTCGGCGAAGCTGGCGGGCGTCCACCCATACGAGCCGATGATCTCCTGGTACTTGGCGACGAACGCGGGAACGGCGTCGGCGCGCGGGCCGTCCGGGTCGACCCGGGCCGTTCCCTCGAAGATCACGATCCCGCCGCCCCGGCCGTTGCCGTCCAGGTGCAGCGAGACGCGGGGGTTGGCCACGATGTGGCCGGTCTTCCTGCCGTCCTTGAGGCTATAGATCAGGAACTCCTGGCCGTCCCACAAGAACCAGACCGGGGTCGGCTTCGGCTGGCCCGATTCGGTCACCGTTGTCAGCCAGATGATGAGCTCGTCGCGCAACCGGCCCGCGGCCGCCGCGTGGGCGGGCTTCTCCGGATCCAGCATCGTCACCTTCCTCTGGTCAGCTCCTGGGTGTCCACCGAGTCATGGACCTGGCGCACCTCGACCGCGGTGACATGGAAATCCAGGATGCGCTCGGCGATCGAGAGCGCCCGGCTCAGGTCCTCGCAGTCGAGCAGGTAATACGCCGTCAGCTGTACGTCGGATTTCAGCAGCGGCCCATGACTGATGGCCACGGCCTCACCGGCCAGCCGCATGCTGGTGGTGTCCTCTGGATAGGCGAACGCGGCGCCGCCCACCAGCTCACCGGCCGCGAGCAGCTCCCTCCGCAGCGACTGGTGCAGGCTGCCCACCGCGTCGCGGTCCGCCGCCGGCATGGCCTTGGTCTCGGCCGGGTCGCTGTACATCAGCACCCCGTACTTCATGCCGCTTCCGTCTCGGCCCAGACCCGATCGAGCACCTGCGTGATGGTCTCGGCCGGCTGCGCGCCGGAGATCCCGTACCGGCGGTCGATGACGAAGAAGGGCACGCCGGTCACGCCCAGCGAGTAGGCCACCTGCTCGTCGGCCTCGACGGCCTGGGCGTACTGGTCACCGGCCAGGACGGCCAGCGCCTCGTCACGGTCCAGGCCCACATCGGCCGCGAAACCGGCAAGTGAGGCGTGGTCGAAGATCGAGGCCTGGTCGGTGAAGTACGCGCGGTGCAGCCGCTCGGCCAGTTCAGCCCCTCTGCCTCGCGCCCCGGCCAGCTGCAGCAGCCGGTGCACGTCCCTGGTGTTGCCGCTCCGCAGGTCCTCCATGCGGAACGTCAGGCCGGCCTGGGCGGCGCGCTGCTCCATCTGCCGCTGGGCCTCGCGGGCCTGCTCCAGGCCCATCCCGTACTTGCCGGCCAGCGTCTCGACCGTCGGCGTGGTCACCCCTGGTGGCGCCGACGGGTCCAGCTCGAACGAGCGGTAGATGACCTCGACCTCATCGCGGTGGGGGAAACGCTCCAGCGCCTGCTCAAAGTACCTCTTGCCGAGATAGCACCATGGGCACACGACGTCCGACCAGATCTCGACCTGCATGGTCGCGTCAACGCGCCGGGCCCCCGATCCGTTCCCGCCCGGCAGAATGGGCGGCATGCTAGATCATGTTTCGATCCAGTGCGCTGACCTGGCGGCCAGCGCCGCCTTCTACGACGCAGTCCTGGCCCCGCTCGGCGGCCAGCGGGTGCTGGACTTCGGCGAGGCCATCGGGTACGGCGTGCCACCCGCGCCGGATTTCTGGCTCGGCCGTCAGGCCACCGGGGAAGGCTTCCGCGAGTCGCACCTCGCGTTCACCGCGCCGGACCGCGCGGCGGTGCACGCCTTCTTCGAGGCCGCCACCGCCCGCGGGGCGGAGGTCCTGCACCAGCCGCGGCTGTGGCCGGAATATCACGCCGGCTACTACGGGGCCTTCGTCCGCGACCCCGACGGCAACAACGTCGAAGCCGTCTGCCACCAGCCCGAGTGAGGCGTGCCCAGCCGGGCGTGATCTGCGACGATGCTGAGGTGAGCGAGGGACCGGGCGCTGGGCCAGGCGCCACCGAGAGTCAGGTCGGCGCCGGATTCGAGGCGATGGCGGCGGGGGACTGGTCTGCGGCCCGCGACGCGTTCGCCGCGGTCCTCGGCGTGGCCGAGGTTCCCGAGGCGCTGCTCGGGCTGGCCAATGCCTGTTACTGGCTGGGTGACCTCCCGGCCATGATGCAGTCGTTGGAGCGTGCCTACGCGGCCGCGCGCCGGCGCCCAGACCCGGTGCTGGCCGCTGCCGCCGCGCTGTCCCTGGTTGGTTATCACAAGCAGTTCATGGGGAACGTGGCGGCCGCCCGGGGCTGGCTGGCGCGCGCGGCGCGGATCGTCGAGGCCGAGGCGCCACAGTTGCGGGGTGAGCTGCTTGGCGGCACCGCATTTGTCACCGACGATCCAGTTGAGAGTGAGCGGCTGGCCCGTGAGGTGCTGGCGATCGGCCGGGCCAATGGGAACAGCGATCTCGAGTTGCTGGCCATGACCGCGGTGGGCGGCGCGCTCGTGCAGCAGGGCCGCGTCGCCGACGGCATGGCCCTGCTCGATGAGGCGATGGCCGGTGCGCTCGGCGGCGAGTGCGGGGATCCACTGACGGCCGCTCATGCGAGCTGCATGACGATGCTGGTGTGCAGCAGCCACTTCGACATCGAACGGGCAACGCAGTGGCTGCAGGCGATGGACCGCTTCATTGACCGGTACGGGTGCCCGTTCCTGTATGCGGAATGCCGCACCCACTACGGGCGGGTGCTGTTCGAGAACGGGGACTGGGACGCGGCCGAGAGGTTCCTGACTGAAGCCATCGCGATGTCGCGGGGCATCACTCCGGCGTCGCACGCGCTGGCGTCGGGCACGCTCGCTGAGCTGCGGCTGGCGCAGGGACGGCTCGAAGACGCCGCCCGCGTGCTGGAAGGTCTGGAAGGCCGCGCTGAGGTGGTGGTGGCCGTCGCCACACTGCACCTCGTGCGGAACGAGCCGTCGCTGGCCGCCGCCGTCCTGCGCCGACGGGTGGACGCCATGGGAAGCGGCAGGCTCGACCTCGCCGCGGTGGTCGAGCTCCTCGGCCAGGCCGAGATCACGCTGGGAACCAGCGATACCGCGGCCGGGCGCGCCCGCGCGCTCATCGAGCTCGGCGACGCCCAGGACTGCCATCTGATCGTCGCCCACGGCCGGAGGCTGCTCGGCCATGCCCTGACGGCGACTGACGCGGCCGGGGCCCGGGGGCAGCTGGAAGCAGCACTCCTCGCGTTCACCCAAGCCGAGATCCCCTACCGCGCCGCACAGACCCGGCTGTCGCTCGCCGGACTGCTCGCTCGGGCCGATCAGGCGGTGGCAGCGGGCGAGGCCCGCGCCGCGCTGTCAGTCTTCGAGGATCTCGGCGCGGGCCGCGATGCCGACGCGGCGGCAGCACTGCTGCGGGAACTCGGAGTGAAGGCGGCGCGGCGGGGCCCGAAGAACATCGGCAGGCTCACCAAGCGCGAGCAGGAAGTGCTGGGGCTTGTCGGCGAGGGCCTGTCGAACCCCGAGATCGCCGAGCGGCTGTTCATCTCCCGGAAGACGGCCGAGCATCATGTGGCCCGCATCCTGGCCAAGCTTGGCGTGCGGGGCCGTGCTGAAGCGGCCCGGCTCGCCGCCAGCATCAGCAGCTGAGAACTCGGCACCGGAAATAGGTGAGGTCACCGATGCTCCGGCGGCCTTCCCCCGGCATCGTCTGCTCATGAGCGAACTGCACGAGCGACCGCCCGGGATGAGGCTGTTCGATCCGCGGCCCTTCGTGCTCGAGATGAGGAGGGCAGCCATGGCGGCTCAGTCCGGTACAAGGCTCGGGCGGTTCATCCACGCCAACGGCATCGACATCCACTTCACCGAAGCAGGAGCGGGTGAACCTCTCATTCTGCTCGAGAACGGCATGATCTCGACCAACCCGATCTGGGCCGAATGGCTGTCGTCGTATCTCGGCCATATCGAGACCCTCGCGAGGCACTTCCGCGTCATCGTGCCCGACTTCCGCGGTTCGGGCCGGACGGTCCATCCCGGCGGGCCGATCTCCTACAACCTGCTGGCCGACGACATGTTTGCCCTGATCGACGCCCTCCATCTCGATCGGCCGCTCGTCTGCGGCTATGGCGATGGCGGGCATATCGCGACCATCATCGGGATCCGCAAGCCCGCATCGGTGCGAGCGGTCGTGAACCATGGCGGCTACGACCTGCTCAACCCCGACCCGCGGACACCCGGCCTGGTGATGACCCGGCAGATGCTCGGCGGCGCACCCGACGCTGCCCATGCTGATCCGGACGTCATGGCCAACAGCGAGCAAACCTTCCTGCGGGCCATGGCTGAGCTCATGCAGGCCGACCACGACACGGCACAGGGCCCTGACCACTGGAAGAAGGTCCTCACCTGGTCTTTCGACCGGTTCAGCCAGCCCTGCGGCTACACCGTCGACGACCTGAACGCGATCACGGTGCCCACGCTGATCCTGGTCGGCGACCGCGATCCGTTCTGCTCGATCGAAGAGGGCGCCAGCGCCTACCGCACCCTGCCAGACGGCGAGCTCGCCGTGCTGCCGAACACTGCGGTCGGGATCAGCCCGGCTGCTGTGCAGGCAGCGATCCAGTTCTTCCAGCGCCGGGTCGAAGGCGTGGGCTGAACGGCAGGCGGTCCCCGCGGCCTGCCCCCACCCCCGGCATGACCGCGGCCAGGCAGTCCGGCACCGGCTGCCGGCTTGGCCTGGAACGGCTACCCGCCTGGCTGCAATGTCGCTGGCTGCAATGTCGCTGGCTGCAATGTCATTGCAACCGCCCCAGCCCAGCATGGGCGGAAGGCAGGAACACGGGCAGGGGAGCTCATCGGCGACATGGGTGCTGCACTGGGTGCGCGGCCAGCCGCGGCCACCGGGCGGGTGCGGCTGGGGCTGCGCGCGAACTGGCAGCAGTTCACGCTGCTGGTGGTGGTGAACGTCTTCGTCGGCGGCATGGTCGGCCTGGAGCGGACCACCACCGGCCTGGTGGGCACCCGGGTGTTCCACCTGTCCGGCTACGTGGCGGTATTCAGTTTCATCATCGCGTTCGGCGTCACCAAGGCGCTGACCAACCTGGTGGCGGGCCCGCTGACCGCCCGGCACACCCGCAAGACCCTGCTGGTCGCCGGCTGGGCCGTCGGCCTGCCGGTCCCGTTCCTGCTCGCCTGGGCCCCGGCGTGGGGGTGGATCGTCGCCGCGAACCTGTGCCTCGGCGTCAACCAGGGCCTTACCTCGTCGATGGTCGTGAACATGAAGATCGACCTGGTCGGGCCGCGCGGCCGGGGCGTGGCGATGGGCCTGAACGAGGCCGCCGGCTACATGGCCGTGGGCGTGACCGCGCTGGCGACCGGGTACCTGGCCGAGGCCTACGGGCTGCGTCCGGTGCCTGAGCTGATCGGGGTGGTCTACGCCGTAGCTGGGCTGGTCCTGTCCGCGGCGGTGGTCAGGGACACCGCCGGGCACGTCGCCGTGGAAGCAGCCGCCGCCGGAACAGCAGCCCACCGGGGTGCCGCCCGGACCTCCTTCTGGACCGTGGTCAAGGACACCAGCTGGCGGAGCCGGCCGCTGCGCGGGGTGAGCCAGGCCGGGCTAGCCAACAACCTCAACGACGGCCTGACCTGGGCGGTGTTCCCGCTGCTGTTCGCCTCTCACGGGCTCGGGCTGGCCGCGATCGGGCTGATCAAAGGCCTGTACCCGATCCTGTGGGGCGGGGGCCAGCTGCTCACCGGGCGGCTGTCCGACACGATCGGGCGCCGGCCGATGATCGTCGCCGGGATGGTCGTCCAGGCCGCCGCATTCCCCGCCGCGCTGCTCCTGCTGGCCCGGCCGCTGGCGGCCGGCCTGGTCAGCGCGGTACTGCTCGGCATCGGGACCGCGATGGCCCAGCCGGCGCTGAGCGCGGCCGTCGCCGACCACACCCACCCGTCGTGGCGCGCGCAAGGCCTCGGGGTGTACCGGTTCTGGCGTGACCTCGGCTACGCCATCGGGGCGGTGATCGCCGGGCTGCTGGCCCAGGCGCTCGGCCTCAGCGCGGCCGTGATCGCGGGCGGCGTCCTCACGCTGGCATCCGGGCTGCTCGCGGCCCGGTGGATTACCGACGGCTCGCCGCATGTCGCCGCGCCGGGGCCCGCTGCCGCGCTACGATGCTGAGTTCCGCCTTATCCGGGTGAGCCTGATGGCTGGCCCGGCCGCCGGAGGAATTAGGGGAGCCAGTGGATCCCTTCGACGACGCCCGCGGCGGTTCCGTCGCCCGCAGGCGCTGGCTCGGTGCCGTGGCGGCGGCCGCCATCTTCATCGTCTCGCTGCTGGTGCCGTCGGCCGGGAATGCCGCCCCGGACGCGCGAGCCGTGCCCGGGGCCGGGGCGCTGTCCGCCGCCAACTCACCCGGGGAGCTCGCCCGGCTGGAGGCGCGCGCCGCCCGGCTGACCCGGCAGTACCGCGGCCAGCTGGTGCTGCTTACCGACGCGGAGGGCGCGGCCAGGTCGGCGCTGGCCCGGGCGGCGCGGCTGCGCCGCCAGCTGGGCACCGCGCGGCAGGAAGTGGCCAGGATCGCCGCGGCGAGCTACATGGGCGGCGTGCGGGATCCCATGACGGTGATCATGAGTGGCGGCAACAGCCAGCGGATGCTCCAGGACGCGGCGACGCTGCAATTCGTGAGCTCGCAGCGCGGCGCCAAGGAGCGGGCGCTGGCGCAGCTCATGGCGGCCGAGCAGCAGGCCCAGCAGGCGGCCCGGGCCAAGATGGCCGAGCTGCGCCGGCAGGTCACCGCGCTGGCGGGCCAGCGGCGGAAGGTCGACGCCCTGATGGCCAAGTTCCGGCCGGAGTCACCGGTTATCGGCGACAACATCACCCCCCGGATGCGCCAGGTGAAGGACGAGGTCGACCGGAGGTTCGGCCCGTTCGTCGACATCGGCTGCTTCCGCGCGGAGGCCTCCGGCGAGCATCCGCTCGGCCGGGCCTGTGACTTCATGCTGAGCTCCGGCGGCGTCATGCCGACCGCGGCCAAGGTGCAGCTGGGCTCCCAGATCGCCGCCTGGGCGCAGGCGAACGCGTCGCGGCTCGGGATCATGTACATCATCTACCGGCAGCGGATCTGGGACATCCGGATGGCGTCGGCGGGATGGGTGCCGATGGCGGACCGCGGCAGCATCACCGCGAACCACTTCGACCACGTGCACATCTCTGTGTTCTAGCCGACCCGTGTTCTAGCCAACCCGTGTTCTAGCCGAGCAGGTAGCGGCGGCTCAGCGGGACCTGCTGGACCGGCTCGGCCCGCAGGACGCGCTCATGCAGGCGCACCGCGCCGTCGGAGCGGTCCACCTTCACGGGCGGGACGGTCGTGTTCGCCACCAGGGCACTGCGCAAGATCTGCCGCGTGCCGCGCACCGCCACGAACCGGCGCTGGCTTCCCAGCCGGCGCCCGATGCCCGCGGCGTCCGCCGCGACGGACACGAAGGTGGTGGACAGCGCCGGGGCAGCCGTCCCCAGCCCGGCCCAGTGGGGACCGTAGCGGCGGGGCTCGGCGCCCTCGACGGTGGCGTTGCCCGCCCCGCTCGGGCCCCAGGCGAACCAGCCAGCCTTGAGCACCAGCTCGGGACGGACGCCGAAATACGCCGGGCGCCACAGCACGATGTCGGCGAGCCGTCCGGGGCGCAGCGACCCGACCTCCCGCTCGATGCCATGCACCCGCGCCGGCTCGGCCGTGTACTTGGCCAGGTACTGGAGCGCGCGCTCGTTGTCGTCACCCGGCCGCTCCGGCCGCAGCGCCGTCTCCGGCCAGTCCTGCCCGGCCTCGGTCTGCCGCCAGAGCTTCATCGCGTGCGCCAGCTGCCACGTCCGGCGGATCGTCTCGCCGATCCGCCCCATGCCCTGGGAGTCGCTGTTGATGATGCTGATGGCGCCGAGCTCGTGCAACGGGCCCTCGGCGGCCATCGTGGCCGGGTGGATCCGCTCCCGGGCGGCGTCGACGTCCTCCCGGACGTCCGCCGACCCCCCGTGCACGGCCAGGATCATCGCCAGGTGCTCGGCCGCGGTGGCCGGCCCGTAGGGGATGGTAGGAGTGGTCGAGGAGCACACCACGTTCGGCTCGCGGGTGATCCCGATCAGGTCGGGGATGTGGCCGCCGCCGGCCCCCTCCACGTGGTAGGCGTGGACCGCCCGGCCGCCGATGGCCGCCACGGTGTCCTCGAGCTCGCATGACTCGTTCAGGCCGTCGGTGTGCAGGCACACCGTCACGTCATGGGCGTCCGCGAGCCGCAGCGTCGCGTCGATGATCTCCGGGTATGCGCCCCAGTCCTCGTGGATCTTCAGCCCGCAGGCGCCGGCCTCCAGCACGCGCTCGACCTGGCCCGGCACCTCGGTGCGGGCGCTGGCCTGCAGGCCCAGGTTGACCGGGAGGAACTCGAACGCCCGCAGGGTCTTGTCCATGACGTACGGCGGCTCCTCGAACCCGGCGGTGATCAGCGTGGTGATCCCGGCCGAGAGGGCGGCCGGGACCAGCCTCGGCGTTATCAGGTGCACGTGGCTGTCGATCCCGCCGGCGGTGGCGATCAGCCCGTAGCCGTTGACCGGCCAGGTATTGGGCCCGATCGTCAGCTCCACGCTCGCGGTGATGTCGGGGTTCCCGGCCCGGCCGATCCCGGCGATCCGCCCCTCCTTGATCCCGATGTTGGTCTTGATGACTCCGAGGAAGGGGTCGATCACCACCACCCCGGCGATCAGCATGTCCAGCTCGCTGTCGGGCGCGGCCCGGTCGAACTGCGCCTGGCGGGAACGGAAGTTCTTCGCGTAGC